>NZ_BAABGJ010000080.1:28699-66738 GCF_039541515.1 Variovorax defluvii
GATCAGGGCGCAGGCGGCGTCCGCGTCCACCGTGGCGCCCACGCCGCTGGCCTCGAGGATGTGCCCCAGGTCGCCCACCAGGCCGTCGCTCAGGTCGATCGCCGCGGTCGCAATGCCGCGCAGCGCCTGGCCGAGCGCGACGCGCGGCTCGGGCCGCTCCATGCGCCGGCGTGCCTTCGCGAAGTCGGCGGCGGGCAAGTCGAGCGTGCCGCGGAACACCTCCAGCGCAAGCCGCGCATCGCCCAGCGTGCCGCTGGCCCACAGGTCGTCGCCCGGCTGCGCGCCGGACCGCAGCAGCGCTGCGCCGGCCGGCACCTCGCCGAAGACCGTGATGCAGATGTTGAGCGGCCCGCGCGTGGTGTCGCCGCCGACCAGCTCGCAGCCATGCGCGTCGGCCAGGGCGAACAGGCCGTGTGCGAAGCCTTCCAGCCAGGCCTCGTCCGCCGCCGGCAGCGAAAGCGCCAGGGTGAAGGCCAGCGGTGACGCGCCGCAGGCCGCCAGGTCGCTCAGGTTGACCGCCAGGGCCTTGTGGCCCAAGTGGGCCGGGTCCACCGTGGAGAGGAAGTGCCGGCCTTCCACCAGCATGTCGGTGGACACCGCGAGCTGCATGCCGGGGCCCGGCGCGAGCAGGGCGCAGTCGTCGCCCACGCCCAGTGGCGAGCGGCGCGCTGGGCGCTTGAAGTAGCGCGCGATGAGGTCGAATTCACCCATGTCGCGGCGCTCCTTCATCCCTTGCGGAAACGCAGGGCCGATTGCCGCACCACCTCCGCCAGCAGGCGTTCCCTGGCCTGCCGCTCGCGCAGCCAGCGCGCGTCGTTGCGGTTGGCCTCCACGCTGGTGCGCAGCAGGGCCAGCGCCTGCGTGGCGTCGAGGGCTTCGCTGTGCCATTCGAGCTGTGTCATGGTCATCAGGATGTGGTCGCGCAGCGGCATGTGCTCGCCGCTCGCCGGGTCGACGTACACCGCGTCCAGACCGAAGCGGCAGGCCTGGAAGCGGTTGTAGGTGTAGACCAGGTAGTCGTCCTCGCAGGGCGTGAAGGGCTGCTCCTGCAGGAACCAGGCCGCCAGCGATTGCACGTAGCCGGCCAGCGCCGCCGCGCGCTCCACCGTCAGCGGCGTGTCGAAGACACGGATCTCGATGGTGCCGAACTCGGGCTTGGGCCGGATGTCCCAGTAGAAGTCCTTCATGCTGCGCACGACGCCGGTGCGGGTCATGCGCTCGAAGTAGTTGCCGAACTCCTTCCACGACAGCGTGAAGGGCGCCCGCCCGGCCAGCGGAAAGGCGAACACCGAGTTCAGCCGCGCCGAGTCGAACTGTGTGTCCTGCCCCTGCACGAAGGGCGAGGAGGCCGACAGCGCGATGAAGTGCGGGATGTAGCGCGACATGCGGTGCAGCATGAGCAACGCCCCGTCCGCGTCGGGGCAGCCGATGTGCACGTGCTGGCCGAAGATGGTGAACTGCTTCGACAGGTAGCCATACAGCTCGGACAGCTCGCGAAAGCGCGGCTTGTCGTAGATGCGCCGCTCGTGCCACTGCTGGAAGGCATGCGTGCCGCCGCCCACCACGGCGATGTTGAGCTTGTCGGCGTTCTTCACCAGCGCGTCGCGGATCGGCGTGAGCTGCGCCACCACGTCCTTGGCGGAATGGCAGATGTCGGTGGAGATCTCGATCATGCTCGAGGTCATCTCCGGCACCACGCTGCCGGGCAGCGGGGTCTGGGCCATGAGGCGCAGCATGTCCTCGGCGTAGGGTGCGAGGTCGTAGTCGTGGGTGTTGACGAGCTGCAGCTCCAGCTCGACGCCGAGCGACAGCGCGACCGACTTGTTGAAGGGCTCCAGCGGCACGGAACGGCCGGCGGGGGAGTTGGGCGCCGGTGGCGTTGCGCCGGCACGGGGGGCGGTGTCCGGCAGGCTCATCGTTGCGTGTCCTCCGTGATGCTGAAGGCCTCGGGTGCCCAGGGTCTGGAGCTCTCGCCTGCGCCGTGGATGGCCACGGTGGCGAGCACCGCACCCAGGATCTCCATCAGCAGGATGGCGGGCAGCGCGATCTGCGTGATCATCGCGCCCAGGAGCGGCGAGGCGGTGACGAAGCCCGAGGTGATGAGCAGCGCGATGGAGGACAGCGGCGCCATCGCGCAGCCCACCCACAGCGCCTGGCGCCAGCTTGCGCCGGTGCCCGGGTTGGCGATCGCCACGCCGGCGATCTTGGCCACCGACCGCACGGCGATCACCGCCAGCACGACGCTGGCGATCGGCAGGCTCCAGTCGGCCTGCGCGGCCACCACCGACACCAGCACGAACATCAGCATGGTCAGCAGCGAGGCCGCCGTGCCCAGCTGGCGGGGCCAGACCCAGGGCTTGGGATGCAGCGCCTTGAGCAGGATGCCGCCGATCAACGCCGCCAGCGGCGCCGAGCCGCCGAAGTGCGCGGCGATCGCGGCGCCGGCCGCGATGATGGCCAGCAGCAGGATGGAGGTGTTCTCGCTGGCGGGGCTCATGATGCGCAGCGCCGAGCGCAGCGACAGCGACATCAGCGCGCCCACCACGAAGGACATGCCCAGGACCACCGCCACCGGGTAGAGCTTCTGGAACAGCCCGAGCGGCGCATGCTCGATCAGCCCGGCCTGCGCGTAGCCCAATGCCAGGGCGTAGAAGGTGTTGAGCGTGGCCAGAGTCATGGCGCGCTCGGTCACCGGGCCGGAGCCACGGGTGTCGATGACCACGCGCATCAGCACCGCCGGCGAGGCCACGATGGCCATCAGGGCGATGGGGTTGGCCACGGGGTCGGGCACGTCCATCCAGTGCAGCACCCAGAACACGCCGAAGTAGGTGAGGGTGGCCTCCAGCAGGCTTTGCACCAGCACCATCGGGTTGTGGCGGAACCAGCGCAGCGGCAGGCGTCCGCCCGCCTCGAAGAGCACGATGGCCACGCCAAGTTCAAGCAGGAAGAGGCTGGTGCCCTGCAGCGGCCAGATCGCGCCCTCGAAGCCGGCCAGGCCGGTCAGGGTGCCGATCATCGAGTAGCCCACGACCTTGGGCATGCCCGCATAGCGCTGCACCAGGTGGCCGGCCGCCGCGGCCGCGGCCAGCAGCAGCGACCACAGCACGATGGGCAGCCCCGCCGAGGGCCGCACCCACTCGGACCAGAAGCCCAGCAGGTCGTTGGTAATGAAGGAGCTCATCGGCCAATCAATCAAAAGTCGCGCGGCCGGTGGGGCGCCGCGAGTCGAGCAGAGCGCGCGAGGCGTTCATCGCTCGAAAAAGGTGGAGTGCGTTCAGTGCAGCACGCGCGAGACGGGCGCTGCGCCCGTGTCGGCTTCCAGCACGAACATGGGGATCGCGACGTCGAAGCGGTCGCCGCCTTCGGTCACGAAGAAGTAGCTCCCATGCATGGTCCCGCTGGGGGCCTGCAGCCGGCAGCCGCTGGTGTAGCGGAAGGATTGTCCCGGTGCGAGCAGCGGCTGCTGTCCGATGACGCCGAGGCCCTTGACCTCCTGCGTGTGTCCGGCCGAATCGTTGATCAGCCAGTGGCGCGAGATCAGTTGCGCTGCCGCGGTGCCTTCGTTGGTCATGGTGATCGTGTAAGCGAAGGTGTAGACCCGGTCCTCTGGGGAGGACTGGTCCGGCAGGTAGCGCGGCTCGACCTGGATGCGGATCGGATGGCTGGACATCCGCCGGATGTTAACAACCCCTGCGACAATTCCGGCCCATGACCAGCCGCACCTTCCGGATCGCCCCTTCCGTCCTTTCGGCCGACTTCGCCCGCCTGGGCGCCGAAGTGAGCGACGTGATCGCCGCCGGCGCCGACTGGATCCACTTCGACGTCATGGACAACCACTACGTGCCGAACCTCACCTTCGGCCCGATGGTGTGCCAGGCGCTCAAGCCGCATGCGAAGAAGGCCGACGCAACGCCGGTGCCGATCGACGTGCACCTGATGATCCAGCCGGTCGACGCCCTGGCTGCCGCCTTCGCCGAGGCCGGTGCCGACTACATCAGCTTTCACCCGGACGCCTCGCCTCACTCGCACCGCAGCATCCAGGCCATCCGCGCGGCCGGCTGCAAGCCCGGGCTGGTGTTCAATCCGGGCGCCGGGCTGGAGCCGCTGGACTGGGCCATCGACGACATCGACCTCATCCTCATCATGAGCGTCAACCCCGGCTTCGGCGGCCAGAGCTTCATCGACTCCGCGCTGCGCAAGATCGAGCAGGCCAGGAAGCGCATCGAGGCCAGCGGGCGCGACATCCGCCTGGAGGTGGACGGCGGCATCAAGGCCGACAACATCGCGCGCGTGGCGAGTGCCGGTGCCGACACCTTCGTGGCCGGCAGCGCGATCTTCAACGCCAAGGACTACGGCGCCGTGATCGAACAGATGCGTGGGCAGCTCGGCAGCCTCTGAATCCCGGGAAGGCCGCGCCGTTGCGGCGTGCCATCGCGGAAAGCCCGGTAGAACCGGCCCGGGCCGCCCTGTAGGATCGGCAGCGCGATGACCGAGCAGCAGCAGCGCCCCCCCGCCCCGATCTCCGACGTCCTGCGCGTGCACGGCTTCGCCGCCCTCGAGCCGGGGCCGAAGCTGATCGTGCTGGGCGGCGTGCACGGCGACGAGACCTGCGGCACCGAAGGCATCGCGCGCACGCTGGCCGAGCTCGACAGCGGGGCGCTCACCTTGCTGCGCGGCCGGCTCACCATGGTGCCGGTGGCCAATCCACTGGCGCGGCGCCTGATGCGGCGCGAAGGCGAGCGCAACCTCAACCGGCTGTTCCAGCCCACACGCGCCGGCGAGCAGCCGGCGGACTACGAATCGCGCATCACCGACTTGCTGTGCCCGCTGCTCGATGCGCACGACGTGCTGCTGGACCTGCATTCCTTCCAGAGCGCCGGCGAGGCCTTCGCCATGATCGGCCCGCGCGACAACAGCGGCACGCTGGAGCCCTTTTCCCGCGCCTACGAGGAAGGCCAGCTCGCCCTGCACCTGGGCACGCCGCGGGTGGTGGAAGGCTGGCTCGACATCTACGCGGCCGGCCTGGCCCAGCGCGCCGGCGGCAAGCCGGCCGACGACAGCGCGATCGCCTTCGGCAAGGGCACGAACGAATACATGCGCAGCCGCGGCGGCTACGGCGTCACCCTGGAATGCGGCCAGCACCAGGACCCGGCCGCGCCGGAGGTCGCGCACCGCGCCATCCATGCCGCACTGCGCCTGTTGGGCATGATCGGCGCCGATCCGCAGGCCGCGCCCCCGCCGGCCCCCACGCTGCTGCGCTTGGTCAGCGTGACCGACCGCGACAGCGAGGACGACCGCTTCGTGCGCGAATGGGCCACCTTCGACCGGGTGGCGCGCGGCGAGCCCATCGGCGTGCGCGCCGGTGGCCGCGTGCTGGCGGCCGAGCGCGACGGCTTCATCGTCTTCCCGAACTCGGCCGCTCTGCCCGGGACCGAGTGGTTCTACTTCGCGGTCGAGAGCGAGCGCGACCTGCGGCAGCCCGCGGCCTCCGGCCGGCCCTGACGCGGGGCGCCGCCGCCTTCCTACAGTCCTTCAGGCGGCGGTCGCTTAGCGTGATCCACTGGAGAACCCCGTCATGCCCGCATCCAAGAAAGCCCCCGCGCCGCGCGTCCTGTGGAAGGGCGCCATCAGCTTCGGCCTGGTCCACATTCCCGTCGCCCTCTATGCGGCCACGGTGGACCACGGCATCGACTTCGACTGGCTGGACAAGCGCACCATGGACCCGGTGGGCTACAAGCGCATCAACAAGAAGACCGGCAAGGACATCGCGCGCGAGCAGATCGTCAAGGGCATCGAGTACGAGGACGGGCAGTACGTGGTGCTCAGCGACGAGGAGATCGCGCAGGCCTACCCGCGCACCACCCAGACCGTCGAGATCCAGACCTTCGTGCCGGCGGACAGCATCCCCTTCGTCTACCTGGAGCGGCCCTACTACGTGGCACCGATCAACCGCGGCGGCAAGGTCTACGCGCTGCTGCGCGAGACGCTGCAGCGCACCGGCCGGATCGGCGTCGCGCGCGTGGTGATCCAGACCAGGCAGCACCTGGCGGCGCTGATCCCGGTCGGGCCGGGCCTGGTGCTCAACCTGCTGCGCTGGGGCGCGGACATCCGGCCCTGGAAGGACCTGCCCCTGCCCGCGGAGGATGCGAAGAAGGCGGGGCTGACCGAGAAGGAACTGAAGATGGCGCGCGAGCTCGTCGAGGACATGAGCTCGGCGTGGAATGCCGACGCATTCCAGGATTCCTTCAAGGACGAGATCCTGCACCTGGTCGACAAGAAGGTGGAAGCAGGCGAGACCGAGTCCGTGACCAAGCAGGAGCCGGTGGAAGAAGCCACCGGCCGTTCGTCGGCCAAGATCGTCGACCTGACCGAACTGTTGCAGCGCAGCCTGCGCAAGGGGGGCCGGGCGGCTGCAGGCAAGGCTGCAGAGAAGGCTGAAGAAGACGAGACCCCGCCCTCGAAGAAGAAGGGCGCATCGCGCAAGACAGCGGCCGGGCACGCGCCACGCAAGCGCCCCGCCGCGCGCAAGACATCCCGGCGCAAGGCCGCCTGAGTGCCGCGCGCGCATGACCATCCTGCGCATCACCCACGCCGACCGCGTCATCGACGAGAAGAGCGGCGTCACCAAGGGCGAACTCGCCGCCTACTACGACGGGGTGTCCGCGCTCATGCTGCCGCACCTGCGCGGCCGGCCCGTGTCGCTGGTGCGCGCACCGGAGGGCGTGGGCGGCGAGATGTTCTTCCAGAAGCATGCGAACCAGAACGAGATGCCGGGTGTGAAGCTGCTGGACCCGGCGCTCGATCCCGGGCACGAGCCGCTGCTGCAGATCGACAGCGCCGACGGACTGCTCTCGGCCGCGCAGATGAACGTGATGGAGCTGCACACCTGGAACGCCACCTCCGACGCCATCGACCGGCCCGACCGCTTCACCCTCGACCTCGATCCGGGCGAGGGCGTGGACTGGGCGCAGATGCAGGAGGCCACGATGCTGGTGAAGGTGCTGCTCGACGAGCTGGGCCTGCCGGCCTTCCTCAAGACCAGCGGCGGCAAGGGCATGCACGTGCTGGTGCCGATCCGGCGGCACTTCGGCTGGGACGATGTCAAGGACTTCGCCCAGGCCATCGTCCAGCACCTGGCCCGCACCGTCCCCGAGCGCTTCGTCGCCAAGAGCGGGCCGCGCAACCGGGTCGGCCGCATCTTCGTCGACTACCTGCGCAACGGCTTCGGCGCGACCACGGTGTGTGCCTGGTCGGTGCGCGCGCGGCCGGGGCTGGGCGTGTCGGTGCCGGTCGAGTGGGACGAACTGCCCGACATCGAGAGCGCCGCGCATTGGACGGTGCGCAGCATCGGCGATCGCCTGGGAGTGGGCAATGCGCCCTGGGCCGCGATGGAGAAAAGCCGCGCGGGGCTGTCGGCGGCGATGAAGACGCTGGGTTTTGCGTCCGGCGAATAACGTTCAGAAATTCTTCGATCGAAAGTCGCCCGGCGATCAGGTCTTGCGCGCCGGTAGAGTCATTCTTGCGGCGTTGGCCGCGTGACCGTATAGTCGCGCCGCCCCCTGCACACTGCCTGGTGGGGGGCTTCAACACAACAATCAGGCGCTCCCGGAAAGCTGTCACACATGAAAAGTCCATCGCGGCGCGCGCCGCTGCGGGCGTTGATCGCCCGTGTCTCGTCTTTGATCGGATTGAGCGCTCGCTCGAACCGTCCCGCCCCAGTCTCAACCCGTCATCGTCGCGTCCGGGCGCCCAAGCCTGCGCGAGGCTCCGCCGCACGCCACCGGGAGGCCGCCGCACCATCTGCGCCGCCCATCCCAGCCTGGCACCTCTGGCGCCTCGTCACGATCGTCCTGGCCGCCTTCGCGGTCGCTGGTGCACTCCAGGCCGGGCCATCGTCGACGACGACACAGATCGGCATCACCACGGCCGGCTTGACCGACAGCCTCAAGAGCTTCTTCACGCGGCTCTGGAGCCCCGCCACCAGCGGTGCCGAACAGCAAGGCACAGCCTATCTGTACGACGAGGAGGGAAGCCTTCTCTCGGAGACAGGCACCGGCGGCGCCAACAGCACCGGGAGCACCGAGTACATCTACCTGCCGACGGCGAACGGGCCGATGCCGATCGCAGCGGTCATCAACGGACAGATGTACGCCGTTCACAGCGATCACCTGAACACGCCGAGAAGACTCAGCGACAGCCAGGGCCAGACCGTCTGGCAATGGGCCTACTCGGCCTTCGGGGACGAGAAGCCCACCATCGCAAAGAACAGGTTCGCGAACCTGGAGGTCAACCCGAATCCAGGCACGACGAGCTTTCCGGACATCACCTACAACGTCCGCTACCCGAATCACTACGCGGATGAAGAGTCGGGCCTCTTCGAGAACCGGGACCGCTTCTACAACCCGTCGTTGGGCCGCTACACGCAAGGCGATGCCTTTGGGTTGAGCGCCGGCACGAATCGCTTCGTCTACGCATTGGACGATCCGCTGAGCGTGTTCGATGACGACGGGCTGGCGCCGAAGAAGCCCGACGGCGCTGCGCCTGCCCCGTACTCGCCGCTAACGGGGGGCACGATCAAGCCTTCACCGGTGCCGGGATGGCAGCCTTTGCAACTCGGCGTGCCGGGCCGCGCGCGCATCGACGGAGAGGGCTCGGCAGGAGCGGGACGAGGTGTCGTTGGACCGTTTTGTCCGCCGGACGGATTGGACGCGGCAACGGAGATTGCAAAGCCCTCTCTTTCGGCCCACAAGGAAGCGTTGCGTGCTGTCCACCAGGAAGTTGGAAAGCTATCGAAGGGCGTGTCGGGAAAGTTTGGTTCTCCTCAGGCTGGGACGTCCAAAAAAGGCTACAGGCTCGATCCGCCACATGACGGGGTCGCCGAAGGCGACGCTGAAGCGGGCTACCACTTGAATTGGTGGGACTATTCTGCTGGTAAGCGCGGCCAGGGCGGTCGTAGTGGGGCGATTCCAATCCGAGACTGAATCGTGGATCAACACAAGATCGAAAACTTTGCGAAGGCCCACCCAGGCGTGGCCTTCCCGACATACCTGCATGTTGACCATAGCCATGCGAGTGCAATCCGGGATGCCATTGCGAAATCCATCGATTCGCCCGAGTTGAAGGGACTCGCCCTCGTCAAGAGACTGCGGGCCGCTGCCACCGAAGTGGCCAGCCTTCAGGGGGACGCGCCGGCTTTCTCAATTGGGAGGCTACTCAGTGAGCGGGGCCTCAAGCGTCCGGAAAAGGTGTACCTCAACTGGTACCGATTCGATGACATTGATCAGATCGGGCTTGCAGACCTTGATCGGCACTTGTCCGATATCTGGTATCCCGGTACCGATGACTTGGACGTTTTCGATGATTCAGCGGCTTGGATCGTGTCAATCACTCACTACGGCAAAGTGTGGCTCTTTAGAAGGTAGAAGGCGGGGCTGAGTGCTTTTCGCGAAGGGGTGACAACGAAGTCGCTGCGCTAGTCCACTGAAACATTGAAATGAATGGTGAGGGCCGCCCGAGACGGGATGCGATGCAAGGCGCAAAGCGCAGCGATACCGGTCGGTATCGCGAGCATTTGCAACGCCGCAGCGCGCCCGTATCGGGTGGACTGCACCAGTCGATTTCAGTGTTTCAGTGGACTAGGGATGGCGAGCGGTGCAGATCGGGCCGGGATGGGGGCTATCGCGGCAGAAGCTGCCCGTGAAAAAGGAGAGGAAGGCACCGCGACCCGGATCGAACGGCGTTCACGATCTTGAGTGGCTTCGGCCTGAACACTACGTGCCTGCCGCCACCATACCCGTCACCTCCTCCGTCACCACCTCGAATCGCACCAGGCTGTGCTCCCCGAACACCATGGTGATCGGCACATCCGCCGCATCGCGCCCGCGCGCGATCGCGATGCGGCCGATGCGCGGGCGATTGTGCCGTGCATCGAAGGCCCACCAGCGGTCGCCAAGGTAGACCTCGAACCAGGCGCTGAAGTCCATCGGATAGGGCACCGGCGGCACGCCGATGTCGCCCAGGTAGCCGGTGACGTAGCGTGCCGGCACGTTCATGCAGCGGCACAGCGTGATCGCCAGGTGCGTGAAGTCGCGGCACACCCCGGTGCGCTCGCGCCAGCCTTCCAGGGCGGTGCGGGTGGCGCGCGCCTGCTGGTAGTCGAACCGGATGTGCCCGTGGACGTAGTCGCAGATGGCCTGCACCAGGGGCCAGCCTCGCGGTGTCTGGCCGAAGGTCTGCCAGGCGAAGGCGAGCAGCTCGCCGTCGACCTCGCAATAGCGGCTGGGCAACAGGAAGCGCAGCGTTTCCACCGGCAAGCGATCCGGCGGGTGCGCCTCCGCACCGGGCTCGACGGGGTCGGGCCAGCCCGTGTCGAAGACCTGCGCTTCGTTGCGCAGCCGCACCTGCGTCACGCCCTCCGGCACGCGCACCCGGGCGCAGTGGTTGTCGAAGGCATCGAGATAGTGGTCGGTCACGAGCGGCGGGCTGATGGTGATGTGCTCGCTGCCCTGCACGTCGCCGGCCCGCGAAGGATGGACCTGCAGCATGTAGATCATGGCCGTCGGTGGGTTCAGGGTCAGTTCGATGTCGAACCCGATGCGGATGAGCATGGCGGTGCGTGGTGTGAGGTGATGAATGGAGGGGCGCGGGCGCCGAGGCCTGCAACGCCACGGTCCGATGATCCTATGAAAGCGCCGAGGGGGCGGCGCGTGCGGAACGCCGCGAAGCGGCGTGGGCCGGCGCGGGAAAGCGCGTAGGCCGCCGAAGCGAATCCGTCAGTGCGGTCCTACCACGAGCTGCTCGCCCCTCCCACAAATCCCGGTGCGCGGCCACTACGGGGTTCGGCGATGGGGTCGCCTAAGCTCAGTCCAGCACCCGGTCATGCTCGAAAAGGCCGGTTGCCATCGCCACTCCGAACCGCCAACAAAGACCCCCGACCACCTCATGACACGGAGCGAACCATGGAGTTCTCCACCCTGCTCGGCATCTCCAATGCCTCCTGGCTCGACGACGTCCTCCTGTGGACCATCGTCACCGTGGCCGGCGTGCTCGGCCTGGCGGTCGTGGTCAACGCCCTGGATGCCTTCTTCGATGCCGAGACCGGCTGACGCCCGCGCCTCCGGGGCCCCGCAAAGGAATCCCCGATGACGACGCGCAACAACAAGAGCTCCGGCGGCCGCCGGCCCAAGCCGGGCAACGGCAGCGAAGGCAAGCAGGAGCAACTCGCCGCCTCCACCGCCGACAACACGCCCCGGATCACCACGAACCAGGGCGTGCAGATCCCCGACAACCACAACTCGCTGCGTGCCGGCGTGCGCGGGCCCTCGCTGCTGGAAGACTTCATCCTGCGCGAGAAGATCACCCACTTCGACCACGAGCGCATTCCCGAGCGCGTGGTGCATGCGCGCGGCGAGGCGGCGCACGGCTATTTCGAGGTCTACCGCTCGATGTCGCAGTTCACCTCGGCCGACTTCCTGCAGGACCCTTCGGTCAAGACGCCGGTGTTCGTGCGCTTCTCCACTGTGGCCGGCTCGCGCGGCTCCGCCGACACGGTGCGCGACGTACGCGGCTTCGCCGTCAAGTTCTACACGCGCGAGGGCAACTACGACCTGGTGGGCAACAACATGCCGGTCTTCTTCATCCAGGACGCGATGAAGTTCCCGGACCTGATCCACGCCGTCAAACCCGAGCCGCACCACGAGATGCCGCAGGCCGCGAGCGCGCACGACACCTTCTGGGACTTCGCCTCGCTCATGCCCGAGACCACCCACATGCTGATGTGGGCCATGAGCGACCGCGCCATTCCGCGCAGCCTGCGCATGATGGAAGGCTTCGGCGTCCACACCTTCCGCTTCGTCAACGCGCGCGGCGAGAGCCACTTCGTCAAGTTCCACTGGAAGCCCAAGCTCGGCATCCACGGCCTGGCCTGGGACGAGGCGCAGAAGATCGCCGGCAAGGACCCGGACTTTCACCGCCGCGACCTGTGGGAAGCGATCGATCGCGGCGACTTCCCCGAGTGGGAGCTGGGCGTGCAGATGATCCCGCAGGACAAGGAGCATTCGCTGCCCTTCGACCTGCTGGACCCGACCAAGCTGATCCCCGAGGAGATGGTGCCGGTGCAGCGCATCGGCCGGCTGGTGCTCAACCGCAACCCGGACAACTTCTTCGCGGAGACCGAGCAGGTGGCCTTCCACCCCGGTCACGTGGTGCCCGGGATCGATTTCACCAACGATCCGCTGCTGCAAGGCCGGCTGTTCTCGTACACCGACACCCAGCTCTCGCGCCTGGGCGGGCCCAACTTCCACGAGCTGCCGATCAACCGCGGCGTGTGCCCCTTCCACAACTTCCAGCGCGACGGCATGCACCGCCAGACCATCGCGCGGGGCCAGGTGGCCTACGAGCCGCATTCGCTGAACGACGGCAAGGAGTTCCGCATCGATGGCGGCAGCAGCGGCTTCCAGACCTATCCCGAGGAACTGGAGTCGCCCAAGGTGCGGCGCCGCAGCCCCAGCTTCGACGACCACTTCACGCAGGCCAGGCTGTTCTTCAACAGCCAGAGCGTGCCCGAGAAGGAACACATCGTCGCGGCCTTCCGCTTCGAGCTGTCGAAGGTCGAGCAGCCGGCCATCCGCCAGCGCATGGTGGACAACCTCGCCCACGTGGACGAGAAGCTGGCGCGCCGCGTGGCCGAGCCGCTGGGCATCAACCCGCCGGACGCGCGGGCGGCGGCCGGGCGGGCGGGCTTCCGCGAGCACCGGATGAAGCTGCCGATCGAGGAGTCGCCCGCGCTGCGCATGGTCGACTCGGGCGACGGCTCCATCAAGACCCGCAAGGTCGCGATCATCGCGGCGGACGGCATCGATTCGGCCTCGCTCAAGCCCATCCGGGAGGCCATCGAGCAGGCCGGGGCCCGGTGCAAGGTGGTGGCGGCCAGGCTCGGCACGGTGACCAGCGCCTCGCGCCGGCAGCTGGAGGTGGACGCCACCTTCGCCAATATGCCCTCGGTGATGTTCGACGCGGTGCTGGTGCCGGCCGGCGCCCAAGGCGCCGAGGCGCTGGCAGGCAACGGCGATGCGGTGCATTTCGTGCTGGAGGCCTACAAGCACTGCAAGGCCATCTGCACCATCGGCGAAGGCGTGCAATTGCTGTCCAGCCTGGGCATGGGCGGCGAGGCCGGCGTCGAGGCGGCCGGCGTGGTCGTCGCCGACACGCCGACCACGAATCTGGGGGACAACACGGCTGCGCTCAAGATCGCGAACGATTTCATCGCCGCCATCGCCAAGCACCGGCATTGGGACCGGGCCCACACCGAGCGCGTGCCGGCCTAGCCAGACCTCGGAATCGGTTGAAGATGCCCCGCCGCGGGGCAGGCAGCGCCTGGTGAGTGGCGCACGCAAAGTCAGTCAAAATTGTTAGCTCGGTTGTTACTTTCAGCCGACGCGGTTACAACCCTGCCTTTGTCTGCGTTCCTTCACTCGACCCGAGGTCGCTGCTCGTGCTTCCGAATGACTCGATCTACCGATTCGACGACGTCGAATTGCGGCCGTCCACCCGTCAACTGCTGGTGAAGGGCCAGTCCGCCAATCTGGGCGCCCGTGCCTTCGACGTGCTGTCGGCGCTGATCGCCCACCGCGACCGGCTGCTGACCAAGAACGAGCTGCTCGAGATGGTGTGGCCGAACCTCGTGGTGGAGGAGAACAACCTCCAGGTGCACGTGAGCGCGCTGCGCAAGCTGCTGGGCGCCAAGGCCATCGTCACCATCCCCGGCCGGGGCTATCGCTTCGCCGCCGAGCTGGCCACGCTGCCAGTCGCGAGCGCCGCGGCACCGGCCCCCGCCGCGCCTTTCGTTTCGGCCCCGCAATTGCCACGCGGCGCCCCGGCGGCCTCCGCCCCCCGCCCTTCGGATGCCGGCAATCTGCCCGCGCTGCTACCGCCCCTGCTGGGCCGGGATGCCGAGCAGGCCATGCTGCGTGACCTGGTGCCGCAGCACCGGTTGCTCAGCCTGCTGGGGCCGGGCGGCATCGGCAAGACCAGCCTCGCCCGCACCGTCGCCCGCCAGCTGGCGCACGACTTCCGTGACGGCGCCTGGATGGTGGAGCTGGCCACCATCTCCGACCCGGCCGCGCTGCCCGGCGCGGTGGCGCTCGCCCTGGGCATCCACCTGCCGGGCCGGGCCGATGCCGGCGCCGAGCTGGCCGAGCGGCTGCGCGGGCGCGAACTGCTGGTGCTGGACAACTGCGAACACCTGGTCGAGCCCGTGGCCGCGCTGGTGGGTTCGCTGCTCGAGGCCGTGCCGCGCCTGCACATCCTGGCAACCAGCCAGGAGCCCCTGAAGCTGGCCGCCGAGCGGGTGGTCCGGCTCGGCGCGCTGGCGGTGCCGGACCATGCCGTGCTGGCCGACGCCGCGGCGCACGGCGCCGTCGCCCTGTTCGTGGCCCGTGTCGGCGCCATGCAGCCCGGCTTCCGGCTCGAAGATGGCAACCTGGAGGCGGTGGTGGACATCTGCCGCGAGCTCGACGGCCTGCCGCTGGCGCTGGAGCTGGCTGCCGCGCGCGTGCCGCTGCTGGGCGTGCAGGGCGTTCGGCAGCACCTGGCGCAGCGCCTGCACGTGCTGAAGAACGGCGTGCGGGACGCGCCCACGCGCCACCGCACCCTGCGCACCACGCTCGACTGGAGCCATGCACTGCTGAGCCCCGACGAGCAGAAGGTGTTCCGCCGGCTCGGCGTGTTCGTCGGCGGTTTCGGCCTCGAGCTGGCGCAGCAGGTCGCTTCCGACCCGGAGATCGATGTCTGGGCGGTGCTGGACCACCTGGGCGACCTGGTCGACAAGTCGATCGTCGTGGTCGATGCCGGCCCGGTGCCGCGCTACCGCCTGCTGGAGACCGCCCGCGCCTACGCGCGCGAGCAGCTGGAGGCGAGTTCCGAATGGGAGACGCTGCGGCAATGGCATGCACGCTGCATGCATTCGGCGCTGGACCGCCGCACCCGCGCGGGCCGGCTGGGGCCCGAGACGGTGGACCAGTGGGTGCTGGCCTGCAGCCCCGAAATCGACAACCTGCGCAGCGCCATCGAGTGGGCCTGCGGGCCCGGCGGCGATGCCGCGCTGGCACTGGGCCTGGTGAGCACCGCCTCCATCCTGATGTACCAGGCCGGCCGCTACCCCGAAGGCCTGCGCTGGATGCAGATGGCCGAGCCCCTGATCGACGAGGCCACGCCGCCCCTGGTGGTGGCGGAGTTCTGCCTGGGCATGGCGCTGGTCGGGCTGCACGGCGGCCTCGGTGCGCAGCGGCGGATGGAGCTGCTCGAGCGGGCCTGCGAGATCTTCGAGCGCGAGCGGCCCGACGGGCTGCTGTGCCTTTCGCTGTGCTCGTATGCCTACGTGGCCGCGGTGCGCGGCGAATTCGAGAGCGCCGACCGGCGGCTGGCGCAATGCCGCAAGCTGGTCGAACAGCCCGCGCTGCGCGCCTTCAAGGGCACCTGGCTGTACTGCACGGGCATGGTGCGGCGCTACCAGGACCAGCCGGTGCAGGCGCTGATGGCCTATTCCCAGGCCTTGCCGCTCGTACGCACGGAGGGCAACGCACGCACGCTGTTCCACGTGCTCAACAACCTGGCCGCCATCCATCACGAGCTGGGGCACGTCGACGAGGCGGTGGCCCAGTTCCGCGGCGTGATCGACCACCTGCAGCGATCGCCGCTGGCCGATGCGCAGATGATGGCCTTCGCGCTGAACTGGTATGCGCACGCGCTCACCGGCCAGGGTGCGCTCGAGGAGGCCCAGGCCCAGGTGCTGCGAAGCCTGCCGTACTGCCGCCGCTCGGTGGGGCTGCGCCACTTCGCCGGCATGCTGGCCCTGCTGGCCGCGCGCCAGGGCCGGCTGCGCGAGGCCGCGCTGCTGATCGGCTGCGACGATGCCGCGCGCCGGCGGCGCGGCGAGCATCGCACGCCCAGCGACCAGCGCACCATGGACGCCGCGCTGGCGCTCGTCACGGCCGCGCACCCGGCCGTCCTCGTCGAGGCGTGGCGCCTCGAAGGCAGCGAGCTCGACGAGGACGCCACCGCGGCGCTGGTGTCCGGGCCGCTCAACCCCTCTCCAGCTGGCTGATCAGGTAAGGGAACACGTCGCGCGCCGCATCGCGGCCGATGAACAGGTCCATGTGGGCGTAGCCGTCGAAGACCTGGCGCGTGTAGAGCGCCGGGTCGTTGAAGGCCGACAGCCAGCGCTGGGTGCGGATGCAGGTCTCCGGGAAGAAGAGCGCGTTGTTCGCGCCGGCCACGAAGCTGATCGGCAGCGCCAGCCGCTTCGCCTTGTCCGGCGTCATGTAGACGTCGCGGCCCTCGCGGTCCACCGCCCTGGCCTGCTGCATCATCAGGCTCAGCTGCTCGAAGGGTCGCAGCGACACGCAGCCGAACATCTCCGACAGGGCCGTGTGCGTGGCATGGTTGAGCTGCGAATGCGTGTACGAGGGCCCGAAGATCGAGAACACGCGGCGGCACAGCGGGTTCTTGCACTCCTCGCCGGCGGGAATGGGCACCTTCCAGGCCAGGGTGTCGATCGCGCGGTCCAGGTCGGTGGTGCCGGGCACGCTGTCGAAGCGCTCGTTCAGCGGCGCGTAGCCCTCCAGCAGGCCGGCCAGGCCCAGGTCGGCCTTGGCCTGGTTGAGCCAGTTGGTCACCGGATGCAGCGTCAGTTGCGAGGCGATGATGGAGCGCACCCCGGTCATGCCCTCGAGCAGGGCCATCAGCAGGCTCATGGAGCCGACGCAGTGCGCGATCGCCTGCAGGTCCCGCGCGCCGGTGGCCTGCAGGATGAATTGCACCGCGGCCGGCCAGTCGACGCGGGCGATGTCGTCGATGGTGAAGGGCGCGATCGGGCTGCCCGAATCGGGGCTGGCCCGATAGTCGAACAGCCACACGTCCCAGCCGCGCGCGCACAGCGCCTCCACCAGGTTCTGATCCACCGTGTCAGTGGCGAAGGAGGAGGCCCGCACCGAGAAGCCCGGCGCCAGCACCACCGGCCCGCGCGCGCCGCCGGCATAGCGGGTGAGCTTGATGCAGAAGCCCTCGCCCACGTCCACGCGGTGCACCACCGGCGCCGGCGCGCGGAGGGCGCGCCGCTGCAGATGCGGCAGGTCGAGCGCGGGAAAGTTGTTCAGGTTCGACAGCAGGCCGCCATAGGCCCGGAACAAGGTGGTGGCAAAGAAACCGGCGAATTTCGCGAGGTAAACGGCGTTGATGGCGTCGCGCGCGGCCGGCACCTGCGCCTCGACCGCGCCCGGCAGGCTGGCGGGCGGCTCCAGCCGGAGGGAGGAGGCCTGCCACATCAGGTCCTCCAGGTCCAGCGTCAGGATGCCCTGCGCGACCACCGGGCGCGCGGCGCCGTCCACGTCGTGCACCCGCACGAAGAGGGTGGTGGTGTCGGTCCAGGGCGAGGAGCCGGCGCGCTGGCGCAGCACCTTGTGGCCCTTGAAGCGCAGCCGGCCGCTGCCGCGCTGCAGCATCATCTCGTAGGTCATCGTCCAGGTCTCGACCTGCTGCGCATCGGGCGGCAGCAGGTGGAACACGCCGCTCACCACCGGCATCGGCTCCGGCCACAGCGCCGGGCAGCTCACGCTGCCGGCGATGGAGGCGGCATGGGTCGGGTCCGAGATCATCTGGTAGAGGTCGGGCGTGTGGATGGTCAGCTCGAAGCGCATCGACTGGCCACGCACGCGGCCCCAGGCGGCCGCCACCTCGTAGTCGTCGGCGATGCGTTGCGCCGCGGCCGTGCGGGGGACCACCGCCTCGGTGCTGATCCAGCCCTGCATGGTCTCGGTGAACTGGAAGCTCGGGCTGAGCAGCGCCGGGTCGTTCTCGATCAGCTTCCTGATCGCGTGCCTGGCCAGTTCGATGGCGCCCGCTTCGAGGTGGCCGGTGGCGCTGTGCAGCAGCGCCTCGGCGTCGTGGGCGATCTCCGCGATCTCGCGCTCCAGCCGCTCCAGCAGGCCCCGGGCCGGGACGCGCGGGGGCGCCGGCTCGCCCTCGGCCGGCAGGGGCCGGCGCGGCTGCATGCCGAAGTCGATCGTCCAGCCGCGCGCGTCGCAGAGGTTCTGGCAGGCACGCTCGGCCAGCGCGCTGATGGTGAGCAGCGGGTTCACGCCCGCCGCGCCCGGCAGCGCCGCGCCATCGCAGACGTACAGGCCCTCGTGCACCGCGTCGCCCTCCGGCCCCGCGAACACCTGGCCCTGGTGGTTGATCACGCCGTCGCGGGCGCTGTCGCCCATGCCGCAGCCGCCCAGCGGGTGCACGGTGATCAGCTTGCGGCCGAGCGAATCGGCCGACAGCGGGTTCGGGACGAACTGGCCCTGGATCGCGTCGTTGGCGGCCCGCAGCCAGGCCTCGTCGCGGGCGATGGTGGGGCTGTCGCCGGCCTGGGGCCAGTCGATGCGCAGCCGGTCGTCCTGCAGGTGCAGGCGGCCGGCCGACTCGTCCACGCTCATGACCAGGTAGGTCTGCGTGCGGGCCACCGCGCCGGTGTAGGCGAGCGCGGTCAGGCTGCCCGGGTCGCTCTGCACGGCCTCGCCCAGCGCCTGGGCATCGAGCAGGCGCGACTTGGCCTGGACGGCGCCGTAGGCGAACTCGCCGCCCCGCAGGGCGTCGGCGAAAAACAGCGCCGGCGGCAGCAGCGGGGCCAGGGCGCCGGGGATCACGCCTTCCTCGATGACCAGGCCTTCGCCCACGGCGGGCGTGTCGCGCATGTCGATCAGGCCGGTGATGCAGGGGCCAGGCCGGTCGGCGGGGGCGACGTCGTTGCGGCCCGCGCCGACGCCGTTGATCGGGCGCTGGACCGGTTGCCCCTCTGCGTCGGTGCCGGACTGCCAGTAGCTGTTGTAGCCCAGCGCAAGCACGTCGCCGTTGCCGGAGAAGCGCTGGCCCAGCCGGTCCGACAGCGGCAGGCCCTGCGCCTTGGAGCGCAGCAGGATCTCGGTCGAGCCGAGGGCGCCGGCGCCGAGCATCACCAGCTCGGCGGTGACGCTGCGGCGGCCGCCGGTGCCGGCTTGCGGGGCCGCTGCGTCGTCGCCACGCAGGGCGACTTCGTCGAAGAACACGCGCCAGCGCGTGCCCTCGCGCGCCACGTGGCTGACCCGTGCCCCGGTGAAGATCTGCGCGCCGTGGTTGTGGGCGTCGGGCAGGTAGTTCATGCGCGTGGTGTTCTTCGCGCCCACGTTGCAGCCGCTGGTGCAGTCGCCGCAGAGGTTGCAGCGCGGCTGCGCCACGCCGAAGGGGTTCACCTGGTCGGCGAAGTTCACCGCGATCGGCGGGCGCTTGAAGGGCTTTTTCATCGTCGCGGCGGACTTCTGCAGCGCCATCAGCTTGTTCAGCGGCGGGAAGTCCGGCGAGTCCTCGGGATAGGGTGAGGGGTCGAGCATCTGCCGCGCCCGTGCCACGTAGGGGTCGAGCAGCGCCGGGTCGCGGCGGAATTCGGCCGGCCAGGGCGTGGCTTCGAACAGGCGGGGGTCGATTTCCAGCGCGACGTTGGCGTTGATCAGCGAGGTGCCGCCCAGGCCGCAGCCCACCATCGCCAGCATGTCGTCGTTCAGGTGCAGGTTGTAGAGGCCGTCGGCCGGGCCGAGCCTGCCGCGCGCGCCGTCGATCTGCATGTCGGCCCGGGCCGTGGCCATGTCGTTCGGAAACGCGCCGGGCAGGATCTCGCGGCCGCGCTCCAGCACGCAGACCGACTGGCCGGCGCGCGCCAGGCGCGAGGCCGCCACCCCGGCGCCGTAGCCGGAGCCCACCACGACCACCGTGTAGTGCGCGGCGATCTCGCCGGCGGGACGGGCGATGGGTTGCATCGTCATGCCTGCTCCCTGACGGCCGGCATGACGGCCATGGCCACCCGTGCGTTCGCCACCACCTCCACCGAGGCGGTGAAGAACTCGTCCAGCAGCAGCGCGGCGCGGCTTTCCGTGGCCTGCTGCGCGCGCTGCGAGAACGCGTCCCAGGCGGGCCGGGTGCGCTCGACGGCGTCGGCCAGCGCGGCCAGCATCGGGTTGTCGCGGTCGCGAAAGCCTCCCATCCCGCGCGCATGCACCGGCGGCACGCGCCCGTTCACCGGGTCGTTGAACAGGCGCAGCGAGGCGACGTTCAGCGCGTCGTCGATGAACATCGCCGAGGCGCCCTGCGTGCTCGTCATGGTGGGCTGGTCCATCACCCAGCCGCCCGTGTTGAAAACACCCACCGGGCGGTCGAAGCCGGCCACCGGCAGTTCGTCCTCGAAGGGCTTGTGGCTGTGGCCGAAGATGAAGCGCAGGTCCAGTGCGGACGGGTCGAGCCCGGCCTGCGCCAGCTCGTGCCGCACCGGTCCCGAGAGATACCAGCGCAGGTCCGCCACGTCCTCGCTGCTCAGCACCTCGGCGTAGCTGTCGCGCTGCGACTCCGCGCCCTGGCCCAACGTGGCGTCGACCACGCCCCGCACGAGCTGGCGCACGGTGACGCCGTGGAACACCTCCATGCTGCCGCTCATGCCGAAGTTCTGGTCCAGCTGGTTCACCAGCTGGGTGGCCAGGCGTTCGGCGAAGTCGTGCGAGGCGGCGGCGTCGCGCATCACCTCGTACAGCTTGTTGGCGCCGGCCCCGGTCATGCCGGAGCTGCCCAGGTCGGACCACATGAAATCGACCCAGGCGCCGTTCTGGCTTTCCAGGTCGGAGACCGTCACGTGGGGCGGGTTGCGCCCCGCGTTGCGGCCGGGCGCCTGCGCGTTCAGCATGGTCATCACCCGGTAGATCGGGTCGATGTAGTGGCCGTGGTGCAGGACCACGCAGCGCTGCCGTGCCGCGTCGAGCAGGCCGAGGTTGGGGTAGGCGATCTCCACCCGCGCGCCCGACAGTCCCGGCACGCCGGCCATCAGGCGGGTGAGCATGGACGAGGCGATCCGGGAGGCGCCCTCCTCCTCCAGCGCGGGCTCGAACAGCGCGGTGTGCTGGAGCAGGTCCTCGCCGATGAGGCCGTGGTCCAGGGCGTCCTGGTAGTGCTGGTCCTGCGCGATGCGCCAGAGGTGGTGGTCGTGGTTGCCCGGCACGTACAGCACACGCGGGGCGAACACCGGCCGGCCGCCGTCCTGCATCACGGTCTGGACGAAGCTGCGAAAGGCGGCCGCCACGTTTCCCATCGGCGACAGGCCCATGTCGAGCACGTCGCCCAGCAGGATCAAGGTCGGCGGCGGGCCGTCCATGGCGGACAGCAGCTCGCGCAAGGCGCTGCCGAAGGCGACCTGTGTCGGGCTGGGGCGGCCGGGGTCGGGGCGGCCCTGGCCGTCGGCGTAGGTCAGGGTGCTGTAGGCCGCCCCCAGGTGGAGGTCGGAGAGGCAGACGTAGCGGGGTGCGTTCATGGCAGGTGCAGGGCAATCGGGCGGACCGGCGGGTCTCGCTGCCGACGCGCCCGACTGTCGCCGAAGGCGGGGCGGAGGTCATCGGCGGCGGCCTTAAACGTTCTGAATTCGAACGGCGGCCCCCGGCCTGAAGCGGCTTCAGGACACTTCAGTACGACTTAAGGACGGGTCGGGGGGCGACGCGGGAAGCTTGCGGCACTTTCACAGCCACCGGGGAAGCGCCATGCTCAAGACGATGAACACCGATGCCGCCGCAGCCATCGCCGCCACCCGGCGGGCCGTGGGCGCACCCCGGCATGTGCGGGTGCGCAACGGCGCACCGGTCCAGATCCGCGACGTGCGCCCCGACGACGCGAAGCGCTTCGCCGGCTTCGTCTCCCGTCTGTCGCATGCCTCCCGCGGCGAGCGCTTCGGCAGCGGCATGGGCGGCGCGTGCTCGCCGGCCGTGCTGGTGGACCTGGTCAACGTGGACGGCGTCCGGCAGGTCGCCTTCGTCGCCACGGCGCGGATGGGCCTGGTCGACGAGGTGATCGGCGAGGCGCGCTACAGCCTCGGCGAGGACGGCGAGGGCGCGACGCTGACGATCGTGGTGGCGGACGTCTGGCAGGGCCAGGGTCTGGCGGGCCTGCTGCTCGACCGCCTGGTCGAGGCGGCGCGCGACGCCGGCCTGCGCCGCCTTTACGCCGAGGTGCCGCCCTCCAACCACCGCATGCTCCGCTTCATGCAGCGCATGGGCTTCGTCGCCGGCGCTCACGGCGCGGAGCGGCCGGTGCTGCGCATGGAGCGCAGCGTGGCCTTGCGGCAGCCACCGGCACCCGAGCCGGGGCCGATGGAGGTGGTGTGGCGCTGGTTGAACAACCAGTTCTTCCAGTTCGGCTTCTGAAGCGCTGCTGCGCGGCGGACGGGGCCACCCCCCGCGGGATAAGATCCCCCGCTTGTTCGGGCACGCCGACGCACGAAAGGGCCGAGACGAGATGGCGATCACCACCGAAGGACCGCGTGCGGATGCACCCCTGCGGCGCATTCGCGACCTGCCGGGGCCGCGCGGCCTGCCGCTGGCAGGCAATGCACTGCAGATCGAGCGCGAGCGGCTGCACCAGCAGGTCGAGCAGTGGGCGCGGGAGTACGGCCAGATCTACCGCTTCCGCATCGCGTCGCGGGAGTTCGTCGTCATCTCCGATCCGGGCACCGTCGCCTCGGTGCTGCGCGACCGGCCCGACGGCTTCCAGCGCGGCGCCAGGCTCAACGCGGCGGCGCGTTCGCTGGGCTTCAACGGCCTGTTCACCGTCAACGGCGACGAATGGCGGCGGCACCGGCCCATGGTGCTGCGCAGCCTGGACCCGGCCCACATCAAGGCCTTCTATCCCACCCTGGTGAAAGTCACGCAGCGCTTCGAGCGCCGCTGGCGCCAGGCTGCCGAGGCCGGCAGCGCAATCGACCTGCAGGCCGACCTGATGCGCTACACCGTCGACGTGACCGCCGGCCTGGCCTTCGGCACCGACATCAACACCGTGGAGTCCGACGAGGAGGTCATCCAGAGGCACCTGGACAAGCTGCTTCCCGCGCTGGCCAAGCGCGTGCTGTCGCCGCTGCCGCGCTGGCTGACGCGGCGCGACCCGGCCGTCGAGGCGGGGCTGGCCGCGGTGCACGAGGCGGTCGACGGCTTCATCGCCGCCGCGAGGCAGCGGCTGGCCGACGAGCCCCGGCTTCGCGAGCACCCGCGCAACTTCATCGAGGCCATGGTCGCCGAGCGCGACCGGCCCGGCTCCGACCTGAGCGACGCGGACGTGTCCGGCAACATGCTGACCATGCTGCTGGCCGGCGAGGACACGACGGCCAACACGCTGGCCTGGATGATCTGGCTGCTGCACCGCCATCCCGCCGCCGCGCAGCGGGCCGCCGAGGAGGTGCGCCGCGTGCTCGGCACCGGGGCCCATCCCACCCACGAGCAGCTGAGCCAGCTCGACTTCGTGGAGGCCTGCGCGCACGAGACCATGCGGCTCAAGCCGGTCGCCCCGCTGCTCATCCAGGAGGCCGTGCGCGACACGGTGGTCGACGGCGTGGCGGTGCCGGCCGGCACGCCGGTCATGTGCCTGATGCGCCCGGGCGCGGTGAGCGCCGCGCACTTCGACGATCCCCAGGCCTTCCGTCCGGAGCGCTGGCTCGCCGGCGACGGCCAGGGCCCGGCCGCGGGCTCGGCCAAGCGGGTCGCCATGCCCTTCGGTGCCGGGCCGCGCACCTGCCCCGGCCGCTACCTGGCGCTGTCGGAGATGAAGATGGTGGCGGCGATGCTGCTGCGCAACTTCGACATCGCGGACGTGTCGAGCGAAGGCGGTGGCGACGTGCAGGAGCGGCTGGCGTTCACGATGTCGCCGGTGGGGCTGAGGCTGCGCCTGCGCGCGCGGACGTGATCGCAGCAGGACGTGGGTTTGTGGAGTTGGCGACATGAAGGCACAGGAACGCGAAGAATTCATCGACACCTTGCAGCGGCGCTTCACGCACGGCATGCACAGGCATGCTGGCGTCGACTGGTCCGATGTGCTCGGGCGCCTGCGGGCCCATCCTGAGAAGTTGAAGACGCTCCTCGCGATGGAAAAGACCGGCGGCGAACCCGACGTCGTCGGTTCGGCCGACGGCAGCGGCGCCTATCTCTTCGTCGATTGCGCCGCCGAAAGCCCCAAGGGCCGCAGAAGCCTGTGCTACGACCGGCAGGCCTTGGATGCCCGCAAGGAAAACAAGCCGCAGGGCAGCGCCATGGACATGGCCGCAGACATGGGCGTCGCCTTGCTGACGGAGGATCAATACCGCCTGCTGCAGCAGAACGGGGAATTCGACCTGAAGACCTCCAGCTGGGTGGCCACGCCACCCGACGTCCGGAAGCTCGGCGGCGCGCTGTTCTGCGACAGGCGCTACGGCAAGGTCTTCGTGTACCACAACGGGGCCGAGTCGTACTACGCCGCGCGAGGCTTCAGGGGCGCCGTCAGCGTCTGAGACACCGTGGCCGAATCCTCCGGCTCGCCTCCGATCCGCAAGCCGACGGCAAGGTGGTTGCGCTGGCCGCGGGTTCTCCTGGCCTTGCTCTGCGTGCTCATGCTCGGCCCCGTGGGCGTGCTGGCCTTCGGCAAGCTGGGCGTGACGGTCGCACGCGACGAGGGCCTGGAGCTGAACCTCCTCGGCCTCGGCCTCGGCTTCGGCGTCGACGTGGACGACATGGCATTGCGGGTGCCCGGCTTCGGCCGGCTGCCTTGATGGCCTCCATGCAAAAGCCACGCGCAGGCGGTCCCGCCCTGCCGGGATTCCCGGTGGAGCACGCCGAATTCGCCACGCTCTCGAAGCTGCAGCTCCACGCGCTGGCGGACAGGCTTCTGGCGGACGAGCCGGTCGTCGTGGACTACTGCGTTGCGTTCGTGCTGGCGGAGACGAAGGGGTGTTGGCACGGACGCGCCAGGGCGATGATGTGTCGGCGCCTGAAGCATTGCACGTTGGGGCGAACGAACCGGACGCGGCTCATGGCCTGCATCCTCGGGCGGCTCCGGTCCGGCGAATTTTCGGAACAGTTCAAGGACCAGCTTCGCTTGGCGATGCACCTGGATGCCGACCAGACCCGCCAGGCCTGCGCGTCAGCGGTGGCGAGCGAGCGGCCTCATGTGCAGCGGTACGCAACGTGGGTGCTGTCCTTGCGGCGCCAGGGGCCGCCCGCCTGAATGGTCACTGCCGGAAGGCAGGCTGCTCACGCGCACGGTCACGCCGCAGGAGGGTGCGCCGCCTTCGCGCAACGACCGAACTCACGGCATTCCCTGGAAAGGTGACGCAATACACGATTCGGCCTCGGCCCGACGGTGCCAGGGCCCTGCGGCGGATGGGCAAGGGTGTGCATCGGGCCTAGCATGGAATCCACACTCTTCGAGGAGTTCAGCCTCATGGACACCCAGCACGCCCGCATGCAGCCGCAGGACCCGGTCGCCGCCCGGCTCGGGACGTACACCGCCCGCGCCGGTATCGCCATCGCCCTGTTCCTCTTCGTCCTCTCGTACCTGCGCGCCTGAAGCGCTACCGCGCCTGTTCGCCGTCCGGCATGACGGCGTGCGCCGCCATCTGCTCCAGCGCCTTCACCAGCGCGGAGTGGTCGAGCTGGTCCCAGCCGTGCGCCGCGCAGGACTGCATCAGCTGCGCCGCCGACGCCGTCTGCGGCAGCGACACCCCCATCGAACGCGCGCCTGCCAGCGCCAGGCTCAGGTCCTTCTGGTGCAGCGCGATCCGGAAGCCCGGGTCGAAGGTGCGCTTGATCATGCGCTCCCCGTGCACTTCCAGGATGCGGCTGGCCGCGAAGCCGCCCATCAGCGCCTGCCGAACCTTGGCCGGATCGGCGCCCGCCTTGCTCGCGAACACCAGCGCCTCCCCCACCGCCGCGATGTTGAGCGCCACGATGATCTGGTTCGCCACCTTGGTGGTCTGCCCGTCGCCATTGGCGCCGACCAGGGTGATGTTCTTGCCCATCTTCTCGAACAGCGGCTTCGCGCGCTCGAAGGCGGCTTCGGGCCCGCCGACCATGATGGTGAGGCTGGCGGCCTTGGCGCCCACCTCGCCGCCGGAGACCGGCGCATCCAGGTAGTCGCAGCCCAGCTCGTTGATCTTCGCGGCGAAGCGCTTGGTGTCGATGGGGGAGATCGAACTCATGTCGATCACCAGCTTGCCCTTGGAGAGGCCCGAGGCCACGCCGTCCTCGCCGAACAGCACCTGTTCCACGTCGGGCGTGTCGGGCAGCATGAGGATCACCACCTCGGCGGCGCGGGCCACCTCCGCGTTCGTCTTGCAGACGGTGGCGCCCTGGAGCGCCTCCGGCACCTTGCTGCGGGTGCGCACGATCATCTCGTGGCCCGCGTTCATCAGGTTCTGCGCCATCGGCGCGCCCATGATGCCCAGGCCGATGAATCCGATCTTCATGTCCTTGTCCTTTCAGTAAGTGGAGGAGGAGGGGGCGGCCGCCGGCGCGGCGCGCATCTGCGACAACAGCTGCTGCGAGCCCGCGGCCATGATGCGCGCGTCCGAACTCACGGTGACGAACTGGAAGCCCTTGGCGATGCGCGCCAGCGCGACCTTCGGGTCGCCGTTGTGGATGCCCGCCACCAGGCCGTGGGCCTTGGCGCGGTCGAGGATGTGGTCGATGGCCTGCGCCACTGGCGGGTCGACGTCGTCGAACACCGGGCGGCAGCCCAGCGCCAGGGAGAGGTCCGACGGGCCGATGTACACCGCGTCCAGCCCCTCGACCGAGAGAATGTCGTCCAGGTTGTCCAGCGCCTGCGCCGTCTCGATCATGGCGAAGGTGACGATGGTGTCGTTGGCCTCCTGCGGGTAGTCGGCGCCGCCGTAGAGCAGGGCGCGCACCGGGCCGAAGCTGCGGGTGCCGCGCGGCGCGTAGTGGGTGTAGGCGACCAGGCGCTGCGCCTCCTCGCGGGTGTTGACCATCGGGCAGATCACGCCGTAGGCCCCCGCGTCCAGCGCCTTCATCAGCGCGGCCGGGTCCAGCCATGGCACGCGCACCACCGGCATGGTGTTGGTGGTGGAGATGGCCTGCAGCATGCCGACCATGGCCTGGTAGTCGACCACGCCGTGCTGCAGGTCGATGGTGAGCGAGTCCCAGCCCTGGTGTGCCATGACCTCGGCGGAAAAGCTGTTGGGCACGGCCAGCCAGCCGTTGACGGCGGCGCCGCCGGATTTCCACAGCGTGCGCAGGCGGTTTTCTCTCATGGGCGGTCCTTGGAGTGGGGGTTGTTCGTCAGCGGACGAAGGCGGGTCGCTTCGGGTCGAATGTCCAGTTGGGCACCAGGTACTGCATCGCGACCGCGTCGTCGCGTGCACCCAGGCCATGCTGCCTGTAGAGCTGGTGCGCCTTTTCGACCTCGGCCATGTCCAGCTCGACGCCCAGGCCCGGCTTCTTCGGCACCTGCACCAGGCCACCCTCGATCTTCAGCGGCTCCTTCGTCAGGCGCTGGCCGTCCTGCCAGATCCAGTGCGTGTCGATGGCGGTCACCCGGCCCGGCGCGGCGGCGCCCACGTGGGTGAACATGGCCAGCGAAACGTCGAAGTGGTTGTTGGAATGCGAGCCCCAGGTCAGGCCCCAGTCCCTGCAGGTCTGGGCCACGCGCACGGAGCCGGCCATGGTCCAGAAATGCGGATCGGCCAGCGGGATGTCGACCGACTGCAGCGACAGCGCGTGCGTCAGCTGGCGCCAGTCGGTGGCGATCATGTTGGTCGCGGTCGGAAGGCCCGTGGCGCGGCGGAACTCGGCCATCACTTCGCGCCCGGAGAAGCCGTCCTCCGCGCCGCAGGGGTCTTCGGCATAGGCGACCACGCCGCGCATGCGCTGGCCGAGCCGGATCGCATCCTTCAGCAGCCAGCCGCCGTTGGGGTCCAGCGTCACGCGCGCTTCGGGGAAGCGCTCGTGAATCGCGGTCACGGCATCGACCTCTTCGTCGCCGCGCAGCACGCCGCCCTTGAGCTTGAAGTCGTTGAAGCCGTAGCGCTCGCGCGCGGCCTCGGCCAGCCGCACGATGGCCTCGGGCGTCATCGCCTTCTCGTGGCGCAGGCGGAACCAGTCGTTGTCGGCATCGGGCTCGCGGGCATAGGGCAGGTCGGTCTTGTCCCGGTCGCCGACGTAGAAGAGGTAGCCCAGCATCTCCACCGCCTCGCGCTGCTGGCCTTCGCCGAGCAGCGCCGCGACCGGCACGTCCAGGTGCTGGCCCAGCAGGTCGAGCAGCGCGGACTCGATCGCCGTCACCGCATGGATGGTGGTGCGCAGGTCGAAGGTCTGCAGGCCGCGGCCGCCGCTGTCGCGGTCGGCGAAGCTCTTCTGCACCTGCTGCAGTACGCGCTGGTGGGCGCCGATGGGCTGGCCCACCACCAGGTCGCGTGCGTCCTCCAGCGTCTGGCGGATCTTCTCGCCCCCGGGCACCTCGCCGACGCCGGTGCGGCCGGCGCTGTCGGTCAGGACCAGCAGGTTGCGGGTGAAGAAGGGACCATGGGCTCCGCTCAGATTGAGCAGCATGCTGTCGCGCCCGGCGACGGGGATGGCGCGCAGCGCGGTGATGACCGGGGTGTCGTGCTTGGACATGGCGGGTCTCAATCGATGGTGATCTTGCCGGTGTCGATCACTTTCTTCCAGCGGTCGAACTCCTGTTTCTGGAAGGTTGCGAACTGGGTGGGGGTGTTGCCGACGACTTCGAGCCCGATCGCCGTGAACTGCTGCTTGACTGCCGGGTCGTTGAGCGCCGCGACCATCGCCTCGTTGGCCTTCGTGCGCAGCGCCGCCGGCAGCCCCTTGGGCGCGACGATCGCCTGCCACGAATAGACCTCGACGTTCTTGACGCCGGCCTCGGCCATCGTCGGCACCTCGGGCAGCACGGGCGAGCGCTTGTCGCCGGTGACCGCCAGCGCCTTGAGCTTGCCGCCCTTGATGTGCTGGAACACGGCGTTGACGTTCTGGAAGGAGGCCTCCACCTGGCCGCCCAGGAGGTCGGTGATGGCCGGCGCGCCACCCTTGTAGGGCACGTGCAGGCCGGTGGTGCCGGTCTGCTGCCAGAACAGCTCGGCCGTGAGGTGGTCGCTGGAGCCGTTGCCCGAGGAGGCGAAGGTCATCTTGCCGGGGTTCTTCTTCTCGTGGGCGATCACGTCGGCCACCGTCTTGTGCGGCGAGCTGGCGGGCACCACCAGCACGTTGGGTGCCTGCACGGCCACGGTGATGAGATCGAAGTCCTTCAGGGCGTCGTATTGCAGGCCCTTGATCAGGTGCGGCGCGATCACCAGCGGTCCGAGCGAGGTGACGAGGAAGGTGCTGCCGTCCGGCGCCGCGCGCTTCACGAAAGTGGCGCCGATGGTGCCGGTCGCCCCGGCCTTGTTGTCGACGAGGAAGGGCTGGTGCAGCTTGTCGGTCAGCTTGGGGCCGATGGCACGCGCGACCGAGTCGGTGGAGCCGCCGGCGGGGAAGGGGACGACGAGGGTCACGGGCTTCTGGGGCCAGTCCTGGGCCTGGGCCGCGGTGGCGGCGGCGACGCCGATGGCCAGGGCGCCGAGCAGCTTTTTCATCGAGAGTGTCTCCTAGGGAGGGAAGTGGAATGAAGAATGGGACGGTAGCGCTACCACCCATGGCCGATATGGTAGCGCTACCGATGCGTGAAGCAAGCCGTTCTGCTAAGGGTTTACCCGGAGCGCGCGATCAGGCGCTGGCGCGATCGACGATCGAGAAGCCGATGTCGACCACGCGCTCCGCCACCGGCCTTCCCTCGGCGCGATCGACGATGAAACGCGCCGCCTGCCGGCCGATCGCGGCGCTGTCGATCCGCACCGTGCTCAGCGCCGGCTCCAGGTCGGCGGCGAACTCCAGGTCGCCGAAGCCCACCACCGCGAGCTGGCCCGGCACCGCCATGCCGCGTGCCTGCGCTTCGGTCAGCACGCCGAGGGCGAGCAGGTCGGAACTGCAGAACACGGCGTCGATCGCCGGATCGGCCGCGAGCAGTTCCGCCAGCGCACGGCGGCCGCTGCGCAGCGTGGTGGGTGCCGGCACATGGAGGATGCGCACCTCCGGCAGTCCCGCCGCGCGAGCCGCGTCGCGAAAGGCATCGTGGCGACGCTTCGAGCGTTCGTCGTCGCCCGCCACCACCGCCAGCCGCCGACGGCCCTTGGCCTGCAGGAAGGCGGCCACCGCGCGCCCCACCTCGGCATGCGAGAAGCCCACCAGCATGTCCAGCGGGGTGGGCGTGAGGTCCCATGTCTCGACCACCGGGATGCCGGCGGCGAGCAGCCGCCGCCGTCCGTCGGTCGAGTGCAGGATGCCGGTGAGCACGATGCCGTCGGGGCGGCGGCCGATGATGGCCTCCAGCAGAGCATCTTCGCGCGACTCGGCATAGCCGCTCTGGCCCAGCATCAGCTGGTAGCCGGCCTCGGCCAGCGCTTCGGTCAGCGACTGCACGGTCTGCTGGAACACCGGCCCCGCGATGGTGGGCACCACCGCCGCCACCAGCCGGCTGCGGGTGGAGGCCAGCCCGCCGGCGAGCACGTTGCGAACGTAGCCGGTGCGGGCCACCGCCTCCGTCACCTTGCGCAGCACTTCGGGCGAGACCTGCGCCGGCGTATTGAGCGCGCGCGATGCCGTGATGGGCGCGACGCCGGCCAGGCGCGCCACATCGTGCAGAGTGACCGCGCCGCTGCCACGGCGGCTGCGTCGGGCGGGGGAAGGCTCTGGGTTCATGACCCGCGATTCTAGTCGGACGGTAGCGCTACCGTATTGCGAGACCACCCAGGGCTTGCGGAGCGCCCAGCGGCCGTTCGGCTAGTGCTTCTGGTGAATGCTTACGTATTCACCGCGCAGTAGATTCACCTGGCACACCAAGGAAAGGCCATGGTCTCGCCAATCGGAATCGAGCGCAGCGGATGCGTGGAATGGGACAGGCGGCCGCCCGGCACAGCCTGAGCAGCCATGAACGCCGAAGCCGCCTTCGCCCTGCCCACCGTGCCCGGGCCGCCAACACAGGCCGGCGACTGGGCCCAGGCTCCCGACGGGGCGGACGACGGGCGCGACACGGCCCGCGCGCTCCCCGAGGGCATGCGCCTGCAGGACTACGAGATCGCCGGCACGATCGGCGAGGGCGGCTTCGGCATCGTCTACCTGGCTTGGGACCCGGTGCAGGAGCGCCATGTCGCAATCAAGGAATACCTGCCCGCCGTGCTGGCCACGCGCGACCCGGCCTCGACCGCGGTGGTCGTGCGCTCGCCGCGCCACGCCGACAGCTTCCGCATCGGTCTGCGCAGCTTCCTCAACGAGGCGCGCATCCTGGCGCGCTTCGACCACCCGGCCCTGGTGCGGGTGCTGCACCACTGGGAGGGCAACGGCACTGCCTACATGGCGATGCCCTATTACCAGGGCCCGACGCTGGCGCGCGCCCTCGCCGGGCTGGGCCGCGCGCCCGAGGAGGCCGAACTGCTCGGCTGGCTGCGCCCCCTGCTCGACGCGCTGGGCACCCTGCACGCGGTGAGCTGCCTGCACCGCGACATCGCCCCCGACAACATCCTGCTGACCGGGCAAGGCCCCGTGCTGCTGGACTTCGGCGCGGCGCGCCGCGTGATCGACAGCGCCGGGCAGTCGCCGACGGTGGTGTTCAAGCCCGGCTTCACGCCGCCGGAACAGTACGGCGAGCTGGCCGACATGCGGCAGGGCCCCTGGACCGATCTCTACGCCCTGGCCGCGGTGGTGTACACCGCCATCGCCGGACAGCCGCCGGTGTCCTCGGTCGAGCGCGTGCCGGACGATCCGCTGCGGCCGCTCTCGGAACTCGCGCGCGGGCGCTACGGCGCGGCCTTCCTGGCGGCCATCGATGCGGCGCTGGCGGTGCATCCCAAGGACCGGCCGCAGAGTGCCGCCGAGCTCCGGGAGCGGCTGAGCGGGGGCGGCGGGGGCGCGAACCGCGAAGTGGTCCTGGACCTGGATCTGGACCTGGGCGCGGCCGCGGACGCGGATGCCGCCGCGCACTCGGCCAGCGCCGGAAACAAGGACGAAGATGAGGACGATGACGCGACAGTCCTGCCCGGTGTGACGAACCGGCCCGCCGAGGCGCAGATGCCCTTGCGGCCGCAAGCCCCGATGCGAGGCCTCGTGTCCACGCCGCCAGCCCGGGCAACGCAACGGGCCGAATATTTCGCAGCGATCGCGCAGCGCCCGCCATCGGCACCGAATGGGGCTGGCCGCCTGGGCCTGTGGGCGCTGGGTGGTGGGGTCATGCTGAGCGCGCTGCTGGTCATCGCCGCCTACTACCGCATCGGCGACCCGGTGCTGACACAGCCGCCCCTGCCCGTGCAGGCCGGCCTGCCGGTGCCTGTACCCGCCCAGGCCGCCAAGACGGTCCCGGCGGCGCCCCCGCCGGTCGCGAAGGCGCTGCCGGTCCTGCCGCCGCCTTCGTTGCAATTCGAGCCGCCCACGCCGGCCCCGCTCGCCAGGACCGAGCTGGCCTCGCGCGTGCCGGCCGATCTCGTCGAGCCCCTGACGCCTCCGCTGCCCGCCAAGGCGGCGCCACCACCGGTCACCGAGCCTGCGACGGCCCCCGTGCCGGTCGCCAGGCTCGCGAAGGCGCCGGCGCAGGTGGCCCGATCCGAAGCGCCTTCCGTGGTGCGGCGCGCCCCGCGCGCGCCGGCCGCCGAGCCTGCGCCGCCGGAGCCGCGGCGCGTGCAGGCCGAAGCCGCGCCGCCCTCGGTGCGCTGCAGCGAATTGCTTCAACGTGCCTCGCTCGGCCCCCTGACAACGGGCGAGGTCGCCCTCCTGAGAAAGGGATGCGAATGACGAACATGCCCATGCCATCCGGCTCGCTGCGCCGGCACGCCTCGTGCGCCTTCGCCGCCTTGCTGCTCGTCCTGGCCGGCTGCGCGAGCGTCCCGCCGCCTGCGAACTCGACCGTGGAGCAGCCTTTCGAGGACGCCGTCGCCACGGTCACCGACAACCTGCTCCGGCAGACCCCGAAGCAGCCCGCCCTGCTGGCCCGCATGAGCGCCAAGCGCGGCGTGGTGATCGACCCGATGATCGACGCCGGCAGCGCCCAGCAGACCGCCGCGACCCAGCGGCTGCAGGAGCGCGTGAGCCAGCGCCTGGGCGCGAAACACGAGTCCGTCGAATTGCTGCCCTTCGAGCGCGGCAACCTGGGCCGTGCGCGTTACCTGCTCACCGGCACCATGACGCGCCTCACGATGGCCGAGGATCGCAGCCCCTTGCGCATCGACCTCGCGCTGACCGAACTGGCCAGCGGCCTGGTGGTGGCCCAGTCGTCCGCCGTGGCGCGCGACGAGGGCCTGGACCACACGCCGCTGCGCTATTACCAGGACACCCCCGTGCCCACCAAGGACCTGGTGATCGAGAGCTACATCCGCACCACCGCCACGCCCGCGGGCCAGCGCGCGGACCCCTACTACCTGGAGCGCATCGCGGTCGCCCCGGTGATCAAGGACGCCACCACGCACTACAACGCCGAGCGCTACCAGGATGCGCTGACGCAGTACAGCGCGGCGGGTGAGGCACCCGGCGGCGATGCGCAGCTGCGCGTGCTCAACGGCATCTATCTCAGCTCGGCCAAGCTCGGCCGCACCACGGAGGCCGAACAGGCCTTCGGAAAGATCGTCGCCTACGGCATCGCGCGCCAGCAACTGGGCGTGAAGTTCCTGTTCAATCCAGGCGGCACCCTGTTCTGGTCCGATGCCAAGGTCAGCGGCCCGTACGGCATGTGGCTGCGGGAGATCGCCCGGGCCAGCGCGGATGCCAAGGTCTGCATGGACATCGTCGGCCACACCAGCCGCACCGGCTCGGTCGCGTTCAACGACATGCTGTCGATGCAGCGGGCCCGCTACATCCGGCAACGCCTGGTCGGCGAAGCGGCGGTGCTGGGCGAGCGCACCACGACCAGCGGCAAGGGCTTCCGCGAGAACCTCATCGGCAGCGGCACCGACGACGCGGTCGATGCGCTGGACCGCCGCGTCGAGTTCAAGATCGTGGGGTGTTAGCTGCCTCTTCCCTCGTCCGCGGCGGCCGTGCCATCAGGCGCTGTGGCGAGTGCGCCGGTTGGAGAGCTTCACCAGCAACTCATCGGCCACCTCGACCGCGCGGTGGGCCATGACCGCAACCGGGTAGTTGCCGATCAGCACGTTGTCGAAGCTCACGGTGGCATAGCTGAACTCATGGCCGAGGGCCGCTGCCGCGTCCTGCAGGCACCGGGCCACCGAGGGCAGGCCTTCATGCGCGTGGTGGCGCGTGCCGTCGCCGATTCCCACGTAGGCGTTGAAACGCCTGTCGCCACGCCGAGTGATCTCAACTGCTGCCTGCATTGCTTGCTCCCCAGGATTCGCTGTACGAATTCTGGCGAGCCCGCGCGGCCAGCGGAAGTGGCCAATGGTGTAGCCGGCTCCTCTCTATTGAGGAGGCCAGGTGGAGGAGGCCAGGTGGAGGAGGCCTGCGAGGCCCCTGCACGCCTCAGCTGCGCTGACGCGCCTGATCGCGCAGGAGCTTGATCTGGTCGTGGTTGCGCTGCGCGCCCTGCGCCTGGCGCTCGACCACGGCGAGCACGTCGGCCGGCAGATCCTGCTTGAGGGCCTTGCGGTAGCGCGCCACCGCCGCGTCTTCGCCGCGCTCGCATTCCTCGAGCATCGATTCGTCGCTGTTGGCACCCACCATGCCCTTCACGTGCACCCAGCCGCGGTGCATCGCACCGGTGGCGGTGCCGCCCTCGGCCGGCTTGCCGCCATGCGCGACGATGAGCTGCGCCAGTTCGCTCGCCGCCTGTGCGCAGCCCGCCGCGCGGTCGGTGAACACGCGCTTGAGGTCTGGCGACTTCACTTCTTCCGCGCAGGTGCGAAAGCCGTACTCGCCGTCGCGTGCGTTCTCGATCAGGTCGTTCAGGACATCGACCACGTTGTCCGCGGTCGCCGATCCGGTATGTGTTGCCATCTTGATACTCCTTGATGAATCAGCGGTCCCCCGAAAAGGGGCGCCTGCTGGTGTGTTGATGGTCGGCGTGCGCGGTGGACGCAGCGTCAGCCTGCCCTGACGCCGCCTGTAGGGCTGCCGCCCGCATCGGCCTACGCCCTTCGCGCTAGACCGTCTTGCGAATAGCCTGTTCATGGACCCCCCTCCTAGACTCGCCCCCCAACGAGGCCGTAGAGGCGCGCATGCCGCGCGCCGGCGGCAGGCGGGTGCGTGCCGCGGCAGGCCACGCGTGGGGGTCGAATGCACAGTCTTTCGGGGTTCGCGAAGGCGCAGGCGGCGCGCAGGTGGATCGCAGGCGCTCTCGGACTCGCGGCGTTGCTCGGCAGCGTGGCGGTGTGGGCACAGGCGCAGCCACCCGACGCGGAGGCCGCCGCCAACCGGCAGGAGCAGGCACGGCTGGCCGACACCGACACCTTGCTCGCGCTCACCAACGACGGCGCGGTGCTCTACGGCCAGGACAACCCCAAGCTCAACGGCTACCAGTACTGCAGCCAGGCGGTGGCGCTGGCCGAACGCGGCGAGTTTCGCCAAAGCGTGCGCGCGGCCAGCAAGGCGCTACACCTGGCCAACACCACGCGCGACCCCAACCTGCTGGCGATGGCCAACCGCGACCTCGCGATCGTCTACAGCTACTCGGGCCAGCTCGACAAGGCGCAGGAGTTCGCGCGCGAGGCCCTCAAGTACGAGTCGCAGACGCGCGATCCGCAGCTGGTGGTCGGCCCCGCCAACAAGGTCATCGGCGACGTGCAGACGCGCCGCGGGGACCATGCAGGCGCGGTACAGAGCTACGAGCTGGCGCTGGCCAACAGCTCGCCGCGCTATGCGCCGCTGGTGCAGTCCTCGCTGGTCAACGCCCTCATCGAATCGGGCCACACGGCCCGCGCGCGCGAGCTGCTGGGCACGCTCACGCCGCCGCGCGAGGCGCCGCTGGCGGCCCAGCTCGACCGCACCCGCGCGCGATTGCTGCTGGCCGAGAACAAGCCGGCCGAGGCCCGCGACCTTTATCTGCAACTGACCACGCGCAGCGTCGGCACCGACAGCGGCTACTACCAGCTCTGGGCCTGGGACGGCGTTGCCCGCAGCGAGCTGGCACTCGGCCAGAAGCAGGCCGCGGCGGACGCGGTCGGCCGGGCGCTGGGCGGCGTCGACGCGGTGCGGTCCAAGTTCCGCAGCGAGGAATTCAAGATGGGCCTGTTCTCCGACCTGCAGGGCGTGTTCGAGCGCGGGATCGGCCTCTACAGCGAGGTGGGTGACGCACGGCGCGCCTTCGAACTCAGCGAGCGCAGCCGCTCGCGCGCCCTGCTCGACGCGGTGCGAGGCCGCGCCCGCGTGAGCAGCGAGGCGGCCGCGACGGTGGACCTGGCCACGCTGCAGCGCACGCTGGCGCCGGACGAACGCGTGCTTCAGTTCCATGCCCTGCCGGACCGGTTGCAGGCCTGGGTGGTGAGCCCCGGCGGCATCGAGGCCAAGAGCATCGCGATCAAACGCGACGAACTCGAAGACCTCGTCGAGACCTTCCGCAACTCCGTGGTGCGCGGGCGGCGTGCGGCCATCGGCAATGCCGACAAGCTGGGTGCCGCGCTCATCGGCCCGCTGGGCCTGAAGCCGGGCGAGCGGCTGGTGATCGTGCCGCACGGTCCGCTGCACTACCTGCCCTTCCAGGCGCTGCGCGTGGACGGCCGCTACCTGATCGAGACCCACCCCGTCTCCGTCGCGCCCTCCATGAGCATCGCCGTGCAGCTGGCCCAGCGCTCGCCGCGCGTGGAGGGCGTGCTCACCGCCTTCGGCAATCCGCGCATCGAGGACAAGTACGACCTGCCCGGCGCCGAGTCCGAGGTCCGGCAGCTCGCACGCCTGTTCCCGCGCAACACCGTGTACATGGGCGCGGCGGCCACCAAGACGCAGTTCCGCGAAGCCGCCGCGCGCGCGCCGCTCATGCACGTGGCCGCGCATGCCGAGGCCGACCAGGTCGATCCGCTCTACTCGCGCATCCTCCTGGCCAACGAGGGCGGGCGCCAGAACTTCCTGGAGGCGCACGAGATCCTGAACCTGCCGATGCAGGGCACCGCGCTGGTCACGCTCTCGGCCTGCGAATCGGGGCTGGGCCGCATCGCGCAGGGCGACGAGGTGCTGGGCTTCACGCGCTCCTTCCTTTCCGCCGGCTCCGGCAGCTTGATCGCTTCCTTGTGGCCCGTGTCGGACGATGCCACCGCCATCCTGATGAGCACGCTCTACGGCGAGCTTGCCAAGGGCCGGGATCTCCAGCAGGCCGTGCAGGCGGGGCAGCTTGCCGTCCTCAAGGAACCGCGCCTGTCGCATCCCTTCTTCTGGGCCCCCTTCAACCTGATCGGCAACTGGCGGCTGAAGGTGGGGAGCCCGGCATGAAGCAGCGGGTGTCGGAGGAGTGGCTTTCTTTTTCGCTGGGAGAGGGTGGGGGTGGGCCTTGGTTTTTGCCTTGCTGGTTGAGTGGCGCAGGAGCCTTGAATTCGCCTCTTGGGCCTTTGTTTTGGCCTTGTTGGTTGTTTGGCGCAGGAGCCGGGAATTCGCCCCGGCGGGCGAGTCACTTTCTTTGTCTCGCCAAAGAAAGTAACCAAAGAAAGGCGACCCCACTGTGCGCGTCCCTCCGCTTCGCTACGGGCAACCTGCGGTGCTCGCGCAACCGGCCCCGCCGCAGAACTCGCTACGCGCCCTTCGGGCGCTACGCTCAAACAGCTGCGGCGAGTCAGATCACGAAGCACGCCTGTCCTTCGGCAGGCGTGCGGGCCGGTTCCGCTCCGCTCCTCGGCACGCACAGAGGGGAGTGGGTCGGGCCATCGCTGCGCTCGGCCACCAACGGCTCGCTGCGCTTCGCGGAGAGTGTCGCGAGCTATGGCTTGCTCAAGTTGGTGAAGCCCCCGGCGCATGAGCTGGCGCAACGTGCGTGGAGATCCACTGCGCTCACGCCACCACCCCCCACACAAGTACGCGCCATGGCGCGTTGGAGTTCCATCCCCTCTGCGCGTGCCGAGGAGCGCAGTGCATCCGGCCCGCACGCCTGCCGAAGGACAGGCGTGCCTCGTGATCTGACTCGCCGCAGCTGTTTGAGCGTAGCGCCCGAAGGGCGCGTAGCGAGTTCTGCGGCGGGGCCGGATGTGCGAGCACCGCAGGTTGCCCGTAGCGAAG
>NZ_BAABGJ010000080.1:66748-105023 GCF_039541515.1 Variovorax defluvii
CAGCGCCCGAAGGGCGCGTAGCGAGTTCTGCGGCGGGGCCGGATGTACGAGCACCGCAGGTTGCCCGCAGCGAAGCGGAGGGACACGCGCAGCGGGGTCGCCTTTCTTTGGTTACTTTCTTTGGCGAGACAAAGAAAGTAACTCGCCCGCCGGGGCGAACTCCCGGCTCCTGCGCCACCCAACAAGCAAGGCCAAAACAAAGGCCCAGGTGGCGAATTCCCGGCTCCTGCGCCAACCCACAAGCAAGGCAAAGACAAAGGCTGAAAGTCCTCTCCCACGGCGAGAGGGAGCAAGACACCGTCCGTCAAGAGTCGAACCCATGAGCCAAGCCACCATCGACCGCACCGTCTTCGCCGAACTCCAGGACACGGCAGGCGCGGACTTCGTGCAGGAGCTGCTGCAGACCTTCTTCGAGGAGGCGCCGGCCATGTTGAAGGAATTGCGCGAGGCGCACGCGGCCGCGAACGCCGACGCGTTCCGCCGCGCCGCCCATTCGCTGAAGTCCAACAGCCTGACCTTCGGAGCCCAGGGCCTCGCCGCCATGGCACGCGATCTCGAAGTCGGCGGCCTGGCCGCGGCCCCGACGGCGGCTGCGCTGGCCGCGCTGCAGGACGAATACGAACGGGCCGCCGCGGCCCTGGCGGCGCTGAGCCATGGCTGACCTGCGCCACGCGCCGGCGCATGTGCTGGTGACCGACGACAACAAGGTCAACCGCCTGCTGATGACGCGCAACCTCGAGCTGCTGGGCCACAGCGTCCGGTGCGCCGAGAACGGGCGCATGGCGCTGGAGCTGTTGCAGCAGGGCAGCTTCGACCTCATGCTGCTCGACGTCGAGATGCCCGAGATGAACGGCTTCCAGGTGCTGGAGGCGCTGGCGCGCGACCCGCGCCTGCGCGACCTGCCGGTGATCGTGACCTCCTCGCTCGAAGGCGTGGCCAACATCGCGCGCTGCATCGAGCTCGGCGCGGAGGACTACCTGCACAAGCCGGTCAACCCCGTGCTGCTGAAGGCCCGCATCGGCTCCAGCCTGGAAAAGAAGCGCCTGCGCGACCAGCAGAAGGAGATGGTGCGCCGCTTCGTCACGCCCGAAGTGGCGCAGGATCTCGCGCAATCGGGCTTCGCGCTGGGCGGGCGGCGGGTGCAGAGTACCGTCATGTTCGCCGACATCCGCGCCTTCACCGCGCTGGTGGAGTCGCAGGCGCCGGAGGAAACCATCGAGCTGCTGAACACCTATTACACCCTGGTGTTCGAAGCCATCAACAGTCACGGTGGCGTGGTCAACCAGATCATCGGGGATGGCCTGATGGCCATCTTCGGCGCGCCGCAGCCGCTGGCCGACCATGCGGCCGCGGGGGTGCGCGCCGCGCTGGACATGGTGGAGATGATCGACCTGTTGAACGCCGAGCGCGTCGCGTCGTCCAAGAGCGCCCTGCGCATCGGCGTGGGCATCGCCACCGGCGAGACCATCGCCGGCTACACCGGCACGCACCAGCGCGCCACCTACACCTGCATCGGCGATGCCGTCAACCTCGCCGCCCGGCTCGAGACGCACACCAAGGAGGCGAAGCGCACCATCCTGATCGATGCGGCCACCTGCGCCGCGCTCGAGGGGCGGTTCCCCGTCGAGGCGCTCGGCCCGGCCCAGATCAGGGGGAAGGCGGCGCCGGTGGAGGTCTTCGCGGTGCCGTGGGTCGGTGCGAAGAACGAGGTCGCGAGCCGATGACAGGAGAAGGAATCCGCATGCCCACGACGACGGGATTGATCGACACCGCGCTGGCCGCCCTGGACGCCTCCCTGGCGACACCGACGGGGATCGTCGCCCTGTGTGCGGCCACCATCGCGGGCGTGCTGATCATCATCAGCTCCTTCGTCAGGACCATGATCCCGCTGCGCTACCTGGCGGTCGGGGGCAACCTGGGCTTCCTGATCTACGGGGCGCTGCACCCCTCGCTGATCCTGGTGCTTCTGCATGGCGTGCTGCTGCCGATCAACATCTTTCGCGCGGGCCAGATGGTGCGCCTCACGCGCCGCGTGCAGATCGCCGCCGCCTCGAACGACCTCAGCGGCGTCTGGCTGCGGCCCTACATGCGGCGGCGCAGGCGCAGAAAAAACGCCGTGATCTTCCGCAAGGGCGACGAGGCCACGCACCTGTACTTTCTGGCCGAGGGCGTCATCGAATTCGTCGAGATCGGCGAGAAGCTGGAAGCCGGCCGCCTGTTCGGCGAGATCGCCTTCTTCGCGCCCGACAGGCGCCGCACCCTGACCGCGCGCTGCGTCACGACCTGCACCGTGCTCCAGATGGACGAGGCCACCTTCAAGAACCTCTATTTCCAGAACCCCACCTTCGGCTTCGAAGTGGTGACCCTCGTGACCCGGCGGCTCCTGGCCGACCGCCAGCGGTTGGAAGAACGTCTTGCGGCCAGCCACGGGTCGGAAGACCCATCGTTGAGGAGTGACCATGCCCGACATCCTGAAGCGCGCCACGCGTCGCCACCTGGCCCTGTGGCTCTGGTGCCTGATTCTTCCGGCTCTTCCGGCCATCGCGCAGGCCCAGGCGCAACTGGGTAGCGCCGCGGCCCTGCAGGCGAAGTTCGACGCGGTCAAATCGCAGCTCGAGGGCAACATCTTCAAGCGCCCCCTCGTGCTCGAGTCGACGGAGGCCTCCGGGCAGTTGAGCGGCGACATCTTCGCGGTGCTGAGCCACCCCTTCGAGCAGGTGAGCGCTGCGCTCAGCCAGCCGGCCGTCTGGTGCGACGTGCTGATGCTGCACCTCAACACCAAGCACTGCGCGGTGCGGGGCGGCGAGGGCGGCAGGACGCTGGCCGTCTCGGTCGGCCGCAAATTCGACCAGCCGCTGTCGGAAGCGCAGCGCGTCGATTTCGTCTGGGCGGCGCCGACCACCTCCGCGGACTATCTGAGCGCGAAGCTGAGCGCGGACAAGGGGCCGCTGTCCACCCGCGACTACCGCATCGAACTGGAGGCCACGCCGCTGCCCAACGGCAAGACCTTCATGCATCTGGGCTATGCCTATGCCTACGGGGCGGCGGCCCGCATCGCGATGCGCGGCTACCTCGCGACCCTCGGGGCCGACAAGGTGGGCTTCACCGTGACCGGCAAGGACGCCTCGGGCCAGCCCGAATACATGGGCGGCGTGCGCGGCGTCGTGGAGCGCAACACCATGCGCTACTACCTCGCCATCGACGCGTACATGGACTCGCCCAAGCAACTGCAGCCGCGCCTCGCGGCCTGGTTCGACAGCACGGAGCGCTATGCGAAGCAGTTGCACGAGTTGGAGCGCGAGGACTACCTGGCGATGAAGCGCAACGAGTACAAGCGGATTGCGAGCGGGGGGGTCGAATAGCGACAGCACTCGTTTCAGCCCACTGGGAAGCGCGTCCGGAGGGGAAGCGGCGAGGGGCGGGGCGCATCATCGACTACACTCCGCCCCGCCCGCGGCGGCCATCGCCGCGTGCCGCCACAGGCAACGTGGCGAAATCAACTCATAGGAAAAAAGCTTTGAACCGCATTGAACTCGTCGAGAAGATCGCAGACACCCACAACGTGAGCAAGGCCGAAGGTGCCCGCATTCTCGAGACCGTGACGAGCAGCATCGTCGCCGCCGTCAAGAAGGGCGATCCCGTGCAGATCGTCGGCTTCGGCACCTTCAAGCAGGTCGCCCGCGCCGCGCGCTCGGGTTTCAACCCGAGCCTGGGCACCAAGATCAAGATCGCCGCGCAGAAGGTGCCCAAGTTCGTGCCGGGCGCCGCCTTCAAGGCCGCAGTCGATCCGAAGGCAGCGAAGCGCAAGACCGAAAAGGCTGCTGCTGCGCCCAAGGCCAAGCCCGCCGCGAAGAAGGCTGCTGCCAAGAAGAAGTGAAGTCCTGCAGCCCCGGCTGCATGAACACCGTGACGGCCCCATCGGGGCCGTTGTCGTTTTCGGGCGTCCTGGCGTTCCTCTCTACTCCAGCGCCGCAGCCGGCCCGAAGAACTCGTAGCGTGCCTGCGCATCCGGCACGCCCAGCGTGCGCAGCGCGTCCTTCACCTGCTTCATGAACGGCTTCGGGCCGAGGAAGTAGGCGTCGATGTCGGTGGTGCCGGCAGGCAGCCAACGCTGGAGCTTCTGCGCGTCGAGGCGCCCGACCGCGTGCGGCGCGTCGGCGCCGTCGTGGGCCTCCTCGTAGCAGTAGAAGCGCTTGAGCTGCGGGTGCTTTTCTGCCAGCGCCTCGACGGTCTGGCGGAAGGCATGGACGCCGCGGTGGCGCGCGCAGTGGATGAAGTGGACCACGCGCGAGGTCTTCAGCGCCTCGTCGAGCATCGCGAGGGTCGGCGTGATGCCCACGCCGCCGCTGATCAGCACGAGGGGCCGATCGCCCGGTTCCAGCGTGAAGGCGCCGGCAGGCGGGAACAGCTCGACGACGCTGCCGGGCTGGATGTGGTCGTGCAGGTAGCCCGAGGCGACGCCGCCTTCCTCGCGCTTGACGCTGATGCGGTAGGTCTTGCCGTTCGGCGCGGCCGACAGCGAGTAGTTGCGCTGGATGTCCTGGCCGTCGACCTTGAGGCGGATGCCGATGTACTGGCCCGGTTGGAAGTCGAGCACCGGCTGGCCGTCGACGGGTGAGAAGTAGAAGGAGGTGATCTCGTCGCTTTCGGCTTCCTTGCGCACCACTTCGAAGGCACGCGCGCCCCGCCAGCCGCCGGGGGCGGCGGCGTTGCGGTCGTAGACCTGGCGTTCGGCGCCGATCAGGATGTCGGCGAGCTGGCCGTAGGCGGCCGCCCAGGCTTCGATCACCTCGTCGGTCGCGACCTCGGCACCCAGCACTTCGCGGATGGCCCGCAGCAGGCAGGTGCCGACGATCGGATAGTGCTCGGGCTGCACCTGCAGCGCGACGTGCTTGTTGACGATCTGTGCGGCCAGCGGGCCGAGCGCCTCGAGGCGGTCGATGTGCTTCGCGTACATCAGCACGCCGTTGGCCAGGGCGCGCGGCTGATCGCCGCTGGCCTGGTGGGCCTGGTTGAAGAGCGGGCGAACCTCCGGATACTCCCCCAGCATGATGCGGTAGAAGTGGGTGGTAAGCCCCTCGCCGCCGGCTTCGAGCAGCGGGACGGTGGCGGTGACGATCGACTTCTGTGGGGCAGTCAGCATGGCAATAGGTCCTTGGGGATGGAAAGACAGATGGCCTGGCATTGCAATCCTCGTTCCAGGGGCGCGGCCGAGGAAAATCAAGGACTTGCGGCGGCACGTGTCTTTCTGACATACCCGAGGATCGAGTCAAAATGACACTATTGGAGTCGAAATGACGACGCACCCCCTGCTCCAGTCCATCATCCCGCTCATCGCCGACATCGCCCGAGAGCTGCCCAGCGCCGAGCGCTACCGGCGCCTGCTGGAGGCGCTGCGCGTGCTGCTGCCCTGCGATGCGGCCGCGCTGCTGCGGCTGGAGGAGGGCTGGCTGGTGCCGCTGGCCGTGGACGGCCTGAGCAGCGACACGCTGGGCCGGCGTTTCCGCGTCGAGGAGCATCCCCGCTTCGCCGCGCTGCTGGAGGCCGAGGGCCCGCTGCGCTTCCCCGCCGACAGCCCTTTGCCCGACCCCTACGATGGCCTGGTCGAGGGCCACCGGGGGCATCTGCCGGTGCACGACTGCGTCGGCTGCGCGGTCCGGCTGGACGACCGGCCCTGGGGCTTGCTGACGCTGGACGACCTCGCGCCCGACCGCTTCTCCAGCCTCGACCTCGCGGTGCTGCAGTCCTTCGGCAGTCTGGCGGCGGCCACGGTCAGCGTCGCCGCGCGCATCGAGCAGCTGCACTCGCGCGTCGAGCACGAGAGCCTGCGCGCCGAGGGCTACCGCCTGGCGGCCGCGCCGCGTGCGCGCACGCTGATCGGCCGCAGCGCCGCGATGCGGCAATTGCAGAAAGAGATCGGCCTCGTGGCCGGTAGCGAACTGCCGGTGCTGATCCAGGGCGAGACCGGCGTCGGCAAGGAGCTGGTGGCCGAGGCGCTGCATGCCGGCTCGACGCGCGCGGCGCGGCCGATGATCAGCCTCAACTGCGCGGCGCTGCCGGAGACGCTGGTCGAAAGCGAGCTCTTCGGCCACGTGAAGGGCGCCTTCACCGGCGCGCTCGGCGAACGCCCGGGCAAGTTCGAGTTGGCGGACGGCGGCACGCTGTTCCTCGACGAGGTGGGCGAGCTGGCGCTGCCGGTGCAGGCCAAGCTGCTGCGTGTGCTGCAGAGCGGCCAGTTGCAGCGCCTGGGCTCGGACCGCGAGCACCGGGTCGACGTGAGGCTGATCGCCGCCAGCAACCGCAACCTGGCCGACGAGGTGCGGGCAGGGCGCCTGCGCGCGGACTTCTACCACCGCCTGAGCGTCTATCCGCTGCTGGTGCCGCCGCTGCGTGAGCGCGGGCGCGACGTGCTGCTGCTGGCCGGCTTCTTTCTCGAGGAGAACCGATCGCGCCTGGGCCTGGGCGGCTTGCGCCTGGATGCGGAGGCGCAGGCCGCGCTGCTCGCGCACGACTGGCCCGGCAACGTGCGGGAGCTGGAGCACCTGCTCGGCCGCAGCGTGCTGAAGGCGCTGGGCCGCCATCCGCAGAGGCCGCGCATTCTCAGCCTCGGTGCGGAAGACCTCGACCTGCCGGGCGGGCGCAGCGCGGCGCGGGCGGCGGCGGCCCCGGCGCTCGTCGCCGCGGCGGACGCGCCCTCGGCAGCAGAACGCCCGAGCCTGCGCGACGCGGTGGCGCACCTCGAGCGCAAGCTGGTCACCGAGGCGCTTGCGCGGCACGGCTTCAACCGGTCCGCGGCGGCCCGCGATCTGGGCTTGGACCGTGCCAATCTGGCGCGCCTTGCCAGGCGGCTCGGTGTCGCGCTGGCGGATGCGCCCCGCTGAAGGCGCTGTGACCAAACCCGCCGCGCCTGCGCATCCTCTGAGTCGTCCACTCGTTGCGGCGAGTGCGTCGCTCATCGTCGAAGTCGTCAGGCACGTGTGGACGGCCCGTCCTGGGCGTGCAAGGCTTTTTCCTGGGTCGCGCGTGTTCCGCTTTTCAGGATGAGCAGCGTGGACAGAACAATCATCGCGCCGCCGACCAGGGCTGCAGGCGTCAATGTCTCACCCAGGAACAGCGTGCCCCACACGACCCCGAACAGTGGCGTGAGGAACGCCACCATCATGGCTCTCGCGGGCCCGATGTCCTGCACCAGGCGAAAGTACAGAAGGAACCCCAAGGCACTGCTCAGCAGACCCAGGCCCAGAACGTTGAGCACGATGATCGTGTCGACGGGGCCTGCCGGTGGAGCGACAAGCCAGAACGGCACCAAGGCCACTGCCGCGAAGGCTTGCGTGCAGGCCGCCGAGCCGAGGGGATGGACGTGGGAGGCCGCACGTTTGATGTAGATGCCGGCGGCGGCGTAGGAGGCCGCGGCCAGCAGACATGCCAGGACGGCATGGATGAACTCGGACGATGTGTTTGCCGGCAGACCGGCCCCGGTAAGGGTCGCCACCCCGGCGATGCCCAGCGCCAGGCCCGCGGCCTTGATGGGCGTGAACGCTTCACCCAGCCAGACGGCCGCGAACACGGATCCGAACAAGGGAGTGCTCGCGTTGACGATGGCCGAGTAGGAGGCCGGCATGTGCTGCGCGGCGTACGAAAACAGGAGAAACGGCAGGCCGACGTTGAACACGCCGATCACCGCATAGTGGCGCCCATGGCGACGCCACAGCGGGCGAAAGCGGATGAGCCCGGAATACACCAGCAACGCACCGCCCCCGATGGCGACGCGCAGATCTGCGGTCACCACAGGGCCGAGCACTGGTGCAAGCACGCGCATGAAAATGAACGAGGCGCCCCAGACCGCGCTCAACGACAAGAGTCTCAGCCAATCCATGCGTTTCATCGTTCATTTCTCGCCGGGAAGGAAGGGGCGGCAACGACTCGCTGGGTCGGCGATGCGGCGTCCTGGACGTTCTGGCACGCCTTGCCTCCTTGCACCTCGGAGATGAAGCCATCGATGAATGCGTGCACGGACGGGATGCTCTGCAGATGGTTTTCGATGCAGAGGCTGAAAAGACTGCCGACGATGACGCCATTGGCCCCGCGCTGCCAGAACGCCTGAGCCTGCGCCACCGTGCTGATCCCGAAGCCCACGACGAAGGGTTGCGAGGTCGACTGGCGCAGTCGTTCGATCCGCCGGAGCGCCTCGTCATCGAAGTGTTCATTCGTGCCGGTCGTGCCGAACCGGCTGATGACATAGGTAAAGGCGGATGAGTGGTCCAGCAGCTTCGACGCTCGGTCACCGGGCGTGTTGGGTGCAACCATCTGGATGCAACCCAGGCCGTGGGCGGCAAGCATTTGCATGTGCCCCTCGCTTTCGTCGAAGGGCAGGTCGGAGCAGACGATGGCGTCGATCCCGATATCTGCGAATTCCGCGTAGGCCCTGTCTCCACGCATGTGAAGGAGGTTGTAGTAGAGCAGCAGCCCGATCGGCAAGGCCGGGTACCTCGACCTGATGCGGCGCAGGAGTTCCAGGCAGGTGGCATAGGTGGTTCCCGCCTTCAGGGCTCGCTGCATCGAGCGTTGATTGACGGGACCATCGGTGATGGGATCCGAGAACGGAAATCCCAGTTCGATGGCGTCGGCACCGGCCTCGACGGCGGTGCAGATCAGTTCGAAGCTGGCGCCCGGATCGGGGTCGCCCAGCGTGAAGAACGGGATGAAGGCCTTGCGGTGTGGAGCCGCGAACAACTGTGTGAAGCGATGGGTCATGACCATCCCCTGATCTGTCCATACTGGTCGAGATCCTTGTCTCCACGCCCGGACAGACAGACGACATGACTGCTCCCTGGGGGATGGTTCAGGCTGCTCCTGATGGCCAGTGCCAATGCATGTGCCGACTCGAATGCGGGGATGATCCCTTCGAGTCGCGACAGCGTTTCGAAAGCGTCGAGCGCTTCCATGTCGCTGATGGCGACGAACGTGGCGCGACCGCTTTCCTGCAAGGCGGCGAGCTCAGGCCCGACGCCGGGGTAGTCCAGGCCCGCGGCGATGGAGTGCGTGTTGCTGATCTGCCCTTCGCCGTTCTGCAGGAACAGAGACCGCATGCCATGAAACACGCCCACGCAACCCTGGGTCAACGTGGCTGCATGGTGGGCCGAGCCGTCAGCCAGGCCGGCAGGTTCGGCGCCATACAAGGTCACGTCGGCGTCGTCCTCGAATCCTGCGTACAGGCCCACGGCGTTGCTGCCGCCTCCGATGCAGGCGTAGACGGCCGCGGGCAGTCGGCCTGTCTGCTCCAGCAGTTGCCGACGCGACTCCAGCCCGATGACCGATTGGAAATACTTGATCATCGACGGGTAGGGGTAGGGGCCGGCAGCGGTGCCGAAGCAGTGGTAGGTGCTCCCCACATTCGTGATCCAGTCCCGCATGGCCTCGTTGATCGCGTCTTTCAGCGTCGCACCCCCCGCTTCCACCGGATGAACCTTGGCCCCGAACAAGGCCATGCGCCTGACATTCTGTTGTTGGCGTTCGATGTCGACGGCGCCCATGTAGATTTCTACCGGCAAGTCCAGTGCGGCGCCCGTCATCGCGGTGGCGACGCCGTGCTGCCCCGCGCCCGTTTCGGCAATGATCCGCGTCTTGCCCATGCGTTTGGCCAGGAGCAACTGACCCAGTGTGCTGTTGGTTTTGTGCGCGCCCCCGTGCAGAAGATCTTCTCGCTTGAGGTAGATGTGCCTGCCGAGCTTGGCGGACAAGCGGCTCGCATAGCCCAGGGGCGTCTCACGGCCTGCGAAGTTCTGCATGACGAGCCAGAGGGCCTGGACGAACGCCGGGTCGCTGCGAGCAGTGCGGAACGCGGCTTCGACCTCCGCAAGCACGCCGACCAAGCTCTCTGACACATAGCTCCCGCCATAGAAAGCATGGGCGCCGAACCTTCGGGTCATCTGCACGTCGGCGAACGGTGAGGTACCGCCCGAATCGCATGGATGAACCGATGCGTGTGCTGGCAATGCAGCGGGATTGGTCATGCTCATGAGGCCCCCTGTGTGTTCTGATGTGGCGCGGACTGTAGTCCAGTCGGAAGCGGAGGAAATCTCGTTTTTTGTCGCGCGAATCTGGCGGGGCTGTTAGCGATAAGTACAAACCCGAACCGTGTTGATCGGGCGACCGGACGGCCTCGTGCGGGCCAATCCGGAACGTCGTGCGCCGCCGCGCCACCGGCAGCCACGAACCCCTTTCAAAACAAGGACTTGGCAGTGCGCGCGCCGTGCGCATGCCCTGGCACACCCGTTGCAATCGGGGTCAGGTCATGCCGCGCCCGCGGTCCGGCGCACCGCAAATCCGACCGCCGTCACGGCGGCCCGTGCCGGCGCCCGACGCGCGGCCCAGGCGCCTTTTTTTACAGGAGACAGCAATGGAAGCAACCATGGACGCGGGCAAGGCAACGGCGCCCAAGCCCTTCTACAGATCCCTCTATTTCCAGGTCATCACGGCGATCGTCGTCGGCGTGCTGCTCGGGCATTTCTATCCCGCGGTAGGCGAATCGATGAAGCCCCTGGGCGACGGCTTCATCAAGCTGATCAAGATGATCATCGCGCCCATCATCTTCTGCACCGTGGTGGTGGGCATCGCCGGCATGGAGGACATGAAGAAGGTCGGCAAGACCGGGGGCCTGGCGCTGCTGTATTTCGAGATCGTGAGCACCGTCGCGTTGATCGTGGGGCTGGTGCTGGTCAACCTCTTCAAGCCCGGCGCGGGCATGAACGTGGACCCGAGCACCCTGGATACCAAGGCCATCGCCGCCTACACCGGCCCGGGCAAGATGCAGGGTACGGTCGACTTCCTGCTCAACGTGATCCCGAGCACCGTGGTCGATGCCTTCGCCAAGGGCGAGATCCTGCAGGTGCTGTTGTTCTCGGTGATGTTCGGCTTTGCCCTGCACAGGTTCGGCGGCCGCGGCACGCTGGTGTTCGACATCATCGAGAAGGGCTCGCACGTGCTCTTCTCCATCGTGGGGATGATCATGAAGTTGGCACCCATCGGGGCCTTCGGCGCCATGGCCTTCACCATCGGCAAGTACGGCGTGGGAACGCTGTTCTCGCTGGGCAAGCTGATGGGCACCTTCTACCTGACCTGCCTGATCTTCATCTTCGTGGTGCTGGGACTGATCGCGCGCTTCCACGGCTTCAGCATCTGGAAGTTCATCAAGTACATCAAGGAAGAACTGCTGATCGTGCTGGGCACGTCCTCGTCCGAATCGGTGCTGCCTCGCATGATGGCCAAGCTCGAGAACCTGGGCGCGCGCAAGTCGGTAGTGGGACTGGTCATTCCGACCGGGTACTCCTTCAACCTCGACGGCACCTCGATCTACCTGACCATGGCAGCGGTGTTCATCGCGCAGGCGACCAACACGCCGATGACGCTGACGCAGGAGCTCACGCTGCTCGCGGTGCTGCTGCTGACCTCCAAGGGGGCCGCAGGCATCACCGGCAGCGGCTTCATCGTGCTGGCTGCGACCCTGTCGGCGGTGGGGCATGTCCCCGTGGCGGGGCTCGCGCTGATTCTGGGCATCGACCGCTTCATGTCCGAAGCCCGCGCGCTCACGAACCTGATCGGCAATGGCGTGGCCACGGTGGTGGTGGCGAAGTGGACGGGCGACCTCGACACCCGGCGCATGAACGAGCAACTCAACAACGAGACGCCTACGGCGGCCGAAGAGCCCGAGGTGGTGCTGGACGCGGTCGAGCAGCACATGCCGGCGACCGCATCGGCCCGGCGCTGAGCCACCCAGCGCAGCCGTCGATGAGCGCGGCGATTCCGCCGCGTGCCATGCCGCACCGCGTCGTCATCGTCGGCGGCGGCGGGCTCGAATTGGCCGCGCGGCTGGGCAACACGCTCGGCCGACTTCGTCACCCCGGGTGTGCGTGAGCATGCAATGCGGCTGAAGTCCGCGGCCGATGCGCGGCGATGCATTCGCACGTGGTCGTTGCGTGCATCCAGGCGCATGCGCAGGCGGGACCGCTGCGGCCCGAGCGGTTGCAGGGGGCGATCATCGGCGCCGGTGCCACGGGCGTCGCCTCGGACTAAGGGATCACCCCAGTGTGGGCGAGCCGATGTCCGTGTTCGAATCATGGTATCGATAACATTGTTTTGGTTGTTAAGTACTCATGTCGACCTCTCGCTCACTCGATCTGATCACCATGGGTCGGACCATCGTCGACGTGTACGGAGACCAGGTTGGCGCCCGCCTCGAAGATGTTTCGAGTTTCTCGCGCTACGTGGGCGGATGCCCGGCCAACATCGCTATCGGCACCGCGCGGCTGGGCCTGCGCATCGGCCATATCACGCGCGTCGGCGACGACCACAACGGCCGCTTCCTCAAGGAAAGCCTCCAGCGCGAAGGCGTGGACACGCGCTGCGTGGTGGCCGACACGGCGCGCCTGACGGCCGTGGCATTTCTCTCGATCCGCGACAAGGAAAGCTTTCCGCTGCTTCATTACAGGGAGAACTGCGCCGACATGGCGATCTCGCCCGAGGACTACAGCGAGGACTACATCGGCTCGGCCCGCGCCCTGCTGGTGTCCGGCTCGCATCTCACCACGCCGCACGCTGCGCACAACATCGAAGTGGCGATCGACCGGGCCCGCGCACGCGGCACGCAGGTCATTTTCGACATCGACTACCGCCCGGTCTTCTGGGGACTTGTCGCCCGGGACGGCGGCGAGAGCCGCTACGTCGATTCGGAAGCGGTGACCTGCGCCAGCCAGCGCCACATGCACCTGTTCGACCTGATCGTGGGCACCGAAGAAGAGATTCACATCGCCGGCGGTGTTATCGATACCATCCAGGCCCTTCGCGCCATCCGCGCACGGACCGGAGCACCGATTGTTCTCAAGCGGGGGGCGCAGGGCTGCGTCGTGTTCCCTGGTGCAATTCCCGATACCGTCGACGACGGCATCGTCGGCCCAGGCTTTCCGGTGGAGGTGTTCAACGTGGTAGGAGCCGGCGACGGCTTCCTGTCGGGCTTTCTTTCGGGCTGGCTGCGCGATATGCCGTGGGCAGAATGCTGCCGCCGCGGCAACGCGACCGGCGCCCTGGTGGTGTCGCGCCACGGCTGCTCGCCCGCATCGCCGACCGCGACCGAGCTCGAATGGTTCCTCGCGGGCGGGCAGAAGGATCGCGCGCTCCACCGCAGCGAGCAATTGGCCTATCTTCATCGCACCACCACTCGCCGCCCGCGCCCCTCGCCCGTGCTGGTGATGGCCGCGGACCACGTGGCGCCCTTCGAGCAACTGCCGAGTGTGCCGGGCCGCAGCATCGCGCGGCTCAAGAGGCTGGTGGCCGAGGCGGCCTTGCAGCTGGCGCCGCGGCATCCCCAACTAGGCGTGCTGTTCGACGACGTGGAAGGCGAGGACGCGCTGCTGCGCGTCGGCGCCGACATCGCCTGGGTCGGCCGCAAGATCGAACGTACCGGCCCGGCGCCGCTGCGCTTTCGCGACGACCTGCCTGCGGCCGTGCTGCTGTCGCATTGGCCGCGCCACCAGATCGTCAAGTGCCTGGTCCCGCGCGAGGATGACGGCTCGCGCGCGCTGCAGAACGAGCGCCTGACCGAACTCTACCGCGCGACCTCGATGTACGACATGGAACTGCTGCTCGAACTGGTGCACCCCGACACGCCCGAGGACGTGCGGTCGGTCCTCCAGCGCATCCGCGCGATCCAGGCGATGGGCATCAAGCCCGACTGGTGGAAGCTGCCGGCCTTCTCCGATGCGGCGGCCTGGGACGCCATCGAAAGCACGATCCGCCACGACAACCCCATGTGCCGCGGCGTGCTCCTCCTCGGAGGGGGCCGCTCGAAGGCCGACCTGGTGGCGGCTTTGTCGCGCGTTCGCGGCCGGCCGTTCATCCAGGGCTTCGCGATCGGCCGGACGCTCTTCATGGAGCCCGCGGCCGCCTGGCTGGCGGGCGAGTGCGACGACGCGCAATTCCAGCGGGCGCTCGAACGCGGCTACGACGAACTGGCATCGGCCTGGCTGGGTGACCCTGCCGAGCCGGCCCAGGGGCAGCCTGCATGAGGACGGCTTCGGCCTGGCCGCCGCGCCTCCTCGGGGCGGGCTCGGTCGCGGCGCTGCTCCTGCTGTGGTGGGTCGCCACCGGCCCCGCGGGCTGGGTGGACGGCGCGCGCTTCCCCGACCCCCGGACCTTCCTCGAATCGCTGCGGCAAATCAGCCTGACGGGCTATGCCGGCGGCGACCTGCTCAAGCACGTCATGACCAGCAGCTGGCTGGTGGCGCGCGGCTTCGCACTGGCGGTGGTGATCGGCATCGGCCTCGGTCTGGCGATGTCCATGAGCGCGTTCTGGCGCGACTTCCTGGCGCCGGTTTTCAACTTCGTGCGACCGGTGCCGCCGCTGGCATGGATCCCGCTCGCCCTCCTGTGGTTCGGCCTGGGCGACGGCTCCAAGCTCTTCGTGATGGCGATGGCTGCATCGATCCCCCTCATCATCAACACCGTCACCGGCGTGGAGCAGATCGACCGCACGCTGCTGGCGGCGGCGCGTGTCCACGGCGCGCGCGGCTGGATCTGGCTGCGCCACGTGATCCTGCCCGGCGCGATGCCGCACATCGCGATCGGCCTGCGCCTGGCGCTGCAGACGTCCTGGACCGTGATCGTCGCGGCCGAGTTGCTGGGCGCAATCTGGGGCGTGGGCAAGGTGCTTACCGCCGGCAAGGACGACGTCTACCCCGGGATGATCGTGGTCGGGATGGCCACGGTCGCGGTGCTGGGCATGGCCAGCAGCTTCCTGCTCGGCCGCGTGGAAAGGTGGGTGATGCCATGGAACAGGCGTTGAAGCCGCGGTTGTCCGGCGTCTCCACTGCACCGGCGAAGCCGCGCGGCCACACCGGCGCGATGCTCGCGGCCGACGTGGCGCCGCGCCGATGGATCGGTGCGCTCGGCATCGCCGCCTTCCTCGGCGCCTGGCAGCTGGCGGCGTTGCTCATCGCCGATCCGAGCACGCTGGCCTCGCCGCTGGCGGTGGTGGCGGGCTTCGTGCGCATGCTGCACGAGCCCTTCGCGGGCTCCACGCTCGAAACCCACCTGCTGGCCAGTCTGCGGCGCTTCGGTGCGGGTTTCGGGCTCAGCGTGCTGATCGGCGTCCCGCTCGGCCTGCTGATGGGCTGGTTCAAGATGCTCGATGCGCTGGTCAAGCCCCTGTTCGACCTGCTGCGCTTCATCGCGCCGATCGCCTGGGTGCCTTTTGCCGTACTGTGGTTCGGCACCGGCTTCGGCGGTCCGGTGCTGATCATCTTCGCCGGCGCGTTTCCCGCCTGCGTGATCGGCGCCTACGGCGGTGCGCGGCTGGTGGACGGCCGCCTGCTCGAAGCCGCCCGCATGCTGGGCGCGCGCGACCTGCGCATCCTGCTGGAAGTGATCGTGCCGAGCGCCATGCCCGCCATCGTGTCGGCGCTGCGCGTGGCCGCCGGCAATGCCTGGCAGTCGCTCGTGGGCGCCGAGCTCATCGTCGCCACTTCGGGCCTGGCCTACCTGATGGTGCGCGGCCAGATGAACCGGACCATCGTCATCGTGCTGATCGGGATGCTCGCCATCGGGCTGGTGGGCCTGCTGATCGAGTGGCTCTTCCGGCACTTCGAGCGCGACGTCCAGCGCAGGCTGGGCCAGGCCGATCAACCCTGAACTCCGATGGCGGCGGGCGCGAGCCCGGCCGCCGACACCACCCCAAGAAAGGAAAGAGACATGAGACAAGGCAATACCCTCCCCCGCACCCGCTTCGCACGCGCGATCGCGGCCGCGGCGCTCGGCCTGGCCGCGCTCGCGCAGCCGGCGCTGGCGGCCGACCCGGTGCCGGTGAATGTCAGCTACCAGGTCACCATCCACGGCGTGCCGCTGCAACTGGCCGAAGACAACGGCTGGTGGGCCGACGCCGGGCTCAAGCCGGGGAACATGACCTCCTTCGTCGCCGGCGCGCAGCAGGTGGCAGCCGTGCCGTCCAAGACCTGGGACATCGGCCTCATGGGCGGCCCGCCCTCGCTGCTGGGCGCGTCGCGCTTCGACCTGCAGACGGTGCTGATCCTGATCGACGACTCGCGCGCCAACGGCGTGGTCGCCCGTGCCAACGTGTTCGACGCCATCAAGGCCGACCCGGTCAAGGCGCTCAAGGGCAAGCAGTACCTGGTGCCTGCCAACTCGACCTCGGACTACGCCGCGCAATCCTGCTTCGCCAAGATGGGCCTGAAGGCCGGCGACGTGCAGGCGGTCAACATCGCGCCCGGCGCGATCGTCGATGCCTTCAAGGGCAGCGACATTCCCGTGGGCGCCATCTGGTATCCGCACTTCGCACGCATGGAGAAGGTGGGCGGCAAGCTGCTGTGCGACGGCCAGAGTGCGGGCGCTCTGGTCACCGCCAACATGGTCGTGCGCCCCGAGTATCTGAAGGACAACATGGAGACCGTGGCGCGCTTCGCCGCCATGTTCCTGCGCGGCATGAACATCATGCGCGACGATCGCGCCGCGACCCTGGCGGCGATGAAGAAGTTCTATGACAAGGGCGGCGTCACGCTGTCGCCCGACGAGATGCAGGGCGAGATCGAGACGCGCAGCTACTGGAGCCTCGACGAGCAGCTGAAGAACTTCGACCGAAGCGGCGGCCCCTCGCGCCTGGACAAGGACTTCGCGCGGCTGGCCGAGTTCTTCAAGAGTGCCGGGACCATCCCCAAGGCGCTGGATTCGAAGGCCTACATCAACCCGGCGGTGCTCGACTACATCAACAAGAACCCGAAGCTGAAGGCCTTCGCCGAGGGCAAGCCGGGCAAGCCTTGAGCGTGGCCGCACCCATGAAGCGAGACGCGCGATGAGCACCACGCACAGCCGCAGCCTCGGCAGCCTGCATGGCCGCGTCACGCTGGTGACCGGCGGTGCGCAAGGCATCGGCTTCGCCACCGCCGCCGAGTGCGCACGTCGCGGCTCGGCCATCGCGGTGATCGACTTGAACGAAGAAAACGCGCGGCGCGCCGCGCAGGCGCTGGCGCGGCGCTTCGGTGTCGAATGCACGTCGGGCGCCGCCGACGTCGCCGATGCGGACGCGGTGCGGGCCGCCATCGCCGCCGGCGAGAAGGCACTCGGCGGCATCGACGTGCTCGTCAACTGCGCCGGGATCATGACGCCGCGCCTGGCACCGGTGACCGACACGCCGGTGGCCGACGTGCAGGCCATGTTCGACATCCACGTGCGCGGCGCCTACCTCTGCAGCCAGGCCGTGATTCCGGGCATGGCGGCGCGCGGCTTCGGCCGCATCGTCAACATCTCGTCCGTGCTGGGGCTGCTGGGCCTGCCGAACCGCAGCGGCTATGCCATCGCCAAGCATGCGATCAACGGCTTCACGCGCTCGCTGGCGGTGGAAGTGGGGCGCCTGGGCATCACCGTCAACGCCGTGGCGCCCGGCTACATCCTCACCGAAACCCTGCAGGCGCGGCTGGACGCCGGCATGCTCGACTACCGAACCTACGCCGAGCGTGCGCCCGCGGGCCGCTGGGGCCTGCCGGAGGAAGTCGGCCACGCCATCGCCTTCCTGGCGCTGCCGGCCAGCGGCTTCATCAACGGCGTCATCCTGCCGGTGGACGGCGGCTTCACCATGCGCGGTGACCCGGGCGAAGACATCGGCGAGGCGCCGGGCGTGGAGCGCCTGGCGCCGGTCCGTGCCCTGTTCGCCAGCGGGCGGGAGACGTCCCCGTGAGCGGCATCCGCACTGCGATCCATGCCGCCGTGTGGGGTGCCGACTGGAGCCCGCAGGGCCTCGCACCGACGCTCGCCGACGCGGCCGAGATCGGCTACGACCACGTGGTAGTGCCGCTGCGCCGCTTCGAGGACATCCAACCCGCGCCCCTGGCGCGCGCCTTCGAGGCGCAGGGGCTGTCGCCGCTGAACACCTGCGGGCTCTCGCCAGACAAGGACATCGGCGACGCCGATGCCGCCGTTCGCGCGCGCGGCATCGCGCACCTGAAGCAGGCCGTCGGCATGGCGCGCGACATGGGCTCCACGCAGATCGGCGGCGTGCTCTACGGCCCGATCCACAAAGCCGCGCGCCCGCTGCCGCGCGAGGCTTTCGAACGCGCGGCCGACTCGGTGCGCGAGGTGGCCGAGCATGCGGCGGCGGCCGGCGTGCGCCTGGCGCTGGAAGTGGTGAACCGCTACGAGACGCCGCTGCTCTACGACACGCGGCGCGGCATGGACTTCCTGGAGGCGGTAGGACACGACAATGTTCATCTCCACCTGGACACCTTCCACATGAGCATCGACGAGTCCGACCCCTTCGGCGCCATCCGCGCTGCGCTGCCGCGGCTGGCCTACCTGGAGCTGGATCAGAGCCAGCGCGGCGATGCCTACGACGGCGCGCTCGACCTGGTGCGTTGGTCCAGCGAGGCTGCGCAGTGCGGCTACGCCGGCATCGTGGGCGTGGAAGCCTTCTCGCGCCAACTGCTGGCCGCCGACCACGCGGACGCCCTCGCCATCTGGCGGGAGCGCTTCGCCGACGGCCGCACCGTGGCCCGCAACTTCATGCGCGTGATCCGCGAAGGCTTCGGCGCATGAGCGTGCCCAGGCGCTCCCTGACCATGCGGGACGTCGGTCGGCTGGCCAACGTGTCGTCGATCACCGTCTCCCGGGCGCTGGCCAACCATCCCTCGGTCACGGCCGAGACGCGCGCGGCCGTGCTGCGCGCCGCCTCGGAGCTGGGCTACGTGCCCGACTTCACGGCGCGGGCCCTGTCGCGGCGCGGCAGCAAGCTGGTCGCGCTGCTGTTGCCCAACATCGCCAACTCGGTCTTCGCCGAGACCATCCACGGCATCAACGACGTCCTGGGCGCCAACGGCTTTTCGCTCATCATCGCCCACAGCGGCTACAGCGCCGCGCGCGAGGAAGAGCTGATCCGCGGCCTGCTCGGCTACCGGCCGGACGCCGTGATCCTCACCGGCTTTACGCACACGCGCGGCACGCGCACGCTGCTGAGAAAGGCCGGCATGCCGGTGGTCGAGACGTGGAACATCGGCCCCGAGCCGATCGACATGGCGGTCGGCTTCTCCAACTTCCAGGCGGCGCGCGAGGCCACGCATTACCTCATCGCCAAGGGCCACACGCGGCTGGCCTACCGCGGCGGCACGCAGACCGACAACGAGCGCACCCGTGCCCGGGAGGAAGGTTTCCGGCAGGCGCTGGCGGAGGCCAATCTGCCCGCCACCGAATCGTGGATCGGCTCGGCGCCGATGGAACTGGAGAGCGGCGCGGAACTGGCGCGCGAGTTCCAGGCCATGCCGGCGGGCAAGCGGCCCGATGCGATCTTCATTGCCAGCGACATGATCGCTGCCGGCTTCGTGCTGGAGGCGGCGCAACTGGGCATCCGCGTGCCGCAGGACGTGGCGGTCGCCGGCTTCGACGATACCCCGCTGGGCCGTGCCATCCGCCCGCGCCTGACCACGGTAGGCGTGCACCAGCGCGTGATCGGCCGCAAGGCCGCCGAGATGGCGCTGGCCAAGCTGCGCGGCGAGCCGCTCGAGGCCCCGGTCTTCGACGTCGGCTACACGATGATTCCGCGCGAAAGCGCATGAGCGCCGCCGGCAGTCGAGGTCGGCGGCGAAGGACTCCAATTCATGAGCGACATCCAATTCAACAAAGTCGGGCGCGTCTTCACGCGCGGCGGCCAGGCCAACGCGGTGTTGCGCGACATCGACCTGCACATCCACGACAAGCAGTTCGTCGCCATCGTCGGCCCCTCCGGCTGCGGCAAGACCACCTTGCTGCGCCTGGCGGCCGGCCTCGATGCGCCGACCTCGGGCAGCGTGCGCATCGGCGGCGAGGCGGTGGCCGGCCCGGGGCCGGACCGTGCCGTCGTCTTCCAGCAGTTCGCGCTGTTCCCCTGGAAGACCGTGGCGGAGAACATCGCCTTCGGCCTGCGCTGCAAGGGCATGCCGGAGCACGAGCGCGCGGAGCGCGTGCGCCATTTCGTCCAGTTGATGAGCCTGCAGGGACGCGAGGATGCTTACCCGCACCAGCTTTCCGGCGGCATGCAGCAACGGGTGGCGATCGCGCGCAGCTACGCGCTCGACCCCGGCGTCCTGCTGATGGACGAGCCCTTCGGCGCGCTCGACGCGCAGACCCGCACCGTCATGCAGGAAGAACTGCTGCGCCTGTGCGCCATCGCGCCGCGCACCGTGCTGTTCATCACCCACGCGGTGGAAGAGGCCGTCTACCTGGCCGACCGCGTGATCGTGATGAGCCGCAACGGCGGCGCGATCGTGGCCGACATCGACGTCGCGGGCACGCGCAACGCCGAGAGCTGGGCCGGCCACGAGCGCATCGAGGACGTGATGGACCTGCCGAGCTTCGTGGACATCCGCAGCCGGATCTGGAAGCTGCTGCGCGAGCAGGACTTCCAGACCATCGCGACCGAATGACACCTTCTCCCCGCGATCGCCCGGCGGCGCAGTGCCGCGACACGGCTGCGCCAACGCGGCGCCGGACGGGCGCGACGGGGACTTCGCCGCTGCCGAGCGGCCTGACCACGCGGCCCTGGGCCGTCCATCCATGACGCGAGGAGCGCAATCGTGAACCCTTTCTACGCCGACAAGACCATCCTCATCACCGGCGGCGCCGGCGGGATCGGCGTGCAGACCGCCAAGGTCTTCCTGGACGCCGGCGCGCGCGTGCGCCTGGCCGACCGCGCGCAGGAGGCGCTGGAGCAGGCCCGCAGTGCGCTCGGCGGGCCGCCCAACCTGCAGCTGCAGGTCAATGGCCTCGATTCGGAAGAGGCCTGCACGCGTGCGCTGGAGGAGGGCGGCAAGCCCTACGCCTTGGTGCACCTGGCCGGCATCTCGCTGCCGGACCTGGAGGACCTGGGCGACCTCTCGCTGTTTGACGACACCATGGCCGCCAACGTGCGCAATGGCTACCAGCTCGGCCGGCTCTTTCACGCACGCTGCGCAGGCACGCCCGAGCTGCCTTCGCGCATGGTCTTCGCCTGTTCGCTTGCCTTCCGGCGCGGCGGGCTGGATCGCATCGCCTATTCGGCATCCAAGGGCGCGATCGCCGGCATGGTGCGCGCCATGACCCGCCGCTTCGCGCCGGTGGTGCACGTCAACGCCGTCGCGCCCGGCATCATCCTCACGCCCATGACGCGCCAGCTCATCGCCGACCGCGCCGAGAAGCTGATGGCCGAGATCCCGATCCGCCGCTTCGCCGAAGCGCGCGAGGTGGCCACCGTGATCGAGTTCTTGTGCGGTCCGGCCTCGAGCTATGTGAACGGGCAGATCATCAACGTGGACGGCGGGACGGTGCACGCCTGAACGCTGCGGCGTGCTGGGCTCCCATCCGGCCGACAGCCGCTTGGCCGATGGCGTCCGTCGTATGGACGCTTGCCGATCTGCGATCGATAGTCCCCATCGTGCGCCGGCTGCGCATGAATAGGGGGGTGACCTCGTGGCGGAAGCGCAGTTTCAGATCAAAAGCGAATCACCGGTCGCGGCGGACCTGATGTTCTGGAGCGTGGCGGGGCACGAAGGCCTCTCGCGCGCGTCGTTCTATGAGCTCACTGTGCTGTCGAAGAATCATGCGATCACAGCCGAGGACATCCTGGGGCATGCGTTCGATGTGGTCATCGCCTTCAAGGATGCGCAAGGAAGCCTGCACGAGCGGCACTGCCATGGGCACGCCACGCGCTTGATGCGCCTTGCGGCAGCAGGGCGCTACTTCGAGTACCAGATTCAGCTGCGCTCATGGTTCTGGCTGCTGACCAAGCGCACCAACTCACGCATCCTTCAGGACAAGCCCGTGCTCGATGTGATGGACGAGGTGCTCGAGGACAGTCCCATCAAGCGCCTGAAGAAAACCCGGACAGACCACGTCCTCGGGGTCCACGCGTCCCATCCCTACTGCGTGCAGTACCAGGAGAGCGACCATGCCTTCATCTCGCGGCTTTTGGAGGATGAAGGCATCTACTACTGGTTCGACGCGCACGACAGACCGGGCACCATGCACCTGTCGGATGCGCTGGACCTTGCACACGAGAAGCTGCCGGTCGTGGGCACCCTCGACCATGCACCGGACGGCAGCGAGCCGCGTTTCAGCGAGATCGCGCAGTGGGTGAGCATGCGCCAGTTCGACACCGGCAAGTACGCCTCGCGCGACAACGACTTCAGGGCGGTGAGCAAGAAGCTCAGCGCCGACAAGGGCGATCCGGATGCCCATGAGTTGTCGGATCTCGAGTCCTTCGAGTTCCCTGGCGGCTATGCCGATGGCGACGACGCCGAGAACATCGCAGGCGTGCGCCTCGATGAACTCGTCGGCCGGCGCCAGCGTCATTGGGCCTTCACGCGTTGGCCCGACGTCGCCGTCGGGAAGCGCTTCGATTTCAAAGGCGACCCCGATGGCCTGCGCGACGGCGAATACGTCATTGCCGCCTGCACCTTCGTCGTCACGCACCCGGGCTACGAGAGCATCGACCCGATCCGGCACGGCCGTTCGCTGGCGGAGGTGCTCAAGACGGTGCTCGACGACGACGCGGTGAATGCCGATTCGCGCTCGGCCTTCGAAACACTGATCGTCGAATCGCCGGCGCTGCGCACGGGCCTGCATGGCAGCGGCGCCTTCCTGCTCACACTCCTGCCCACCGACATGCCCTGGCGCCCACCGAGGCTGACACCGCGCGCCCGCATGCCCGGTCCGCAGTGCGCCCTGGTCGTCGGCAAATCGGGCGAGGAAATCTGGACGGACGAGTTCGGGCGCGTGAAGGTGCAGTTCCATTGGGACCGTTACGGCAAGAAGGACGAGAACAGCTCTTGCTGGATGCGCGTCTCGCAGCCATGGGCGGGCAAGGGCTGGGGCGCGGTTGCGATCCCGCGCATCGGGCAGGAGGTGATCGTCGACTTCCTCGATGGCGACCCCGATCAGCCCATCATTGTCGGGCGCTTCTACAACGGTGAAAGCATGCCCCCCTATGCACTGCCCGCCAATGCGGTCGTCAGCGGACTCAAGACGAGCACGCACAAGGGCAACGGCTACAACGAGATGTCGATGAACGACACGGCAGGCAAGGAAATGATCACGATCCACGGGCAGTACGACATGAGCACGACGGTGCTGCATGACCAGTCCACGACGGTGAACAACAACCGCACGGACCGGATCGACGTCGACGATTCGGAAACCGTGGGCAACAACCAGAGGCAATCGATCGGCGTCAACCAGTCGATCTCCGTTGGCACCAATCGGGATGAGTCTGTCGGTGGCACCGAGACCATCACCATCGGCGGTCACAGGACGGAAACCGTCAACGGCGGCGAGACGGTCACGGTGACCGGTGGCCGTGTCCACACCGTCAACGGGGTCCAGACCACCACGATCTCGCTGGCCGAGTCGCACAGCGTGGGCGCCGGACGCATGCATAACGTCGGCGCGGGCGAGATGATCGATGTCGGCGGCGCCCAGATGGTGAACATCGGCGGCGCGCAGGTGGTGAATGTCGGAAGCCTGCAGAAAGTCAGCGTCGGAGGGTTGCAGTCGTTCAGCGTGGGCGGGACGCACAAGCTGGCCGCCGCGGTCATCGGGGAGACATCGAAGGGGCCGATCAAGATCAAGGCTGGCGCGGTCTGCATGATCGAGGCGCCGACCATCGTGTTGAAGGCCGGCGGCAGCAAGATCGTTCTGGATTCGAGCGGGATCACGATCAAGGGTGCCAAGATCACCATCAAGGCCGATGGCAGCGCGTCTTTCAAGGCCGGTGGCTCCATCAAGATCAAGGGTGCCAACCTGGGGGAGGATTGAGCGATGAAGCAGCTCCGCGATCAGGACGATCTGCACGGCGTTCGGGCGATGATCGCCGATGTGGCCGAATGGTCGAAGGTGGCAGGCGAGGGCGTGTCGCTGGCTACCTTCGCCGGCTTCGATGAACAGGGCCGCTTTCTCGTCGTGCTGAGCGGTTCGCTGCCTGCAGTGCCCGCGTTGTCGACGCTCGGTCTCTCCCGCGCGGAAGCGGGCGTGGCGGTGGTGGTCGCGTTCCAGAAGGGCAGGGTGCGCAGTCCGGTCATCCTGGGCCGCTTGCAGGCAGGCGAGGCGCCGTCACCCACGGCCGCGGTCGAGATCGACGGCGAGCGCGTGGTGCTTCAGGCGAGGCAGCGGATCGACCTGCGATGCGGCGACGCCAGCATCGTGCTCACGAAGGCCGGCAAGGTGTTGATCAAGGGCAATTTCGTGCTCACGCGCTCGCGCGGTGCCAACAAGATCAAGGGCGCTCACGTGGACATCAACTGAGGCGAGGGCGCGCCATGTGGCAACTGGACAACCGCACGCCGTACGCCGCCGAGCGCACCTGGGTGCGCGACCGCGATGGCGCCGAGATCTGGATCGTGGCGGTGAAGTGCAGCTTCGACATCCTCGCCGACGGCGGCACCGTGTTGGCCGAGGTCCAATCCCCTGTGGTGCAGGTACCGGCGTTCGCGAACCCGGCGGAGCCCGCTCGTTCCAGCCTGCGCCATGACACGGACATGGTGCGCACCAAACTGACGACGGACGTGCTGCTGCTCGGCGAAGCCCATGCACCGGGCGGCGTACCGGTCGCGACGCTCGACGTGGGTTTTCGCGTGGGACCGGTGGTCAAGCGGCTGCGCGTCACCGGCGACCGCGTGTGGCTCGGTGGTTCGCCTTCGGAGCCGGAGCCATTCGCGACGATGCCGCTCTGCTACGAGCGCGCCTACGGCGGGGTCGATCCGGCCAGCCGGCGCAGCGCACGGCCACAGTGGGACGCTCGCAATCCTGCCGGCACCGGCTTTGTGCTCGATGCGGCAGGCGCCGAGGGTGTGCGGCTGCCCAACATCGAATATGCCGACCGGCCGGTGCAAGGCTGGAGCGACCGGCCGGCACCGGCCGGCTTTGGCCCGCTCGGCGTGCACTGGCAGCCGCGGCTGAGCCTGGCGGGCACCTACGACGAACGTTGGATGCGCGAGCGGCAGCCCCTGCTGCCGCACGACTTCGATGACCGCCACTACCAGTGCGCGCCGGCCGACCAGCAGTCGCCGCAGTTCCTGGCGGGCGGCGAGCCCGTGGCGCTGGTGCATTTGGCGCGGCAGCCCGAGCTGCGCTTCACACTGCCGCGCGTCCTGCTGCGCCTCGATACCTTCTTCTCCGACGGCACCCGGACCATGCACGCCCGGCCGCGGCTTCACACGGTGATTCTCGAGCCCTCGGCCCTGCGTGTCTCGCTGGTGTGGCACAGCGCGCTGCCCTGCCACACGAAGGTCCACAAGTTGCAGAAGACGCGGATCGTGGAGAAGCGGGTGCTGAACCTGAGCGATTCGGGGACCGCCGAGGCGCTGGAGGGCTGAGCATGGCCATCGTCGCGCTCCGGATCCTCGGGCTGGGTGCCTGCACCCCGATCGGCCGTACCGTCTGGGCGAGCGCGGCAGCGGCGCGGGCCGGCGTGTGCGGCTTCTTCGAGCACCCGTACATGGTCGACACGGCCGGCGCGCCGATGCGCGTTGCGCGCGCGCCCTGGCTGGACATTGGAATGGAGAGCGCCGCGCGCCTGGCCGCGCTGCTCCTGCCGGCCATCGAGGAAGCGCTGATGTGCGTGCCTGCGCAGGGCGAGGGCGCGCCTGCGCGCCTGGGCCTGGCCCTGGCACTGCCGCCGCCGCGGCCCGGTCGGGCCGAGGGGCTGGCCGAGGACCTGCTGGCGTCGCTGCGCGAACGCATGGGCGATCGTTTCACCCAGGTCGCGCGCTTCGAGGTCGGGCACGCGGCCGGTCATCTGGCCGTCGCCGCAGCCGAGGCCGGCTGCGCACGGGGCGCCTTCGACGCCTGCGTGGTGGCGGGCGCCGATTCCTACCTGGCCCCCCGGACACTCGAATGGGTCGAGGACTGTGACCAGCTGCATGGCGGCGGGCCGCTCAACAACGCCTGGGGCTTCGTCCCCGGCGAAGCAGCCGGCGCCATCCTGCTCGGTCCTGCCGGATTCGCGCGACGCTTCGGCATCGAGCCGCTCGGCGAATTGGTCTCGGTCGGCATCGGCATGGAAGCGCGGCGCATCAAGACCGGCGAGGTGTGCACCGGCGAGGGGCTGACGCAGGCCTTCCGCGCCGCCCTGCAGGCCCTGGCCTCCGGCGAACAGGTGCACAACGTGTTCTGCGACCTCAATGGGGAGCCCTACCGCGCCGACGAATTCGGCTTCGCCGCGCTGCGCACTGGCGAGTATTTCCGCAGCGCTTCGGACTTCATCGCGCCGGCCGACTGCTGGGGCGACGTGGGCGCGGCGAGTGCGCCGCTGCATGCCGCACTGGCCGTCATCGCGCATCGCAAGCGCTACGCCAAGGGGCCGCTGTCGCTGGTGTGGGGAAGTTCCGAGTCGGGCGAGCGGGGCGCGGTGCTGGTGCGCAGCGCCGAACCCGACGGGGGCTGAGCCGTGCCGGTCACCATCCAGGTCAATGGCACCAGCCTCACGCTGGTTCACAAGTTCAGCACCGGTATCAGCACCGCAACGATCCCTGATGTGTGCAAGACACCGAGCCCGGGCGGGCCGGTGCCGGTGCCCTATCCGAACATTGCCAACTCGATCACCCTGTCGAACGGCACCACCACGGTCAAGGGCGACAAGGCGATGGCCGCCCACAAGGGCTCGAAATTCGCGTTGTCGAACGGCGACAACGCCGGCGTGGCGGGAGGCGTCAAGTCCAGCACCTTCATGAAGGAGGCGACCTGGATTCTCTACTCCTTCGATGTGAAGATGGACGGCAAGAGCGCTGCCCGGCTCACGGACAAGATGTTTCACAACGCGGAGAACGCGGCGAATCTGGGTGGAGTGGCGCAGCCGGGCTTTGCCGTCGAAGTCGGCGACCAGGCGCTTGCCGACAAGCTCTGCGATGCGGCCTGCAAGGCCATGGACGACAAGAAGAAAAAAGACGCGGCAGACATCAAGAAAGGGAAGACGCCCACGTCCAAGTTCCAGAACCTGATGCGCGATCGCCTCGATCCCAAGCCGCGCGGGCGTCAAGCGGGCCTCATCACCGAGGCCTCGCAGGAGATCGGCGGCGACTTCATCGGCAAGTGGGGCGCGGCAACCGGAAGCGGATCAGGATTCGTCAAGTGGGACATCGTGTTGACCGGTGCCAAGAAAGCCGTTGAAAAAGGAACGGTGGCGCTCAGCAAGGTGACCAAAATCATCGAGGTCAAGTTTCCCGGCGACAGCCTGACGGACAACCAGGTCGCCATCATGAAGAAGTCGGCCACGGCCAAGAAAGTGACGGTCATGGATGTCGAGAATGACTGCGTTTGCACCTGAAAGTGGAACCAGAAAGGTAGAACCCCATGGATGGACCCCTGTTCACGCTCCAGAAAGGCGATCATGTTCTGGCGATGCCCTGCCTCGAAGTCGTGGCCTTCGCCTACGGCGCGCCGCAAGGCGGCGAGGGGTTCGCGCGCTTCCTGCGCTCGTTCTCCGAGGCCTTCGGACACCACCTGCGCTTCTACCGCACAGGGGACATGAAGCGATTCCGGGCCTTCGACGCGCAGGCGTTCGAGGGTCCTCATCACTGGTTCTCCGATCCGCGCCTCCTGGCCTCCAAGATGCTGGGGTTCCGGGCGCATGCCGGCGAGGCGGCACGCAACGTCGTTCCGCCTGCCGTGCAGATGGCGCTGCTGGGCGTCTTCAAGCCGCCCTGCTTCGTGGTGCGAATGATGCTGCCGGTCGAATGGGCCAGCGAGCCGGACCAGGTGATCGCACTGGTTCGCAATGCGCTGGAGGAGTTTCCGCTCAGCAGCGGCTACTGCGGATACTCCTTCGTCTGGGATGAGGCGGACCCCGGAGTGGAGCGGGAAGTCTGCCGATGGGCGGCACCTCTTCTCCTGCGGTACCCCGGCCTCGGATATGGGGATGCGATCACGATGTCGAACGCGGCCGAGCGCGGCGTGGCCGCCGTGGCCTGGCTGACCCTGCTGGGCGCAGAGGCGGCGGCCGCGCTCGGCGGTCCGGCTGCACTGCAGCGCAGCGCTCCCGCCGATGTGTCGCTGCTCCCCCTCGGCAAGAGCGGCGTGCTGCTGCGTGCGGGCACCGCGCCGCAACTCGGCGACGTGAACCGGCAGGACCTGCTGCCGGCCTGCCACGCGGTCGGACGGCTCGTCGCGCCCGTGCTGGCTCCCGACGAGGCCTTCGAGGACCTGGCGATCAAGGGCATGTCCGACGAGGATGCACATGACTGGCTTCGACGCTTCTTCGCCTGAGCGCTACTCGGGCCCTGTCGCGATCGATGTGACGTTGGCCGCAGTGCCCGCGGGCGGGGTCGAACTGGTGGAGCGCCGCATCCGCGTCTTCCTCGAGGCATTCGATGCGGGGTTCTTCTTCCCGGGCCGCCTTCGCGATCGCGCCGAGATCCGGTGCGAAGCGGCATCCGTCCACGCGAGGCTGCAGGTCGAAGATCTCGCCGTCGCGGCGCTTGGCGTGCTGGGAGGCGTGCTGACCGACTGCCGCCATCACGATGTTTCGTTCCGGTCGGCGCATGCCTTGCTGGGCCGCCGCGAGCATGACCTGTCGGTCGACAGCGGCGCGCGACCGGCCGCCGTCGCAGTGCCGCCGTTCAAGGTCGAACTGCCACCGGACCTCGGCGGCAACAGCGCCTTGCTGATCGAAATAGAGTTCGCGCAGCCGGTCGAGCCCCGGGCCGGCCAGCGCCTGCTCGACACCCTTGCGCTGTGGGACACACTGACGCTCGCGTATCCCGACGATCCGGACGAAGCGGTGGAAGTCAGCGGCGCGCAGGCCATGTTCAACGATCCGCGCACGATTCACTATCACGAGTGGATCTGGGACAACGCCGACGCGGACGCCTGGAACCTGATCGTCAATCTCTGCTGCGCTTGGCACGTGGTGCTGCCCGTGGTGCGGCTGCACTTCGAGTAGGGGTGGCAGGTGGACACAGGTTCGCTGGTGCACGTCGTCGAGGAGCATGCCGACGAAGCCTCGTTTCTGTGGCTCCAGCGCGGCAGCGCCGTCCACGCACCCCACTACACCCCTTCGCAGTTCGCCGACCTCGACGAGCGCCTGGCCGCTCATATCGATGGCTTGCGCGTCGCCGGCGACGTGGGCTGGCAGTGCGCCGCGGCGGCCCTCGACAACGAGGGAGCGGAAGATTTTTTCCCCGCCGCCGTACTGGCCGCGGAGGCACCCGATGGACGCTTCGATGCCTTGGTCGAGCGTGCCGCCGATGCGCCGGACGCGGTCCCGGGCGTCGCATCCGCGCTCGGCTGGGTCGCGCCCGAATACCTGCGTGGCCGCGTGAAGGCGATGGTCGACGATGCTGCGCCGCTGCGGCAGAAGCTCGGCATCGCCGCCTGCGCGCTGCATCGGAAGGATCCTGGTCCCGTGCTCGGCCGTCTGCTCGACGGTGCAGTGGACAGCGTGCGCATCCGCGCGCTCCGCGCCGCTGGCGAACTCGGGCGCACCGATCTCGCGGCCCAGGTGCAGGCCGCAGCCGTCGAGCCCAAGCCCGAGCTGCGCTTCTGGGCCGCCTGGTCGGCCGTGTTGCTCGGCGACAGGTTTCAGGCGATCGAGGCGCTTGAGGCGGTGGCCTTGAAGCCAGGGCCGCGTCAGTTGCGCGCATTGCAGCTGGCCTTGCAAGCCGTGGAGCCGGCCGCGGCGCACGCGCTGTTGGTGGCGTTGTCCTCGGTGCCGGATGCCGCGCGTTTGCGCATCATGGGTGCCGGCTTTGCAGGCGACGCGCGTTATGTCCCCTGGCTCATCGAGCAGATGGCCCAGCCCGCGCTTGCGCGGATCGCGGCAGAGGCCTTCGTTTCCATCACCGGTGCCGACTTCAATCTCGAGCAGATGGAGGTGCCTCCGCCCGATGGCTTCGAGGACGGGCCCACCGAAGACCCCGATGACGAGAGCGTCGAACTGCCGGAGGACCTTGCGCTGCCTTGGCCCGATGTGCAGAAGGTCCGCGGTTGGTGGGACCGGCATGTCGCGCGGTTCTCGAACGGCACGCGCTGCTTCCTCGGGCAGCCGGTGACCGAGGCGCATTGCCTGGCAGTGCTGCGCGAGGGCTTCCAGCGCCAGCGCGTGGCGGCCGCACTGCACTTGGCGTTGCTGCGGCCCGGCAGCGTGCTGTTCCCGACCAGTGCGCCGGCATGGCGCCAGCAGCGCCGGCTCGGCGAACCCGGGTGACCCGCGGGCATCATTTTTGCCAATGAATCGTTCAGTTCATCGATGAGCCCGACCGGGTCGGGCGCCGTTCGCCGAGCCGAACGCAGTCCGATGCGTCGGACCTCGGCCGGCGGTGCCGGTGCGTGGGGGAAGCCGGCATCCTCCACCTGATCCGAGCCTCCCCGAACTTGGCCACGACCGGGCATGCCGATGCGGTCGGACCCAGTGAGCCAAAGAGGCCGTTCGCGCAAGCGCGTTTCTCCGCGCGTCCGGGAAGCGCATGGAGGCCTAACATCGCCCCGTCCGGCGGGCTTTTGTCCAGGGAGCACGAGGAGCCGCGGGAGACGCTGAGGAGTGGAATGAAGGCAGTCGTGCGACGCGCGCTGGGTTGGCTCGTGGCGGTGGCGATCATCGGGGCGGCCGCGCTGGCCGGCCATGCGGTGGCCATGCGCGCGGGGCTGGAGCGTCTGCGCGAGGCCGCGCAGCACCGGCTCGACGTGGTGGCCGCCGGGCTGGAAGCCGACCTGGTGCGCTTCGACTACCTGCCCTCGCTGCTGGAGATCACGCCCACGGTGTTCGCGCTGCTCGACCAGCCCGACGACGCGGACCTGCGTGGCCGCACCAATCGTGTGCTGGAGCGCATCAACGCGACGGCCGGCGCGTCGAATCTCTACATCGTCGATGCCTCGGGCGTGTGCCTGGCCGCCTCGGATTGGAACGACCCCGGCACGCCGGTCGGCGCCAACCTCTCGTTCCGGCCCTACGTGAAGGACGCGCTGGCGCGCGGTCGGGGCCGGTTCTACGGCGTCGGCTTCACCAGCCGGCGCGCCGGCTACTACCTGTCCTACGCCCTCTTCGGCCAGGGACAGCGCCGCGGCGTGGCAGCGGTGAAGGTCGATCTGGAAGCCGCCGAGTCCGCCTGGCGCAAGCTGCCTGGCGAGCTGCTGGTGCTCGACGAGCGCGGCGTCGTGATCCTGTCCTCGCGGGAGGAATGGAAGTTCAGGCCTCTCGCGCCCCTGGGACCCGAGGCCCTGGCAGACATCGCCGACACGCGCCCCTATGGCTCGGCGCCGCTGACGCCCCTGGATTGGCGCGAAACGCCGCAGCCGGCCGGTGGCGCGGCGGCAATCCGGTTGCAGGGCGCGCAGTACCTCGGCACGAGCCGCTCCCTCGAGCCGGCGGGCTGGCGCGTGGTGGCGCTCGACGACACGGCGCCGGTGCGCGCCGGCGCGCGCAACCTCGCCCTCATGGCCGCGCTGGGTGCGATGGTGCTGCTGCTGGTCGCGACGGTGCTGGCGCAGCGCCACCGTGCCTTGCGCGCCAAGCTGGCCAGCCGCGCCGCGCTGCAGGCGGCGCACGACAGCCTCGAGTCCAAGGTCGTGCTGCGCACGGCCGAGCTGCGCAGCGCGGTGGCCAAGCTGGCCGAGGAGGTCGAGGCCCGCAAGGCCATCGAAGCCGACCTGCGCGCCACCCAGGGCGAGCTGGTGCACGCCGGCAAGATGGCGGCGCTGGGCCAGATGTCGGCCGGCATGGTGCACGAACTCAACCAGCCGCTGGGCGCGCTGCGCACCCTCTCCGACAACGCCTGCGTGCTGCTGGAGCACGGGCGCACCGACGACGTGCGGGGCAACCTGCAGCGCATCGCCCACCTCGTGGATCGCCTCGGACGGCTGACGTCCCGGCTCAAGGCCTTCGCGTACAAGAACACGCTGGCGCGCGAGCGTGTCGACCTGCGGCAGTCGATCGCCAATGCGCAACTGATGCTGTCCGAACGCCTGCGCGACAAGGGCGTGGAACTGGTGGTGCACGTGGCGCCCGAGGGCCTCGCGGCCTGGGCCGAGGAAGCGCGCCTGGAGCAGGTGCTGGTCAACGTGATGGGCAATGCCATCGATGCGATGGACGCGTCGCCGCTGCGGCGACTGCGCATCGAGGCAGGCATCGACCCGGCGCAGGAACACCGCTGCGCGATCCAGGTCTGCGACACCGGGCCGGGCATCCGTCCCGACATCCTGCCGCGCCTGTTCGATCCTTTCGTCACGAGCAAGCCGGCCGGTGCCGGCCTGGGCCTGGGGCTGATGATCTCGGCCCACATCGTGCGCGAGCTGGGCGGGAGCCTGCGGGGTGCGAACATCGGGGGCTCCGGCGCCTGCTTCACCATCGAGCTGCCGCTGGCGGCGACACAGGAGGCCGTACACACATGAGCGATAGCGCCCCGATCCGCGTGATCTTCGTCGAAGACGATGCCGATGTGCGACTGGGCAGCACCCAGGCGCTGGAACTCGCCGGGCTCGCGGTGGACGGCTTCGCCAGCGTGGAGGAGGCGCGTTCGCGCATCCGCGCCGGTGCGCCGGTGGTCGTGCTGAGCGACGTGCAACTGCCCGGCATGAGCGGCACCGACTGGCTGGGCGAGATCCGTGCCGTCGACCCCGAGCTGCCCGTGATCCTGGTCACCGGCCACGGTGACATCGCGATGGCGGTGCACGCGATGCGGCAGGGCGCCTACGACTTCATCGAAAAGCCTTTCGCGTCGGAGCAACTGGTCGCGGTGGTGCGGCGCGCCACCGAGAAGCGGTCGCTGACGCTCAAGGTGCGGGAGCTGCACGAGCATCTGGAGAACCGGCAGGGCATCGAGGCTGCCCTGCTGGGACGCTCGGCCCAGATGCAGCGCGTGCGGCGCGAGGTGCTCAACCTGGCGGGGACCTCGGTCGACGTCGTGATCTACGGCGAGACCGGCACCGGCAAGGACCTGGTGGCCCGCTGCCTGCACGAGCACAGCGCGCGCCGCCGCGCGCACTACGTGCCGGTGAACTGCGGCGGGCTGCCCGAGGCGCTGGCCGAGAGCGAGCTCTTCGGCCACGAGGCCGGCGCCTTCACCGGCGCCACGCGGGTGCGCGTCGGCAAGTTCGAGCATGCGCAGGGCGGCACGCTGTTCCTCGACGAGATCGAGAGCATGCCGATGGCGGTGCAGGTCAAGCTGCTGCGTGCCCTGCAGGAGCGCAGCATCGAGCGGCTGGGCTCGAACCGGCTGATCCCGATCGACTGCCGCGTGATCGCCGCCGCCAAGGAGGACCTCAAGGCCCTGGTCGACCGGCAGAAGTTCCGCGCCGACCTGTACTACCGCATCGGCGTGGCCTTCATCGAGCTGCCGCCGCTGCGCGAGCGGCGGGAGGACATCCCGCTGTTGTTCGAGCATTTCACGCTGCAGGCCGCCAGCCGCTACCAGCGCGCGGCGCCGGTGGTCGGCGCCGGCCAGCTGGCCGAGCTCATGGCCCACGGCTGGCCGGGCAACGTGCGCGAGTTGCGCAACGTGGCCGACCGCTACGTGCTGGGCCTGCCGGGCGACCGCCTGCTGCCGGCCCCCGGCGGCACGGAGCTGCCGAGCAGCCTGCCGGCACAGATGGAGCGCTTCGAGCGGGTCATGGTCACCGAGGAGCTGCGGCGCTGCCACGGTGACGTGGTCCAGACCGCGAAGGCGCTCGGGCTGCCCAAGCAGACGCTTTACGACAAGCTGAAGCGGCTGCGGGTGTCGACCGAGGCGTTCCGGCAGGAAGGCTGAGGGGTTCGCGGCGCGGGTCGCGGCCGTGGCCGGCCTTCACGGGAACAACGGCGTGTAGGGCGAGTTCAGGAGCCTCGGCACGGACGGCATGTCCTGCGCGGCGCCGGCGCCGAACACGTAGCGCAGGTAGGCGTGGCCCGTGAATTGCCGGTAGTCGCGCGCGTTGTTGAAACCCAGTGCGCCGCCGAGGTAGAGCTGGGGCGCGAGCCGGTATTCCAGGACGGCGGCGAGGTTGTACGCGAGGCCCGTGTGCCGCGTCCCGGCGGTGAACGCCGCGGCGCCGGTCAGGAGCGACAAGGGCGCCGGATCTTCGCGGAAGGACTGCATGCCGATGGAGGCGTTGAGGCGCCAGCTCAAGCGGCCGTCCCGGCCCTGCCAATCGATGGGCAAGGTCAGGCTGGCATGGCGCTGGGGGCTGAAGTAGCCGCCCTGGCCGTAGGTGAAGCCGCCAAGGTTCTTGTCGTAAGAGATCAGGCCGACGTCCAGGCCCACGGTCAGCCCGCCGTCCGGTCCGCGCGACAGCGGCAGGTAGACGCCGCCGCCCAGTGCGTGGCGGCGGTTGTCCTCCACGTGAAGGCCGGTGATCGAATGGACGGCGCCGCGGCCGTAGACGCCCCAGCTGCCGAAATCCCGGGCCAGGTCCAGCCGGCCGCCGGTGGCGACCACGCCACCCCAGCGCAGGCCGGTGCGCGGGTCGCGCGTGCCGGCGAAGGACAGCAGGCTGTCCGTGACCGGCCGGCGCGACAGCTCGGCCTTGAAGCTGACCGTTTCGCCGAGCCGGCCGCTGTAAGCCAGGTGGCCGACCACGTTGCTGTGCTCGAAGCCCTGCGGCGTGGTGCCCAGGCTGGCGCTGAAGTTCGCGTCTTCGTAGCCGACGTGCAGGCCCACGCCCTGCGCGCGCTGCTCGCCGGGCGGCGGCGCGAGGCCGGCGGCCTGCCGTTGTGCGGCCCACATGCCGCCGCCGAAGCGGCTGGCACTGCCTGCGTCGACGCCGAGCGTGCCCGCACGGAGCTCGGTGGGTGTGACGCCGAGCACGATGCGGCCCTCGCCGGCCGGAAGGTGGGCTTCGATGGGCGTCTGCACGTCGCTCAGGCGGCCCAGGCCGGGTTCGCCGCTGCGATGGCGGTACACGGTGCCGGCGGCGAGCTGCGGCGCGCGCTCGGCCTCGGCCCGGCGTTCCGTGGCCTGACGGGCTTCGAGCTCCGCCTGCTGGCGGTCGAGATCGGCGCGCCGCGCCTCGGCCGTGGACTGGAGCTTTTGCCGCAGCGCGTTCATGTCGGCCGTGCGCGATGCGTCCGGGATGCGGTCCAGATACGCCATGCCTGCCGCGGGGTCGCCGGCATCGGCGGCCAGCAGCGCCTGTGCGTGCAGCGCGTCCGGCGTGTCGCGCTGCGCGGCGGGCATCGCCTCCATGAGCGCGTGCGCTTCGGACGGCAGGTCCATGCGGCGGTAGACCAGCGCGAGGTCGTAGCGCAGCCACGGGTTGCCGGGCGCTTCGGCCAGCGCCGCTTCGAGCGTGCGCCGTGCGCCGGCGCTGTCGCCGGCGTCGGCCTCGCGCCGGGCCTGCGCGCGCGCCTGCGCGGCGCGCATGTCCGCCAGGCCGGCCAGGGCGCCGCGCGCGGCGGGCTGCGCCGGATCGAGCTGGATGGCGCGCTCCAGCAGTTGCCTGGCCGAAGCCAGGTCGCCGCGTTCGCGGGCGGCGCTGGCCTGGCCGACGAGATTCCAGTAGGTGGCGCTTCGCAACGCGGCCGACCACCGCCGGCCGTTGCCGGAGCGCGAGGCCTGGGTCAGCAGGTCTTCGGCCTGCGCGAACTGCTGTTGCCGCAGGCGCACCAGACCCAGGCCGCCGAGTGCATCGGCGTGCGTGGGGCGCTGCCGGAGGGCGGCGCGGAAGTGGCGTTCGGCGGCGCCCAGGTCGCCGCGCTCGAATGCGGCGAATCCCAGGCGCAGCGGGTCGGGGGCGGCGGGGCCTTCGGTGGCCTGCGGCGCACGCGCGGTGCCCAGTCCATCCAGGCGCTGCGCGACGGCGGGATCGGACTGCATCGACAGGTAGTCGCGGTAGAGCGCGGCGTCGGCGGGCCGTGCGTCCAGCCACAGCAGCGCCTGTCGCCAAGCCTCGCGCGCCGCGCTGCCGTTCGGCAGCCTGGCCAGCTCGGCCAGGCTGCGGATGCCTTCGCGCCGGGTCGCGTCGCGATAAGTCTGGAGCTGGGCCAGCGCCAGCCGCACGTCCTGCCGGTCCGGCCGGCTGCGCGCGAGCTGTTCGAGGCCGCGGCGGCTTTCGTCCCAGCCCTGGGGCGTGCCGGCGAGCAGTTGGTAGTACTCGAGCGCGATCGGCTCCGGCGGCGGGCGGTTGCCGAAGATGGCGCGATAGGCCTGCAGTGCTTCCTCCGTGCGTCCGGCGCGGGCGGCGGCGCGCGCGGCCTGCAGGTCGGTGGCGGGGCCGCCGGGCTGGCGCAGGCGGGCCTCGAGCCGGGCCGCTCTGGCGTCGGCCGGGTGCGCGGCGCGCAGGCGCGCGATCCAGTCCTGCGCCTGCGCCGGCCGGCCGCGCGCGAGCTCGACCTGGGCCATGCCGTAAAGCGCGTCGGCCGATTGCGGATCGGCGCTGAGCAACTTGCGCCAGCTGGCTTCCGCCAGTTCGAGCCGGCCCAGGCTCTGCCAGTGCATGGCCTGCTCGGCCAGCGCGGCGCGCGCGTCCGGTTGGGCGAGGGCGGGGCCTGCACCGAGGGCAGCGCAGGCGGCGACGCAGGCCAGTTGCCTCAGGCGGGTCGGCGTGGGGCGCAAAGGCGTCTCCAATCGGGCTGCAGCTCCCCGTTGCGCCCGAAGGCGTAGCGGCCATCGAGCCAGGCCTGGCCGAACAGCAGCAGCATGCGCTCGTAATAGGGCAGGGGGGCGGGGGCCGGCGTGCCGGCCATGCGCTCGCGGATGCGTGCGAGCTGCACATCGAGCGGCGCCTGCAGGTCCTGCGCCTGGAGGTAGGGCAGCAGCGCGCCCGCGAAGCCGACCGGCGCGGCGCCGCGCATGGCGCCGGTGTCGGTATCCACGTATTCCGGCAGCGCCGCCTTCTTCAGCAGCAGCGCACGCGGGCCGCCCAGCGCATGGAGCAGCGCGGCGCGCGCGGGCTCCTGGGCGTGCAGCATGCCGGCCCACAGGTAGACACGGATGGCGTCGTAGCTGCCGACCGTGGGCTTCTCGGGGTCGGGCACGAAGGCGCGGTCCTTTTCCGACCAGGCGCACCAGTCGGGCGCGAAGCCGCGCGGCGCGGTCGCTTCCGTCATGCGTTGCGTGTGCCGGGCGATTTCGTCCCAGGGGCCCGGCGGGTCTTCCTGCTGGAAACGGCGCAGGAGCTGCAGCGGCAGGTAGCTGGGATTGAGGCGCCACAGCGGCCCGCTGGCGATGGCGCGGGGCCAGGGCAGCAGCATGAGGCCGAGTCCGGGCAAGGTGGCGACTTCTTCGCGGGCTGCATTGGCGAGCACGCTGCGGCCGAGCGCGCGGTAGGCGGCATGGTTCCATAGCCGGCCGGCCTCGATCAGCGTGTAGGCGATCCACAGGTCGGCGTCGGAGGCCGGGGTGGCATCCAGCACGCCCCAGCGGCCATCGGGCTTGCGGCCCCAGTGCCAGGCGGGCAGGCGCTCGGCGAGTTGCCCGTCGGCCAGGTTGGCAGCGGTCCACTGGAGGATGCGGTCGAAGGCCGGGCGGTCGTTGTGGACGAGTGCGAAGAACAGGGCGTAGGACTGGCCTTCGGAGGTTGAATGCTGCTCGGGCGCGTCGAAATCGATGATGCGTCCGTCACGCTGGAGATGGCGTTCGGCGAAGCGGGTCCAGTCGTCGGTGGGGAGGCAGGGGAGGGTTGCGGCGTGCATTGCGTCGGGGAGTGCTGACACTGGCAAGAGGGCCAGGGCGGTCAGGTAACGGCGGCGCGACTCTTTGGGGAGGGTCACTGGATTGCTTTCGCCTGGGCCTGGGTGGCGCTGGCTTGCTCCGGCGCCCTGTGGGAGAGGGTTGGGGGCAGGGCACTGGGCCTTTGTTCTTGCCTTGCTTGTTGGGTGGCGCAGGAGCTTTGAATTGGCCTCTTGGGCCTTTGTTTTTGCCTTGCTTGTTGTTTGGCGCAGGAGCCGGGAATTCGCCCCGGCGGGCGAGTTACTTTCTTTGTCTCGCCAAAGAAAGTAACCAAAGAAAGGCGACCCCACTGCGCGTGTCCCTCCGCTTCGCTGCGGGCAACCTGCGGTGCTCGCACATCCGGCCCCGCCGCAGAACTCGCTACGCGCCCTTCGGGCGCTGCGCTCAAACAGCTGCGGCGAGTCAGATCACGAAGCACGCCTGTCCTTCGGCAGGCGTGCGGGCCGGCTGCACTGCGCTCCTCGGCACGCGCAGAGGGGATGGAACTCCAACGCGCCATGGCGCGTACTTGTGTGGGGGGTGGTGGAGTCAGCGCAGTGGATCTCCCCGCACGTTGCGCCAGCTCATGCGCCGGGGACTTCGCCAAGTGGAGCAAGCCATAGCTTGCGACACTCTCCGCGAAGCGCAGCGAGCCGTTGGTGGCCGAG
>NZ_BAABGJ010000080.1:105033-351380 GCF_039541515.1 Variovorax defluvii
TGAGAAGACCCGCAACATACGCCTTCCCACCCCCCACACAAGTACGCGCCATGGCGCGTTGGAGTTCCATCCCCTCTGCGCGTGCCGAGGAGCGCAGTGCATCCGGCCCGCACGCCTGCCGAAGGACAGGCGTGCTTCGTTGTCTAGCTCGCCGCAGCTGTTTGAGCGTAGCGCCCGAAGGGCGCGTAGCGAGTTCTGCGGCGGGGCCGGATGTGCGAGCACCGCAGGTTGCCCGTAGCGAAGCGCAGGGACACGCGCAGTGGGGTCGCCTTTCTTTGGTTACTTTCTTTGGCGAGACAAAGAAAGTAACTCGCCCGCCGGGGCGAATTCCCGGCTCCTGCGCCAAACACCCAACAAGGCAAAAACAAAGGCCCAAGAGCCAAATTCAAGGCTCCTGCGCCAAACAATAAGCAAGGCCAAAACAAAGCCCCGAACGCCAAGTCCATGTGTCCCCCGTCGATGTCCTTGTCGCGGCCGCGCCGCGCCGGTCTCTCAAGGCGTGATGGCGACCTTCAGCACACCCTCGCGCTGGTTCGCGAACAGCTCGTAGGCGCGCTCGATGTCGTCGAGCTTGAAGCGGTGCGTCACCATCGGCCCCAGGTCGACCCGGCGGGACTGGATCACCGCCATCAGCCGCCGCATGCGCTCCTTGCCGCCGGGGCACAAGGTCGTGACGATCTGGTGGTCTCCCAGCCCCGCGGCGAAGGGGCCCAGCGGAATCTTAAGGTCACCGGAGTAGACGCCCAGGCTCGAAAGGGTGCCGCCCGGCCGCAGCACGCGAAGGCAGGCCTCGAAGGTCGACTGCGTGCCCAAGGCCTCGATCGCGACATCGACGCCGCGCCCGTCGGTGATGCGCATGATTTCCTCGATCGGGTCCTTCGCGCTGCCGTCGATCACGAAGTCCGCGCCCATCCGCCGCGCGATCTCGAGCCGGTTCGCCAGCCGATCCACGCCGATGACCGTCGTGGCGCCGCTCAGCTTGGCGCCCGCCGTGGCGCACAAGCCGATCGGACCCTGGGCGAACACCGCGACGGTGTCCCCGATCCGGATGCCGGCACGCTCGGCACCGCCGAAGCCGGTCGACATGATGTCGGGACACATGAGCACCTGCTCGTCCGTCAGGTCGTCGGGCACGGGCGCCAAATTGGCCATGGCATCGGGCACGAGGACGTACTCCGCCTGGCACCCGTCGATGGTGTTGCCGAACTTCCATCCGCCGATGGGCTTCCAGCCATGCTTCGTGCCGGCACCGTCCTGCGAGCATGCGCCGCACAGGCAGGCGTTGCTCCATCCGCTGGGGGTGATGGCGCCGGCGATGACCCGCTGCCCTTCGCGCAAGCCCTGCACGGCGGAGCCCAGCTTCTCGATCACGCCCACCGGCTCGTGGCCGATCGTCAGGCCCTTGGCGACCGGATACTCGCCTTTGAGAATATGGACGTCGGTTCCACAGATGGTCGTGGTGGTCACGCGCATCAACGCATCGAGCGGTCCGACGTCAGGGATCGGCTTTTCGTCCAGCACGATGCGTCCGGGCTGTACGAAGATCGCTGCTTTCATCCGGGCCATGGGGAGTTCCTTTCGGGGGTGTTGTCTAGGACGGGTCGCGATGCCCGCGCATGGCGATCATGTTGCGGCAAAGGCTCGTCGAACTTGCGCAAGATCAAGCCTCGCTGCCTTGTCGTTGCGTACATTGACGATGCGGCCGACGCCGTGTGAACCACTTCGATAGCAAGGAAAGATCATGAGCAACCTCAGACTCCTGGATCCCATGTTCGGCACCGATTTCGATTCGGCCCTGCGCCGCTTCTTCTCCCCCGCCGTGTTCGAAGGCGAACAGGCGCCCCCCAAGATGCGCATCGACGTGACGGAGAACGACAAGGCCTTCACCGTCAAGGCCGACATCCCCGGCGTGAAGAAGGAGGACATCAACGTCAGCGTCAACGGCAATGTCGTGAGCATCAGCGCCGAGACGAAGAGCGAGAAGGAGACCAAGGGCAACGGCGACAAGATCCTGCGCAGCGAACGCTATTACGGCTCGGTCGCCCGCACTTTCAGCCTCGGGCAGGACGTCGACGACGGCAAGGTGGACGCGAAATACGTCGACGGCGTGCTCACGCTGGAACTGCCGAAGAAGGCACCGGCTGCCGCCTCGAAGATCCTCATCCAGTAAAAGCAGGCGCTGGCGGACTGCTCCGCCGGCGATCGGCCCGACGCTCCGCGCGAGAACGGCAAGCGGGTTCCCGGCGATGCCAGCCGCGCACCCGCTGACAAGGCACGTCGAAGACGCAGAGGCGCTGCGCGATCTGCGGCTCCACCAGGTGGAGGCCACGGCCTGCCTGCCGTCCTCGGGCACCCGGCCCTCGATAGCCGGCACTCTTGATCCAGCGCAAATACGGCGGCCCGTTCCTTTGGCAGGATGCCTATGACTCACGGAAAGGATCGCATCATGAGCCGCAACGTTGGATTCATCGATCGCCTCGTCCGCATCGCGGCGGGCGTCCTCCTCATCCTGCTGGCATTCGGCGAAGTCATCGGGCCCTGGGGCTACATCGGGATCGTGCCGCTGCTCACGGGTGCCGCCGGAATCTGCCCGGCCTACGGCCTTCTCGGAATCAGCACCTGCCCGCACGGCGACAAGACAGGCACGCCGACCTGAGCGGACCCTGCCGAAGATTCCGGTGGTCGTCGCCTCGCTCGTCCTGGTCGGCGCCGCCTTGCTGTGGCTCGCCTTCCAATCGAATGGCACGTCGGACATGCCGGCCGGCGGGCTGTCCCGAACATGACCGGCAACGAGGAAACACCATGTACAAGCACATCCTGGTCCCTCTGGACGGCAGCGCGACTGCCGAGCGCGGTTTCCGCGAAGCCCTGCAACTGGCCACGGAGCAGAAGAGCAAGCTGAGCCTGCTGCACGTCATCGACGATTTCCCGATGCTGCTGGAGATGTCGTCCGTCGCGAACTTCGAGGACTCGCTGCGCAAGGTCCGCGAATATGGGGAGCAGGTTCTCGCCAAGGGCCGCAGCGAGGCCGCCAAAGCGGACGTGCCCGTGGACACCTTTCTGCGGGAAGTCACGAACGGCCGGGTTGCCGACGTCGTGATCAAGGAGGCAAGCGCCCTGGGTTGCGATCTGATCGTCATGGGAACGCATGGGCGTCGCGGCTTCAGCCGCCTGGCACTCGGCAGCGATGCCGACCGGGTGGTACGCGCCAGTCCCGTGCCGGTGCTGCTCGTGCGCGAAGCGGACGCATCGGACGAGCGATGAAGGCACCCGATGCCCGGGTGCTCCTGACCGGGGCCTATGGGGGCATCGGAGAGGCCACTGCCGCAGCGCTAGCGCGCGCCGGCGCATCGTTGCTGTTGGCGGGGCGCTCGCCGCCCAGGCTGGCGGCGCCGTCCCGCATGCTCCTGGCCGGCCGCAACGGCGACCCGCGTCGCATGGCAGGGCGCGCCGGCGACCTGGCGGACCCCCGCTTGTTCACCAGGCACCGCCGCAGCATCTAGCGCGCAGGCGGCGCCGCCGCCAGGCCGGTGCCCTCCCCGTCGAACGCCGGCAAGCATCCGACGAATCGTTGCCCCGATGCGCACCGGTGCGCACTCGTGTCAGGCTCGTGGGGGTCGACCCCAGGGAGTAAAGTCCAGCCTTCCAAGCAACCAAACCTAAAGGACGATTTGCCAATGATGCAGGACCCTGTTCGCACAGGTATTCCAGGGTTGGACGAGGTGCTTCTCGGCGGCATCCAGCGCAACAACAACATCCTGGTCGAGGGCGCACCCGGGGCCGGCAAGACCACCCTGGGTCTGGGCTTCATCTACGCGGGCGCCGCCCATTACGGCGAGCCCGGCGTGATCGTCTCCTTCGAACTCGACCCGGAGAAACTGTTGCGGGATGCCAGGGGATTCAACTGGAATCTGCAAGGGCTCATCGACGAACGCAAGGTCAAGATCATCCAGACCTCGCCGGCGGTGCTGCTCAACGAGTTTCGCTCGTCGGACGGCGCGTTCACTGCCGAGTTGGCCGCCATCGGCGCGCGCAGGCTGATGATCGACGGCTTGACGCCGCTGCGGCTCTACGCCGAGAGCAACGACAAGCCCTTCCGCGAGGACGTCCACCTGCTCGTCGAGGGGCTGACGCGGCTTGGCGTCACGACCCTCGTCACCGCGGAGCGTGCGGAAGGCAGGCAGGAAAGCCATGCGCACGAGCGCTTCGTCTTCGACACCATCATTTCGCTGACCCGCACCGAAGTGCGCCGCCGGGTTCACAGGACGCTGTCCGTGGTCAAGTCGCGCGGCCAGGACTTCATCAGCGGAAGCCATTCGATGCGCATCGAGGCCGGCGCGGGCATCCTTGTGTACCGGCGTGCCCAATCGCGCCCCATGGTCGACGAAGACCAGCCCACCTCGACCGAACGCATCTCGGTCGGCTGCGCCGCGCTGGACCTGATCATGGACGGGGGCCTGTACGAGGGCTCGATCACCATGGTCACCGGCATCTCCGGCACCGGAAAGACCGTCCTGGGCGTCCAGTTCCTGACATCGGCGGTCAAGGCCGGCCGGCGGGCGCTGCTGGTGACCCTCGACGAGCATCCGAGACAGCTGATCCGCAACGCAGCGAGCCTGGGCTTCGACCTCGAAGGCCTGATGCGGCAGGGTTCGCTCTTCATGCATTACGAGTCCCCCCTCGAACTGGAACTGGACGTCCACTTCGACCGGGTGGCCAAGCTGGTGGAGAAGGAAGGCATCGATTGCGTCGTGTTCGACTCGGTGGCCGTGTACGAAATGGCCAGTCCTGACCAGGCCCCTGCCTTTCTCTATGCGCTGGCGGACTTCGTCAAGGGACGGCTTGCAACGGCATTCTTCAACTACGAAAGCCCCGAACTCCTGGGGGTCTCGCAGATCAGCGAAGAACTCAAGGGGTCGCACCTGGTCGACAACATCATTCTTCTGAGCTACGTGGAAATCTCCACGCGTCTGCGCCGCGCGATCGCGGTGCCCAAGGTGCGCGGCAGCAAGAACATCCAGACCACCCGCGAGTACGTGATCGGCGCCGGCGGCATCTCCCTGCTCGACGAATCGGTGGTCGACGGCGAGGAGACGACCCCCGTGCCGCAGCTGCCGTTCTCGTCCTACTACGGCTTGCTGGCCCGCTCGCCGTCGCGCAAGAGCCCGGTGATCGAGGACGCCGTCGCGCATGGCAAGGCATTGCCGGACTCGCCGGAACTGCCGCCCGAGACGGCCCCGTGAACGACAGCGCCGACGCCGAGAGCCGTCCGACGGGGTTGGACTGGGAAGGCTGGCGTCGTGCGTTGGGGCGCTTCGCCGCGGCGACGGGTCTGTGCGTGTCCGCCTACGACCCCGAAGGCCAGAGGCAGGCCGGACCGTTCCCCTCGTCGAAGGTCGCGCGCCTGCTGGCGGCGTCGGGTGTCTGGAACGAGGGCCGCCTCGGCGACAGGATCGAGCGGGATCTTGCCGTGCAGGTCCTCGAAACGGGGGCGCCCGCGCACACCAGCGTGTGCGACGAACTGCGCCTGCAGGCCGTCCCCTTGGTGATGGGCGGCCAGGCGCGCGGGGCGATCGTCTACGGGTGGGCGTTCTCCTCTTTCGGCACGCCGCTGGGATGCGAGCGCATCGCGCGCCAGCTTCTCGTCGACGGCGTGCGGCTTTGGGCGGAGGCGCGCCTGGAGTCACCGGTGCCCGAGACGCGCATGACGGTGTACACCGAGCTGCTGGAGACGATGATCGAGTCGACGATCCGCCACACCGAGGCGGTCGAGCGCCTTCAGGAGCTCAGCCGGCTGAGGGAGGTATTTCTCGCCGGCGTGTCGCATGAGCTTCGAACGCCGCTGTCCGTGCTCGGCACGCGAATCGAGCTTCTGCTGCGCGGTGCCCTCGCCGATCCGGAGGCGATCAGGGCATCGCTGGTCAACATGAAGCATCATGTGCAAACCGAGGCGCGGCTGGTCGAGGACCTCATCGAGGCGGCCCGGACTCGCACCGGCCAGCTGCGCCTGGACTTGCAGCCTGCATCGCTTCGCGACGTCCTGCGGGCGGCGGTTTCCGCCGTGCTGCCGCATGCCGAAGCCAAGCAGATCTCCTTCGTCGTTCCGGATCTGGATCAAGCCGGCCGGCTGCCGATCGTCGCCGACGCGCATCGGCTGCAGCAGGTGTTCTGGAACCTGCTCTCCAACGCGGTCAAGTTCACCCCGGCGTCCGGTCGCATCGAGCTTCGGCTGCGCCTCGACGCTCAGAGGTACGCCGTCTCGGTGACGGATACGGGCAGCGGCATCGACGAGGCGCTTCTGCCGCAGGTTTTCAACCCGTTCATGAAGCAGCTGAAGGCGAATGCGCAAGGCCTCGGTCTCGGGCTGTCCATCGCCCGCCACATCGTCGAACGCCATGGCGGAACGATCCGGGTGGAAAGCGCCGGCCGGGATGCCGGGGCGACCTTCCACGTCTCCCTGCCGGTGGCGACCCCGCCGCAAGGAGCAGTTGCGTGACGACTCCTACATCGCGCGTCTTACCTAGATGACGAGAGACTTCTCCCCATCGCACCACCATGCGGCTGAAAGGATTCTGTCGCGCCGAGGTATCCAGGAGTGGCAACATGACCAAGGACAATCAAGCTACCACCCAGACGAACCACCCTCCATCGACGGGACAGCCGGCCGCCGGTTCTCCTGACACCCGCCTCGGCGAGGCCCGAGCGACGAACGTGGGCGGGTTGGGTGGCGACGCGGAGACAAGGGCGCCGGACAACGCAGCGGTGCTGCAAGTGCTCGACGAACTGCTGGAGACCGCGCGCGATCAGGAGTTTGGCTTCCAGGCCTGCGCGGACGAGGCCACTGCACCGCTGCTTCAGGAATTGTTCTATCACCGCGCCGAGCAGTGCCACCAGGCCGCCGACGAGCTGGTCCAATTGATCTGGCGCTTTGGCGGCACGCCCTCCACAGTGGGCAGGTCGAGCGGGGACATCGACCGAGGGCCGCTTCGAATCAGCGAAGCCGGCGGCGCGCAGAGCGACCAGGCGATGCTCGACGAATGCGAACAGCGGGAGGACGCGGCGCTGGCGCGCTACCGCCGGGCGTTGGCGCTGGACCTGCCGCCCGCAGTGCGCAGCTTCGTGGAGCACCAGAGGCTGGGCGCTCAGCGGCACCACGATCGGATCCGCGACCTTCGCCTGGAAGGCCCGCGCCCCGCCTGATCGCCGCTGCGGGGATCTCTCACCTGCGTCGCGTGCTCTTCTCGACAGAGCTGGACTGCGATGGCCGATGCCGCGCAAGTGTTGATGCAGCGCAAGCACCGAGGCTGGCGCGCCGCCAACAATGATCCGACGTCAGGCTACCGAGGACACCAGCCATGAGATCCCGCAGATTCCCTTGGGGTGCCGGCCTTGCAGGCGCCATTCTCGTTTCATCACCACCCGCACTCGCAGCCGTATCGCCGGTGCTGGCCCCGGGCACGCATGCCACCGGCGGCATCAGCCTCGAGGGCCGCGAAGAGATGCAGCAGAGCCGGGAACTCTACAACCTGCGGCTCGCCTTCGCCGAGGCAGGGACCGGCGCCTATCTCGCGGGCGTCACGGTCACGATCGAGCCCACGGGGCGCGATGCGCCCCTGGGCCCCTATCGGGACTGCGGTCCGCTGTTCTACGTGTCGCTCGCGCCCGGTGTCTATCGCGTCACCGCGACCCTTGGGGGCGTTTCGCGAACGACAACCTTGCGCATCGGCAAGGGCGCCACGCAACTGACGCTGTACTGGCCCGCACAGAGCGCGCTTTGAGAGACGGCGATCCGCCGCATGAACGCCATGAAGATCACCATCCATACGCCATCGAGCGGCATCCGCGAATTCCAGGTCGGCACGGCACACCATCCCTACCTGGGCCCCATTCCCGAGGTCGGGCAGACCATGGTGATTCCGGCACAGGCATCGGCCAATGCAGAGGCCGAAGGCGAAGCCACCATCACCCAGATCCGCTGGCACTACAACAGCGTTTCGTGCGCCGTGTGGCCGGAAGTGGTGTGCGTGAGCTCGTCCAGCCCCGAGTAGCGCGATGCATTCGCAAACCCGACACGATCCGTTCACACAGTGTTCCTCACCGCCGTCCGGCATTCACGCAGCAGTCAACGGCAGCGCCTAGATTGAAGTGGCGCCAACGTCGCGGCCGGGTCCACCGGCACAGGGGCGCACGAGGAGAGCGCCATGACCGCGTCGCATGCATCCACCGAGTGGGAACTCCGCTTCGAGCCCCTGTTCCTGTGCCGCCGCGGGTACGTTTTTCCCTGCAACGCGCAGGGTCAGGTCGACATGGACGCCTTGAGCGGCCCAACGCTCAACAACTACCTGTATGCCCGGGCCATGATGGGCCGGGAACTCGCCTGGCCTTGCGTGCAGGCGTGCACGGTGCATTGAGCCGGCCGCCGAAGCACGCGCGCAGCGCCCCACCGCCGGAGCGCGATGTCGCGGTGGGTGAGCATCCCGACGACCTGAGGCGGCGTCTCTTTCGCGGCTTCCTCGAGGAAGCCAACGGCGACGACGCCGACGACTTCCCGGCGGCAGAGGCTCGAAACGTTCTGGGATTCGCTCCTCGGTTGGGTGCCGCAGTCGCCGGTGCCAATCTAGTGGCACGGGGCGTGTTGTAGATCAAGCGGTGGACGCGCCATGGCCTGCGCCTTCGCGCGCGGCGGGTGCAGGCTTGATCTGGATCAAGGCCGTCTCGCGCCAAGCACCTACGCTTTCGCCACTCTTGCTCGACAGGCGACATCATGTTCAAGCGCATCCTGGTGGCCACCGATGGGTCCCGCCTCTCCAAGAAGGCGGTGGCCGGCGCCATTGCCATGGCCGCGCAGCACGACGCCGACCTGGTGGCGCTCACCGTCGTGCCGCACTATCCCAAGAGCTACTACGAAGACACCGCCTTCACGAGGGAAGACGTCTCACGCATCGAGAAGCAGTGGGCCGATACGGCACAGCGCGGGCTCGACGCCGTCGCCCAGCGCGCGAGGGCAGCCGGCGTGCGCATCAAGACCGCCACCGTCAACTCCAACCTCGTGGCGGACGCGGTGATCGCGGCGGCGAAGAAGCACAAGAGCGACCTGATCGTGATGGCCTCGCACGGCCGCAAGGGCCTCAAGCGCCTGCTGCTGGGCAGCGAAACGCAGCACGTGCTGGCCCATTCGACGCTGCCTGTGCTGGTGCTTCGCTAGGCTGAAACATTGAAATGACTGCTGAGGGCCGCTGTCCGACACGCGGCGGCCGCAGCGACATCACCCACCGCGCACCACACCGCCGAGAAACGGGAAGCATCGACATGTCGGAAGCCGATTTCGGAAAGCTCCGTGCCCGGATGGTCGAAGAGCAGATCGCCGATCGCGGCGTGCGCGACCCGCGGGTGCTGGCAGCCATGCGCGCGGTGCCGCGCGAGCGCTTCCTGCCGGAGCCGCTGCGGGAATTCGCGTACGAGGACGCGTCGCTGGCCATCGACGAACAGGGCACGCTGCTCCCGCAGCCCTATCTCGTCGCCGCGATGGCCGATGCCCTGTCGATCGACGCGCAGGCGAAGGTGCTGGAGATCGGCGCCGGCACAGGCTACGCCAGCGCCGTGCTGTCCCACCTCGGCGGCAGGGTCCACAGCATCGAGCCGGTGGATTCGACGGCTGCCAGGGCGGCCGACATCCTGCGCGATCTGCGGTGTCCCCATGTGCACGTCGTGCATGGCGACCCCGATGCGGGACTGCCGGCGCAAGCGCCCTTCGACGCCATCTTCGTGAACCCGGGCAGCGCAAGGCTGGTGGGCGAACTGAAGAAACAACTGTCGATCGGAGGCCGCCTGGTGGCGCCCGCGGGCACCGATCCCGTCGTCCGCGAACTGGTCCGCCTGACGCGCATCGGCCGGGACGAATACACGCGCGAGGACCTGGCGGACATCAGGCTGGCCCCCCTGAACACCGGCGCCGGGCGCCGCGCGGGTGAAGGCTCCCCCGACGCGCGCCTGGCAGGCGCCGTCGGCCGCGAGTGCCAGCGCTTCGGGTCCGTCGAAACCGCGGACCTCGCACCTTTGCTCGATCGCATCGGCGACGCGCGCGTGGTGCTGCTCGGCGAGGCGACGCACGGCAGCTCGGAGTTCTACCGGATGCGCGAGCGCATCACCCGCGGGCTGATCGAGCACAAAGGCTTCGGCTTCATCGCCATCGAGGGCGATTGGCCCGATGCGGCCCGCATCGACCACTATGTGCGCCATGCCGCGCATCGGCCGCCGCAATGGACTGCCTTCGCCCGCTTCCCGGCCTGGATGTGGCGCAACAGGGAAGTGCGCGACTTCGTCGAATGGCTGCGCGGGCGCAACGGCCATGCCGCCGCGGGCGAGCGGGTGGCCTTCCATGGCCTGGACCTCTACAGCCTGTACAACTCGATCCATTCCGTCGTCCGCTATCTGGAGGACGTCGATCCGCAGACTGCCGACATCGCCCGCAGGCGCTATGGCTGCCTGACGCCCTGGCAGTCCGATCCCGCCAGTTATGCGCAGGCGGCACTGAACTCGCAGTACCGCAGTTGCGAGCGCGAAGTGGTCACGATGCTCGGCGACCTGCTGCGCAAACGGCAAGACTACGCCGCGGACGATGGGGAGCGCTTCCTCGACGCAGTGCAGAACGCACGCCTGGTCGCGAACGCGGAACGCTACTACCGCACCATGTACTACGGCTCGCGTGCGTCCTGGAACCTGCGCGACAGCCACATGTTCGAGACCCTGAAGACGCTGCTGGCCTACCACGGCCCCTCGAGCAAGGCGATCGTTTGGGCCCACAACTCGCATGTCGGCGATGCGCGGGCGACAGACATGTCGCGCCGCGGCGAGCACAACATCGGCCAGCTCTGCCGCGCCGAATTCGGCCAGGGCGCCTGCCTGGTGGGCTTCGGAACGCATGGAGGGACGGTGGCGGCGGCGTCCCACTGGGACGGGGCGATGGAAGTCAAGCCGATCCGCCCGGCGCTTGCCGGAAGCTACGAGCGCCTCTTCCACGAATCGGAGGCAGCGAACTTCCTGCTGCCCTTGCGGCGACCCACGTCGGCTGACCTGCTGGCCGCCCTGTCGCAGCCGCGGCTCGAACGTGCCATCGGCGTCCTGTACCGTCCCGAGACGGAGTTGCAGAGCCACTATTTCCAGGCCGTGCTTCCGCGGCAGTTCGACGAGTACGTCTGGTTCGACCAGACCCACGCCATCACGCCTCTTCGGACCGAAACGATCGAAGGACTGCCGGAGACCTATCCCTTCGGACTTTGATCGAAGGCAGAAGGAGACCACCGTGCCGACCTCGCTGCGCTTGAGCATCGGCCCCCAGGAACTGGAAGGCGATCTATGGCTGTCGGATCGCCCGCGGGGCATCGTCGTCTTCGCCCACGGCAGCGGCAGCAGCCGCCACAGCCGCCGCAACCGGCACGTGGCGATGGCGCTGCAGCGCGGAGGACTCGGCACCCTGCTGTTCGACCTGCTCACGCCCCAGGAGGCGGACGACCGGGCCAACGTGTTCGACATTCTTCTGCTGGCGCAGCGGGTGCACGACGCGCTGGATGCGCTCGACGCGCTGCCGCAGGCGCGCCAGCCCATCGGCCTGTTCGGCGCGAGCACGGGCGCCGCCGCCGCACTGGTCGCGGCAGCCCGCCGGCCCGATCGCGTACAGGCCGTCGTCTCCCGGGGCGGACGTCCCGATCTGGCCGGCGAGGCGCTGGACGGGGTCGCCGCACCAACGCTGCTCATCGTGGGGGGCGCGGACACCGAGGTGCTGGCAGTCAATCGAATGGCCATGGGCCGGTTGCGCTGCCAGGCGCGCCTGGAGATCGTGCCGCGCGCCACGCACCTGTTCGAGGAAGCCGGCACGCTCGAAGCGGTCGCCGGCCTCGCCCGGGGCTGGTTCCTCGAGCATCTGCGCGCACCCGCCTGAGACAGCGCGCAGGCGAATCGAGGTGCTCCCATGCCCCGCTTCCGATACTTTCGGTGAAGGAGTATGACGATGAAACGAACACCTGCACCCGGGCCCTCGGGACGCCGCGCGCGGCGAAGCCGCGGCCGAAGTGGCGCCGCTGCCGGCGCCGCCGCGAACAGCCCGATCCCCTCGAAGGACTCGAACGACACGGGCCCGAGCCACGGATGGAGCCCGGACCGATCCGACATCGAACGGGCGAACGAGCGACCCGGTGGCTCGATCGAAGCGGTGTCAAGCCATGCGGACCCCGGCGGCATCGAAGCGCCGGAGGAGCTGCGCGACACGCAGGAGCCCAAAGGCGTCCCCTTCGAGTAAGGCTGGCACGGGCACGCCGGTCGGTCCGTGCTCGCCCCTGCATCGGTCTGCGCGCGCCTTCCGGCGGCCATCCCACGGGACCCGTCACCGGCGCGGCGAGCGGCGCGAAGCCTCCAGCGCCAGCAGCGTCCGCGCATGGCCGGCGAGGATGTGCTCCTCGATCGAGCGAAGCGAAAAATCGAAGTCGCGCGATGCCGGCTCCCCCGCCGTGGCATCACGGACGATGCGAACGATGTCCAGCCCGGACGCCGCGCCCATCAGCTCGACATAGTTCGGGCGTTGCCGCACCTGTGCCGCCGTGGCCGGGTCGAGCAGCTGCACGACATCGTCCACCAGCTTGCGGAAGTCGCCGACCATGGCCTGCTCGGCGCTCGTGCGGCGAATCCGCTCCGCGAAGCCGATCTCGTCGCGGCGCGTCAGCACTTCCATCATGTTGCGCGGCAAGGGCCGCTCGGGGGAGAACAGGTCGATGATGAAGATTCTTTTTCCTGCGACGCCGCAGCGCTCGGCAACCAGGTCCAGCGGCGAGTTGCTGACGATGCCGCCGTCCCAGTAGTGGCGCCCGCCCACCTCCGTCCAGGGCATGCCGGGCGGGAGGCTGCCGCTGGCCAGCAGGTGATCGACCGTGATGTCGTCGACGTAGCTGTCGAAGATCCTGAGCTCCGCAGTCTCGACATCGACGGCGCTCGCGAGCAGCCGCACCGGGCTGTCGCGCAGCGCGGCGAAGTCCACGTAGCGCGCCAGGAGTGCGCGCATCGGCGCGGTGTCGTAGCAGGAGGTCAAAGACGCCGGGTCGGTGAAAAGGCTGCCCGGCATCTGCCAGCGCGGCCGCAGAAAGGCAGGAACGCCCCACATCATCGCGATGGTGGACGACAGGAGGCGCCGGGCCTGTTCCTGTGGCAGCTCCGGCGTGGACATCGCCAGCTCGTGCCAGAAGGACGCCAGCGCCTCGCCGGCATGGCCCGGATGGGATGCGACGATGGCACCGTTGAACGCGCCGATCGAGACGCCGGCCACGATGTCCGGCCGAATGCCGCGCTGCTCCAGCGCCTGGACCGCGCCGCACTCGAAGGCACCGAGGGCACCGCCGCCCTGCAGGATCAGCACGGTCTGGCTCGGGATGTCGGTGATCGAGAAACCGGGCCGGTTCCAGCGCGCGCCGCCGATGCGCCCGATGTGGGTGCGATAGCGGATCAAGGCCCTGATCGCGCTGGTCTCCTGCGCCGGGCGGCCGGTGGTGAACAGCGCGCGCGGCACCTGTCCCTTCAGGTAGAGCAACGCCCAGGCGCCGGAGTCCGGCGACCCGAGTTCCCTGCGCTGCGTGGCGTCGTCGGGCGTCCCCAGAAACTGGAAGCTGGTCTCGAAGACGTCGCAGAAGAAGGTCGACACGTCGTCGTAGGGCAGTTCCTGGCCCAGCATGTTCCTGGCTGCGAGCCTGCCTTGCTTGATGGCGTTGTCCCAATGCTCGACGCGGCGGCGCGTGTGCAGGGCGCGGTCGAGGAAGGCGGCCACGTCGCCTGCGGCGAACACGTCGGGGTCGCTCGAACGCAGCCGCTGGTCGACCAGGACGCCGCTGCCGGTCTGGATGCCGCTGTGCGCCAGGAAGTCGATCTCCGGCGCGACCCCGATGCCGACGACGACGAAGTCGCATGGCAGGAGGCGGCCATCGGAGGTGCGCACCCCTTCCACCCGACCCTCGCCCTCCAGCGCGAGCACCTCGCCGGCCACCATGTCCACGCCGTGCCGTGCATGCTGAGCCTCGAAGAAGCGGGATGCCTCCGGTGCATGCAGGGTCGGGAAAATGCCTTCCCTCGATATCAGCAGCGTCACCTGGACACCCCGTTGCACCAACGATGCCGAGACCTCCATCCCGATGAAGCTGGCGCCGATCACGACTGCCCTGCTGCCCTTGCGGGCCGCCGCCTGGAGGGACCATGCGTCCTCGATGCTGCGCAGGTGGTGGACGCCCTGCAACGCGGCGCCCGGCACCTGCAGCCGCACGGGGCTGGCGCCGGTCGCGATCAGCAGCTTGCGATAGCGCAGCAGCCCTGCGTCGGTCGAGACCCGGTGCGCCTTCGCATCGACGGAGAGTGCGCGTGTCCCGAGCAGGAGATCGATGCGCATTCGAAGGTAGTCGGCCTGCCTCAGCACCGGCGGCGGCTCGCGGACCGTGTCGGCGACGAGGATTCGCTTCGACAGCGGAGGACGATGGTAGGGCAGGCGCTGCTCGGCGCTCACGATGACGATCGAACCTTCGGCGCCTTCCTGGCGCAGCGCTTCCGCCGCCGTCGCGCTGGCGAGCCCGCCGCCCAGCAACAGGAAGTCGACTTCTCTCGCGGCGGCGGGCCGGCGGACCGACGGCTTCGCGGACGGCGATCGCGCGCGCGCCCCGGCGATTCCGTGCGCCATCACGTGCCTGGAGCCGGGCACCGTGTCCGGGCCGCCGGGAGATTCGATCTGCATCGGGATTCGTTATACATGCCCCGCGCCGCGACTTGCACGCAGCGGGAACGGAGGAAAGGGGCACTCATCGTCGCGGCACGGCACGACTTCGGACTTGATGTTCGTCAAGCGGCCGGCGGTCGCCGCGCGCACTTGATCCAGCGCAATACGGCGGCCGTCACCGCTTCCTACAGTGAGAGCGCGGCCCCTGCGGCACGCCTCACGCCATCTCTGAAAGGAAGCGACCGATGAAATCCGATGCACAACTTCGAACCGACGTCCTGGCCGAGCTGGACTGGGACCCTGCGATCCAGGCGGCTGCGGTCGGCGTGACGGTCAAGGACGGGGTCGTCACCCTGACCGGCCATCTCGCCAGCCATGCCGAGAAGGCGGCTGCCGAACGCGCGGTGCAGCGCGTCCGCGGCGTGAAGGCCATTGCCGTCGAGCTCTCGGTGAAGCTGCCCGCCGGCGACGAGCGCACCGACGCCGACATCGCGAGAGCGGCCGAGCATGCGCTGACCTGGAATGTCTGGGTCCCCGACGGCAAGGTCACCCCCATGGTCGAGGGCGGCTGGGTCACGCTGGACGGCGAAGTCGAATGGGAATACCAGCGCCGCGCGGCGGAGAAAGCGGTGCGTCCGCTGATGGGAGTCAGGGGCGTGTCGAACATGATCAGGATCGCTCCGCAGCTGAAGGCGGCCGACATCGAGAAGAGGCTGCACGAGGCCCTGGCGCGCCAGGCGAGGCGAGAAAGCGATCGCATCGACATCTCGGTCATGGGCTCCCAGGTCACGTTGCGGGGGCGGGTCCATTCCTACGCCGAATCGGCGGCGGCGCGGCATGCGGCCTGGTCGGTGCCCGGCATCACATCCGTCGTCAACGAACTCAGGGTCGAGGACTGAACGCCATGCCGGCCCTGAACACCACGTTCGATGCAGGCGGCGCCGGGGCGATGGACGGCGTGATGTTCTCCCGCGCCGGATGCCTGGCCGCGCTGGACGCCATCGAGACCGAGATGGAAAAGGCGCTGGAGCAGGCGCGCCGCCAACACGCCGCCCGCTGCCTGCAAGCCCTGCGGGCCTTGCTTGCCCCGTTCGAGCTGTCACGGCATGAGGTTCGAATCTGCGCGAACTCCGGTTCCACCTGCCTGAGCGTGCATGCGCGTCCTTCCTGCCCCGCCGCCGGGGCCAGGCACCTGAGCACGCTGCGGGCCGACGGCATCGTGCTCGATGTGCTGCAGGAGATCGACGAGTTCCTCCAGGATCACGAAGAGTGGACCCGGGTTCTCGACGGCGAAGTCCTGAATCCCTGACGCAGCGAAGCCGGGTTGCGCCATGCCGCCCGGCTGGAGCCGGCGCCGGCACGGCGCGGGCGGGGTTGGCTCCAGCCCAATGCCTTTCAGACGCCTACCTTGAGTTCGTTGATCACGCCGGTGACGCCGGGCGCCGACCATGCAGCGCCCTGCGCAGCAGCGCGCTCGGCCCAGGAGTGCACGGTGCCATGCAGGCGCGCGGTGGAGCCGCTGACCTCGACCTCGATGCGGTCGGCTTCCTGCGCGGCATACCGCTCCAGCGCCTCGCGGATGCGCTCGGTCACGTTGGACGACAGCACCCTGGGCTTGATGACGACCTCGTTGGTGAAGCCCAGGACACCCGTCAACGAACGGATCGCCTGAGCCGCCGCGTCGCGCTGGTAGTCCCAGTCGACGTCGCCCCGCAAGGTGACCCAGCCTCCCTCGACCTTGACCGTGAGGCGCTCGTTCGGCACCAGCGTGTGCCAGCTGAGCGCCGTCTCGGCGGCCTGCGCAATCTCGGAATCGTTGCGCTTGTGTCCCGGTGCGAGCTTGACGTCCAGTTCCACGGCGAGCGCCCTGACGCCCTCGACGCGTTGCACGGCCCGCTCCACCAGGTATTTCTCGCCGTAGGTCTCGAGGTGACCGCTGAGCGTCACGACACCCTTGTCGACCGCGACGCCGACGTGGGTCGCGTTCACCGCGGGATCCCATGCCAGTTCCTGTTCCACATCCTGCTTCAGTTGGGCATCCGTTTTCATGATCTGCCTTTCGCACTTCGATCCATGGACCCATGCCTGCATGGCATCGATGCAGGCGCCTCGGGCGACCTCGGTGTCGTACCCGCGAAACCATCGTGCATGCAGCGCCCGTCCACCTTCTTGCGCCAGCGCAAACCCGCAGCGCGCGCGCCCCTCCTCGCAGCGATCCGGCTCGCAGAGGCCGATGCCCAGGCCCTCAGTGAAGCGCAGCCGCCTGCACCGGCGACGCCATGTGCTGGATGAAGCGGGTCAGCGCTTCCACCTTCGGGATGTGGATGTCGCGCCGGCCCTTCTCGATGAAGCGGATCACGTCGCCGCGCGCGAGCCTGGACAGCGCGCGGCTGACCGATTCCAGCGTCATGCCCAGGTAGTTGCCGATCTCGGCGCGTGTCATGTGGAGCGTGATCTGGTCCGTGCGCAGGCCCCTCTGCTCGAGCGCGTCGGCCCAGTAGCGCAGGAAGCCGGCCACGCGCGCATCGGCCGGCAGCGTGCACAGCGACAGCAGCGAGTCGTGGTCGCGCACGAGTTCGCGGCTCATGGCCTCGTGCAGCGCCGTCAACAGCGCGGGGGCGCGCAAGGCCGCCTGCAAGAGCGCGTCGTAACGCACGGCCCAGACTTCGCCGGTGTCGATCGCGACGGCGTCGCCGCCGTAGTGGCCGGCGGAAATGCCGTCCAGCCCCAGCCAGTCGCCCCTGAAGTGCAGGCCGATGACCTGTTCGCGCCCTTCGGCGCTCAGGCTGACGGTCTTGAAGAAGCCCGAGTTGATGATGTAGAAGCAGCCGAAGGGCTGTCCGACCTGGTAGACCGCCTCACCGCAGCGCACCACGCGCCGCGTGACTGCCACCGTTTCCTCGACCAGGCGCAGCATGTCGGCAATACGCTGGACGCCCGACGCGGCCGGCTTGGCAGGGGTGGTGACTGCGTTCATCTCTGGTTCCTTTTGTCTGTCGATGCCGCTAGCGTAGAAAGGCTTCGCAACAGGACCGATAACACGTCGACCGCCTGGCGTAACAGTGGGTGAATGCTCGATGTCCGGCGTGTATCAGGGTGCCGCAGCGCGCGTTTCCTTGACGCAGGTCAAATCGGCAAACACGGCAGCGCCTACCTTCCAGCTTGTGAGTTCGCGACCATCGCTACCTGAGCTATCGGCACGGCTGGATCAGCCGCTGGCCGCCGCCAGCCTCCTCGCGGCCTTCGCCGAGGCGGACGGCGTGCGGTCTCCGGGGCGCGACCGTCCGGCTGCCGAGCCGCTGCGAGGCAGGAATCTCGCGGTTCTGCTCGGGTCGGCGCCCGTCGGCGACACGCCGGCGCTGAGCCGCGCTGCCCAGGAACTCGGCGCCAAGGTGGCGGAGTTGCGCTTCGCCGAGCCGGCGCCGGGCAGCACCGATGTCCGCATGCTCGCCCGCATGCTGGGTCGGATGTACGACGCTGTCGACTGCGGCCTCCTGGCGGCCCCGGTCGTCCGGCAGATCGAGCGCGAAGCCGGCGTACCCGTCTATCGCGGCCTGTTCCTGGACGAACATCCCGCCCGCGCAGTCGCCGATCTCATGACGCTCCACGAATGCAGCAGACTCCCGGGCGCGACGATGGTGTTCGCGGGCGACTCGGGCGCGCCGAGGGCGGAGCGCTTTCTGTGCGGTGCGCGCGAACTGGGTTTCAAGGTCATCCTCGGCGCGCCCGAAGCTTTCGCCGGCCCGGATGTCAACTTCTTCGTCGACGCGCGGCATTCGCCGCATTGGACGCTGCGTGAGGGCAACCACCCCGTGGACGAGCCGCGCCGTGCCGAGAACCATCGCTGCGTGATCAAAGCCATTCTGCTGGACACGCTCGCCAGGCCTTGAGCCGCGCCGGCCATGCCGGGTGGCTCAGCGGCACCAGAGTTCGATCTGGTGGCTCAGGTCCGTCCAGATGGCTTGAACCGCCATGGCCGCGAGCATCACGCCCGCCAGCCGGCATCCCCATTCTTTCCGGACAACGCCTGCGCCCGCCGCCAGGCGGGTCCACAGCCAGGGGGCGAGCACCAGCGAGAGGCCGCTGCCTGCCGCGAACAGGGCCATGGCCGCCGCGCCCCCGACAGGCGAGTTGGCCAGGCCCGCGAGCATCAGGGCCGAGTAGAGCAGCCCGCAGGGCATGCAGACCCACAGGGCCCCCGTGGCGAACAGCCCTGGCGCCGTGCCCACGGCGGGGCGCAGCCGCGCGGACATGCCGCGGCCCAGCCGATGCGCCCACAGCGGTTGACGGCCCGTCACCACGAGCGCCGATCCCCAGGCGAGGATGAACACGTGGAGGACGACCCACAAGGGCCGCAGCGCGATCGCGTGGCTGCTCGCCGCAGCCAGGCCCTGCACGGCCGATGCGGCGATGGCGCCCGCACCCGCGTAGCCTGCAATGCGACCCGCGTGGAAGATCCATGCCGCCCTGCCCTCGCCGCTCAGCGCCGGGAGCGACGCGGCGGCGGCGCCGCCGCCCACCGGGCGGACGATGCGGATGACGCCGCTGCAGGCTGCCGCGCACATGGCGACGCAATGCGGCCCCCCCAACAGGCCCATCAGCAAGGCGGTGCCCGCCAGAGCAGTCTGCATGTTCATGCGGCGGAGCAAGCGGCGGCAACCGCGACGTTGGAGGCGTTCGACATGGGGTGCGATGGCAAATCCAGGCCACTATGCCGTCGGCAGGGCCTGCCGACATTGATGTGCGTCAAACCGGCGATGCGCAGCGCGACCCAGAATCGACCGCATCCCCAGCACACCATGAACTCTCAGCACATCAAGGTCGCCTGCTCCAGTTGCAACCTGCGCGAACTCTGCATGCCTGCCGGCCTGGACGCCGGCGATCTCGCACGCATCGACGCGATCGTCGCCCGGCGCCGCAAGGTCAAGCGGCGCGAAACGCTGTTCCGGACCGGCGATCCGTTCACCTCGCTGTTCGCCATCCGCAGCGGCTTCTTCAAGACGCGCGTGGCCAGCGAAGACGGGCGCGACCAGGTGACCGGCTTCCAGATGGCCGGCGAGATCATCGGCCTGGATGGCATCGTCAACGACCAGCACAGCTGCGATGCGGTGGCGCTGGAGGATGCCGAGGTCTGCGTCATGCCCTTCCACCAGATCGAGGCGCTGTCGCGCGAAGTGCAGGCGCTGCAGCGGCATGTCCACCAGATCATGAGCCGCGAGATCGTGCGCGAGCACGGCGTGATGCTGCTGCTGGGCAGCATGCGCGCCGAGGAGCGGCTGGCCGCCTTCCTGCTCAACCTGGTCCAGCGGCTGCATGCCCGCGGCTTCTCGCAATCGGAGTTCATCCTTCGCATGACGCGCGAGGAGATCGGCAGCTACCTCGGCCTCACGCTCGAAACGGTGAGCCGGACCATGTCGAAGTTCATGAGCGACGGCATCCTCGACATCGATCAGCGCCGCGTGCGCATCGTCGATCCCGAGGGCCTGCGGCGCATGATCAATCCTCCTGGCTGTTGATCACCGCGGCCGGCTGCATGAGCAGCAGCGTCAGCGCGTTGGCACAGGCGCCGAACAGCCAGAAGAGAAAGAACCCGGCCGTGTAGATCGCCTGCCGCGACAGCGCGAGGGTTTCGCCGCGCCAGTGCAGGTCGGCCGGGTCGACCAGCGCGAACACCACGAGTTCGGTGACGCAGGCCAGCAGGAAGGCCGGCCAGAGAATCGACATCCACTGCTGGCGTTTCATTGCTTCGCGCCCGGCGCATATTCCGCCGGCGTCGCCGCATGGTTGCGCCCGGCGATCGCCGGCAGCAGGCCCTTGCCGGCCCGCTCCCCGGATGACCCGAGGGCGCGCGGGTTGTCGCTCTGCGGCACCACCGGGTCGGGCGTGCGCAGCGCGAGGTACAGCGTCACGAAGCTGGCCACGACCACGATGGCGGGCAGGCCGAGCACCATCCACAGCATCGGGTGGCGCCACCAGGGATCGGCGGCGGCCGGGGGTGGGGCGAGTTCGTTCATCGGATCTCCTTCTTCTGTCGTTTCACCGGGGCACCAGGAAGGTGGTCTTCTCCGACACCTGCGCACCGCCCTCTTCCGCGCGCACGTCGAAGTGCACGGGGTGCGAGCCGGGCGTGGCGCTGCCATAGGGAAGTTGCAGGCCCACGACCACCCAGCGCGCCTGCGCGGGGCCGACCTCCACCGTGGCCGAGGAAGCCACGCGCAGGCCGGGCAGTCCGCGGGCTTCGATGCGGTAATGCTGCGGCCGCTCGGTCGCATTCATGATCTGCAGCCGGTACACGTTCTCGAGCTGCCCGCCTTCGACGATGCGGGCCAGCGAGGCGCGGTCGCGCACCACGTCGACTTTCATCGGCGTGCGCACCACCAGGCTGGCGAGCAGGCCGGCGGTCAAGGCGAGCAGCACCGCGGCATAAATCAGCACCCGCGGGCGCAGCACCCGACGCAACACCTGCGCCCGCGTCCAGCCGCCGGCCATGCTGTTCTGCGTCGCGTAGCGGATCAGGCCGCGCGGGGCCGCCATCTTGTCCATGACGGTGTCGCAGGCGTCCACGCACAGGCCGCAGCCGATGCACTGGTACTGCAGACCCTGGCGGATGTCGATGCCGGTGGGGCAGACCTGCACGCACAGGGCGCAGTCGATGCAGTCGCCGAGACCGCGGGCGCGGGCGTCGCTGCCCTTGGGCCGCACGCCGCGCGGCTCGCCGCGCGCGCCGTCGTAGCTGACGATGAGCGTGTCGCGGTCGAACATCGCGCTCTGGAAGCGCGCATACGGGCACATGTACGTGCAGACCTGCTCGCGCATGAAGCCGGCGTTGCCGTAGGTGGCGAAGCCGTAGAACAGCACCCAGAAGACCTCCCAGCCGCTCATCTGCGTCTGCAGGAAGGCCAGGCCGAGTTCGCGGACCGGGGTGAAGTAGCCGACGAAGGTGAAGCCGGTCCACAGGGCGATGCCGAGCCACACGACGTGCTTGAACCATTTCTTGACCAGCTTCTCGAGCGAGAAGGACTCGCCGTCCAGCCGCATGCGGGCGGTCCGGTTGCCTTCGATGCGGTGCTCCACCCACATGAACATCTCGGTGTAGACGGTCTGCGGACAGGCATAGCCGCACCACAGCCGCCCCGCCACCGCCGTGAACAGGAACAGCGACAGCGCCGAGATCACCAGCAGGCCGGTGAGGTAGATGAGGTCCTGCGGGTACAGCACCAGCCCGAAGATGTAGAAGCGCCGCGCGCTCAGGTCGAACAGCACCGCCTGGCGCTGGCCCCATTCGAGCCAGGGCAAACCGTAGAAGACCAGCTGGGTGAGGAACACCATCGCCCAGCGCCAGCGGGCGAAGACGCCGCGCACGCTGCGCGGATAGACCTTCTGGTGGGCCGCGAAGAGCCCGCCGCCGGACGGCGCCGCCGGCTCCGCGGCAATGGGGATGACCCGGCGCGAAGGCCGCACCGGTGTGGGACTGTCGGCCATGGGGAGTTCAGGGAGCGCCATTGGCCTTGTTCGACAGGCCCCACACGAAGGCGGTCAGCACATGGATCTGCGCGTCGGTCAGGCGACCCTGCTGCGCCGGCATCTGGTTGGTCTTGCCGGTGTTGATGATCGAGATGATCGCCTCCTGCCCGTAGCCGTGCAGCCAGATCTTGTCGGCGAGATTGGGCGCGCCCAGGGCCGGGTTGCCGGTGCCTGCCGCGCCGTGGCAGGCCGCGCAGGCGCTGAACTTGCTCTTGCCCAGGCCCGCGCGCACCGAGTCGTGCGGGCTGCCGGACAGGCTGAGCACGTAGTTGGCCACGTTCTTGACGTCGTCCGTGCTGCCGACGGCCTCGGCCATCGGCGGCATCACGCCGGTGCGACCCTGCGTGATGGACTCCTTGATCTTGTCCGGCGTGCCGCCGTGCAGCCAGTCGCGGTCCGCGAGGTTCGGGAATCCCTTGCTGCCCCGGGCATCCGAGCCGTGGCACTGGGCGCAGTTGTTGAGGAACAGGCGCTCGCCGATCGCCATGGCCGCCGGCTCGCCCGCCACGCGCTCCACCGGCATGGCGGCGAAGCCGGCATACACGGGCTCCAGCTGGCGCCTGGCGCTTTCCTGGTCCTTGCTGTACTCGCTCTGCGTGCTCCAGGCCAGCTCGCCCTGGTAGCTGCCCAGGCCCGGGTAGGCCACCAGGTAGCCGATGCCGAAGACGATGGTGATGACGAACAGCCCCATCCACCAGCGCGGCATGGGGTTGTTGGCTTCGCGCAGGTCCTCGTCCCACACGTGGCCGGTGGTGCCGTCGGCACTGCCGGGCGTGCGGGACCGCGCCACCACCCAGAGCAGCAGCGCGCAGAGCAGGATGCTCGCCAGCGTGGCGATGGCCACGTAGTTCGACCAGAAGCTGCTGAAAAAATCGCTCATGGTTGTCTTTCAGTGTTTCGGGTCTGTCAGTCCTGCTCGAAAGGCAGTCGGCTGGCGTCCTCGAAGGCGCCGGCGCGTCGGCGCGACCAGGCCCAGGCGAGGATGCCGAGGAAAGCGGCGAAGGAGACCAGGGTGGCCACGATGCGCAGGGTGGTGATGTCCATCTGGGCGCTCCTCACTTCACGGCCAGGCCGAGGGACTGGAGGTAGGCCACGACGGCATCCATCTCGGTCTTGCCCTTGACCTCCGCCGGTGCCTTGGCGATCTGCTCGTCGGTGAAGGGCACGCCCACGCGGCGCAGCGCCCGCATGTGCTCGGCGGCGGCAGCGCCGTCGACCATCGCCTTCTCCAGCCAGGGATAGGCCGGCATGTTCGATTCGGGCACCAGGTCGCGCGGGTTGACCAGGTGGATGCGATGCCACTCGTCGCTGTACTTGGCGCCCACGCGATGCAGATCGGGGCCGGTGCGCTTGCTGCCCCACTGGAAGGGATGGTCGTAGACGAACTCGCCCGCCACCGAGTAGTGGCCATAGCGCAGGGTCTCGGCCCGGAAGGGCCGGATCATCTGGGAATGGCAGTTGTAGCAGCCCTCGCGCACGTAGACGTCGCGGCCGAGCACCTGCAGCGGCGTGGGCGGATTCATGCCGGCCACGGCCTCGGTGGTGGAGCGCTGGAAGAACAGCGGCACGATCTCCACCAGGCCGCCGACGGCGACGACGAGCAGGATCAGTACCACCATCAGGAAATTGCTGGTCTCGACCTTCTCGTGCGAGAAGCCGGACCCGGAAGAAGAAGAAGAAGAAGAAGAAGAAGAGCTCATCGTTGTTCTTTCTCAGCTGATTTCTCAGGTCAGTGCGGCCGCCGGCTGGGGAATGGGCGCGCGCGCCGAGCGACCGGACACGACCGTCATGAGGACGTTCCAGGCCATCAGGACCATGCCGGCCAGGTAGAGCAGGCCGCCGAGCACCCGTACCACGTAGTAGGGATAGGTGGCCTTGACGCTCTCCACGAAGGTGTAGGTCAGCGTGCCGTCCGGGTCGACCGAGCGCCACATCAGGCCCTGCATCACGCCGGCGATCCACATGGCGGCGATGTAGAGCACGATGCCGACGGTGGACATCCAGAAGTGCAGCTCGATGGCCTTGACGCTGTACATCTCGGTGCGGCCGTACATGCGGGGGATCAGGTAGTAGAGCGAACCCATCGAGATCAGGCCGACCCAGCCGAGCGCGCCGCTGTGTACGTGGCCGACGGTCCAGTCGGTGTAGTGCGACAGCGCGTTGACCGTCTTGATCGACATCATGGGCCCCTCGAAGGTCGACATGCCGTAGAAGGACAGCGACACGATGAGGAAGCGCAGAATCGGGTCGGTGCGCAGCTTGTGCCAGGCGCCCGACAGGGTCATGATGCCGTTGATCATGCCGCCCCAGCTCGGCGCGAGCAGGATCAGCGAGAACACCATGCCGATGGACTGCGTCCAGTCCGGCAGCGCCGTGTAGTGCAGATGGTGCGGGCCCGCCCACATGTAGGTGAAGATCAGCGCCCAGAAGTGGACGATGGAGAGCCGGTACGAGTACACCGGCCGGCCGACCTGCTTGGGGATGTAGTAGTACATCATCCCGAGGAAGCCCGCGGTGAGGAAGAAGCCGACCGCGTTGTGGCCGTACCACCACTGCACCATCGCGTCCTGCACGCCGGCATAGGCCGAGTAGCTCTTCATCCAGCCCGCCGGCATGGCCGCGCTGTTGACGATGTGCAGCAGCGCCACGGCGATGATGAAGGCGCCGTAGAACCAGTTGGCCACGTAGATGTGGCGCACCTTGCGCGTGCCGATGGTGCCGAAGAAGACGATGGCGTAGGCCACCCACACCAGCGCGATGAGGATGTCGATCGGCCATTCGAGTTCGGCGTATTCCTTGCCGCTGGTGTAGCCCAGGGGCAGGCTGATGGCTGCCGCCACGATCACGGCCTGCCAGCCCCAGAAGACGAAGGAGGCCAGCCTGGGCGCGAAGAGACGTGTCTGGCAGGTGCGCTGCACGACGTGGAAGCTCGTCGCCATCAGTGCGCAGCCGCCGAAGGCGAAGATCACCGCATTGGTGTGCAACGGACGCAGCCGCCCGTAGCTGAGCCATGGGATGCCGAAGTTCAGCTGCGGCCAGGCCAGCTGTGATGCGATGACCACGCCGACGAGCATGCCGACCACCCCCCAGACCACGGACATGAGGGCGAACTGCCGCACGACAGTGTCGTCGTAGATGGCAGGAGAAGAGTTGGACGTGTTCATTTCATGGCCTTGTCGTGCATGTCTTCGAGTGTCCCGGCCATGCGCGCGCAGGGATTTGATACAGATCAATCCCGGTGCAGGATGCGTTCGCCTTCGCCTTCGATGTCCTCGAACTGGCCCTGCTCCACCGCCCACCAGAGCCCGCCGAGGATGGCCAGCACGAGCACCACGGAGAGGGGAACGAGCAGGAAGAGGATGTCCATCAGCAGCCCCCGCTTTCGCTCTTGCCGGCCGGCAGCGCCAGGCGCGCCGCGTTGAAGACCACCGCCAGAGAACTCGCGGCCATGCCGAGCCCTGCCAGCCAGGCGGGCAGCCATCCGGCGAGGGCCACGGGCACGCACAGAGCGTTGTAGCCCGCGGCCCACCAGAGGTTCTGCCGCACGACACGCAGGGTCCGGCGGGCCTGCGCCACCGCCGCGGGCACCGCTCCGAGCGCGCCGCCGAGGACGACGAAGTCGGCACGCGCCTGGGCCAGCGGGACCGCGTTGCCCATGGCGAAGGAGGCGTCCGCATGGGCGAGCACCGGCCCGTCGTTGAGGCCGTCTCCCACCATGCCGACGCGGTGGCCTTCGGCCTGCAGCTCCCTCAAGGTGCCGAGCTTGGACTCGGGGCTGCAGTCGCCCTGCACGGCGTGGATGCCCGCTTGCCGACCGATCTCGCACGCCGCGGCCGCGCGGTCGCCGGACAGCAACCGCACCGCCAGCGCCTGGGCTTTCAAGGCCGCGACGGCATCGCAGGCATCGGGACGCAGTTCCTCGTTCAGCACGAAGCTGGCGATCCATCCTTTCGGATCGCTCAGGTGGATCTGCGCGGACTCGATGTCAAGGGGCTGGACGCCGCAGAACGCGGCCGAACCCAGGCGCAAGCGCCAGGCTTCGGCGTCCGCGAGGCCACGGCGCCGCACCCTCCCTTCCAGGCCCAGGCCGCCGTGCTCGGTGACCTGGAGCAGCTCCCATGCGGGCGGCGATCGGAACTGCGCCGCCCATGCCGCCGTCATTGCACGCGAGGCGGGATGCAGGGAGCGCTGGCCGAGCGCGGCGGCCAGTTCCACCGCATCGCCGGGCCGCATGCCCTGGCGGCAGTAGACCCGGCCCAGGCGCGGCGTCTCGCCGGTCAGGGTGCCCGTCTTGTCGAAGACGAGGGTGTCGATGGCCGCGAGCGCTTCCAGCGCCTGGAGGTTGCGCACCATCACGCCGCGTCGTGCCAGCGCGCCGGCGCTCGCGAGCATGGCGGCCGGCGTGGCGAGGGAGAGCGCGCAGGGACAGGTCACGATCAGGACCGACACCGCCACCATCAGCGCCTTGCCGGGGTCGATGTGCCACCACAGCGCGGCCGCAGCGGCGGCAGCGGCCAGCACCGCGGCGAGGAAAGGCCGCGCTGCGCGATCCGCAAGGCGGGCCAGGCGGGGCTTCTGCAGCGAGGCGTTCTCCATGAGCGCCACGATCTGCGCGAAGCGGGTGTCGTCGCCGACGGCATCGATGCGCACCCGCACGGCCGACGACAGGTTGTGGCTGCCGGCCAGCACCCGCGCACCGCAGCCGCGCGACACCGGCCGCGATTCGCCGGTGAGCAGCGCTTCGTCGGCGGCGGTTTCGCCTTCGAGCACCACCCCGTCGGCGGGAAAGGCCTCGCCGGGCAGCACGCGCACCACGTCGCCCGCGGCCAGGCGGCGCACGGCGACGCGCGTGAATTCGCCGTCGGCGCCCAGCCGCTCCACGCTGTCGGGCAGGCGGTTCATCAAGGCTTCCAGGGCACCGGCGGTACGGTCGCGCAGACGCGCTTCCAGCCAGCGACCCGTGAGCAGGAAAAAGACGAACATGGTCAGCGAGTCGAAGTAGACCTCGCTGCCCAGCGGGCCCGTCGGATCGAAGGTGGCCGCCGTGCTGACGACGAAGGTGATCGCGATGCCGAGCGCGACCGGCAGGTCCATGCCGACGCGGCGCGCCCGCAGATCGCGAAGCGCGCTGCGGAAGAAGGGGCTGCACGAAAACAGCAGCACCGGCAGCGTCAGCACCCAGGAGGCCCAGCGCAGCAGCTGGGCTGCGTCCGCCGTCATGTCGCCGGGCTCGGCGACGTACGCCGGGTAGGCGTACATCATGACCTGCATCATGCAGAAGCCCGCGACGAGCCAGCGCCACAGCGCCAGCCGCGCCTCGCGCGTGCGGCGCGCGCGCAGGAAGAGGTCGGCCGCAGGCAGGAGGCGGTAGCCCGCGGCGGCGCTGGCCGCGAACCAGCGCGAGGGCTTCACCGCGGCCGCGGACCAGACCACGCGCGCACGCCGGGTGGCGGCGTTCACGTCCACCTCGAGCACGCCGGGCACCTGCGACAGGGCGTTTTCGACCGAGAAGGCGCAGGCCGCGCAGTGCATGCCTTCGACCACCACCTGCGATTCCCAGCGGCCGCCCTGCCCCTCGTCGCCCTGCCCGTCCACCGGGCGACCGAACGCGGGCCACTCCGCAGGATCGTCGAGCAGCGCCCAGGCGGCGTGCTGGGGCGGCGTGGCGTGCGGGGAAGAAGAAGGCGAGGCCGACGATGGCGCCGCCGGCTGGAAGGCAGCTTGCATGCTTCGAGGCTAGGGCGCGGCAGGGGCGTGGGGCTTGATCTGGATCAAGGCGCGGACCACGCTGCCGCGCCGACTCTCAGGCGGCGGCCCCCAGGCCGATCGGCGCGGGGACCACATTGACGATGCGCGTGAAGAGCTGCCGGTACTCTTCGTCGGGTTCGCAGCCCGTCAGAGGGTCGCGGTTGCGAGCGAAGGCTTCGTCCAGGTCCGCCCAGTCCTCCGGGGTGAGGACGCGCTCGGCCAGCGGCAGGATCTCGCGCTCTTCCATCGCCATGTGCGCCAGGTAGAAGTCGACGTACTGGTCGACGGCTTCCTCGAACTCGCGCCGGCGCGCCTCGCCCATCATCTCGAAGGCCAGCAGCGCATGCTCGACGTGACGGATCCTGCGCTCGCCGCGCGCATGGTCCTCGTCGAGCCGGTCGAGGAGCTCGCGCGACAGCGGCGTGCGCGCGCGCAGCTTGGGAAAGAGCAGCTCCGATTCCTTGCGGTGGTGCCGCTTCTCGGGGAACTCGTCCACGTAGAAGACCATGGCGCGCAGCGCAGCGAAGTCCGGCAAGGTGCCATGCTGGCGATGCTGCGCCAGAAGAAGCGGGATGGATCGCAGCATGGCGGACAGAGCGCCGTGTTCCTCGCGAATGATTCTGGTGGTGGCATGGGTCATGGGGTCTCCTTCTGGCAGGCAGGCCGGGCTCTCGCGGCGCCGTCTGCGCGTGTGTACGTGTGTGCCGTGGTGCCGGAATGGTCGCCTGCGCCGCGACGGCCGACCTTGCGCTAGCGCAAGCTTTGCGTCGCCCGCCCCCCGCGGCGCCGTGACCTCGACGAAAGCTTGCCCTACGTCAACACGCGCGCAGGGCAGCAGGTCTAAGCTTGTCGATCGCCGCACCACGCGACGCATGGAACCGACAAGGAGGCCAGCACGATGAGCGCACAACCCGGGGCCTTTGATTCGCAGGACGACAGCTTGCCGAACCCGGCCGAAGAACTCTGCACGGAGGACGAGGTGGTCCGGCTGGTCCACGCCTTCTATGCCAGGATCCGCGAGGACCCGGTGCTGGGGCCGATCTTCGATGCGCGCATCAAGGACTGGGACCGGCATCTCGCCAAGCTGGTCGACTTCTGGTCTTCCACCCTTCGCGGCACGGCGCGCTACAGGGGCGCGCCCATGCCGGTCCACGCCGCCCTGCCGGGGCTCACGCCCTGCCTCTTCCATCGCTGGCTCGCGCTGTTCCGCGACACGACCCAGGCGCTGGGCAATCCTGCCTTGCAGCGGCGCGCCGACGAACTCGCGCATCGCATCGCGGGCAGCCTGTGGCACGGCTACACGAAGCGGAAAGAACCCGGGCACGGCGATGGCCGTGAGGTCCACCGGGCCTGATGCGCCAAGGCGTTGCGCCGCGACTTGATTGATCCAGATCAACCACGAAGTCCGGCGCACCGCTACGCTGAAAACGCTCCCTCCTTATCTCTACACAGCATGCCTACCATCGCGCTGGCTCCGCCGCCGCCCACCGAAAGACCGACGAGCCCCGTTTCCTCCCAGACCCTGGCGCGCCTGGACGTGGCCGGGCCCCGCTACACCTCCTACCCGACGGCGGACCGCTTCGTCGAGGCCTTCGGGCCGGCCGACTACGCGGACGCCGCACGCCAGCGCCGCCTGGGCATGAGCGCCGGCAGGGCGCCGCTGTCGCTCTACGTACACATCCCCTTCTGTGCATCGCTTTGCTACTACTGCGCCTGCAACAAGATCATCACGCGCCACGCGGAACGTGCGCGCGAGTACCTGCAGTACCTGGGCAAGGAGATCGCGCTGCAGGTCGAGCAGATCGGGGCCCGGGCGCCGGTGAGCCAGTTGCACCTCGGCGGGGGCACGCCCACCTTTCTCGATGACCAGGGGCTGAGCGAACTGATGCGCATGCTGCGCGAGGCCTTCACGCTGGCGCCGGACGGCGAATACGCCATCGAGATCGATCCGCGCACCGTCGACGCCAAGCGCCTGGCACATCTCTCGCGGCTGGGCTTCAACCGCCTGAGCTTCGGCGTGCAGGACTTCGAGCCCGAGGTGCAGCGCGCCGTGCATCGGATCCAGCCCGCGCAGCAGGTGTTCGACCTGATGGCTGCGGCGCGCGCGCAGCACTTTCTTTCGGTCAACTGCGACCTGATCTACGGCCTGCCCCGGCAGACGCTCGACTCCTTCGATCGCACGCTGGCGCGGATATGCACGCTGCGGCCGGATCGCGTCGCGCTCTATGCCTATGCGCACCTGCCCGAGCGCTTCAAGCCGCAGCGCCGGATCGCCACAGAGGAGTTGCCCGGCGCGGCAACCAGGATCGAGATGCTGTCACGCTCCATCGCCGCACTCACCGCGGCAGGCTATGTGTACATCGGGATGGACCACTTCGCCTTGCCGACCGACAGCCTCGCGATCGCGAAGCGGCAGGGACGGCTGCACCGGAACTTCCAGGGCTACAGCACCCATCCGGACTGCGACCTGGTCGCGCTGGGTGTCTCGGCCATCGGCAAGCTCGGCGGCACCTACAGCCAGAACGCGAAGTCGCTCGAGGACTACTACGACGACCTGGACCAGGGAAGGCTGCCGATCGCACGCGGCCTCGCGCTCACACGCGACGACGTGCTGCGCCGCAGTGTCATCATGGCCATCATGTGCCAGGGCTACGTGGACTTCGAATCCGTCGGCATCGCCCATCTCATCGACTTCAAGGCGTACTTCGCGGCCGAGATGGCTGGCCTGGAACCGATGGAAACCGGCGGCCTGGTGCACATCACCGAACGCGATCTCACGGTGACCGACACGGGATGGTTCTTCGTGCGCGCCGTCGCCATGGTCTTCGACCGCTATCTGCAGTCGGACCGCAAGCGGGCCCGCTTCTCTCGCATCATCTGAGCTGCCGCGCGAGCGGGCGCGGCGGGCTTGCGCCACGGCTTCTCAAGACTTCCTTGCCGCAGCCATGGCGCGCGCGCGCAGGTCGCGCAGCAGCGGCGGCGCCGCGACCGCCATCAGCAACGCCGAGAGCGGGACGGTCGAAGAGAAGCCGATGGCCTTGAAGGCGGTGGCACCGACAAGGCCGCCCACGAAGAAGAGCCCGAGGATCGTGGCGTGGATGGCCAGCTTGTCCCGGTCGGCACGAACGAAATGCTCCAGCTTCGCATCGCGGGTGCGGTTCCAGTAGAGCAGCCGTCCCAGCTCGATACCGAGGTCGGTCACGATGCCGGTCATGTGCGTCGTGCGGATCTCGGCCTTGGAGATCTTGGTGACGATGGCGTTCTGCAGGCCCATGATGAAGCACAGCAACAGGACCGTCGAGGATACGAAGACATCGACGTAGAGTTCCAGGTTGGCGCCGAGCAGGCCGAAGATCAGCAGCAGCAAGGCCTCGACCAGAAGGCTCAAGGCGAATTCGCTGTGGAGTTCGCGCCGGCGCGCCCAGTGCACCAGCCCCGCCGTCGTGGCTGCACCGAAGAGAAACGCAAGCAAGGCACAGACGCCCGCCATGGCGAGGGCGAACTGCCCGAGGACCAGGTCATCGGCCACGGAAGAGATGATGCCGGTCACGTGAGAGGTGTAGCGCTGCACCGCCAGGAAGCCTCCGGCATTGACCGCGCCGGCCACGAACGCGAGCAGACCGCCCAGTTGCCGGTTGGCACGCCGCGTGCGCACCCTGTGCGCGAGACCCTGGATGGCAGGCAACATGTGAGCGGCGGACGAAACAAGGGCGTCCGGTCAGTGAAACCGGACGCCCTTGGACGTTTTGTTGGTCGGTGTGAAAGGATTCGAACCTTCGACCCCTTGCACCCCATGCAAGTGCGCTACCAGGCTGCGCCACACACCGAAGCTCGCCATTATAGCCCGGGCTTTTCAGTGATTCGGGCTGAGCAACTCACGAATTTCATAAAGCTCGCGTCTCAGCCGCGCCAGTTGCGACATGTCGAAGGTCGGACGTTCCGCATCGTCGTGCGCTTCGTGGTCCTCCTGCAGTGCGGCCTCGAACTCTTCGCGATCGATCTCGACCGCTTCCATGCCTTCGAGCGGCACGTCCCCGGCCTTGCGGCGCTCGCGCTCGAACTGCACCATCTCCTGCAGCTTGTTGCGCGCACCACTGATGGTGAAGCCCTGGTCGTAGAGCAGGTCGCGGATGCGGCGGATCATCAGCACCTCGTGGTGCTGGTAGTAGCGGCGGTTGCCGCGCCGCTTCATCGGACGCAGCTGCGTGAATTCCTGTTCCCAATAGCGCAGCACGTGCGGCTTGACGCCGCAAAGCTCAGCGACCTCACCGATGGTGAAGTAGCGTTTGACGGGGATCGGGGGCAGGAGCGTTTTCTCCATTGAAATCAAGACGGTGCGCGGGAAACCTGAGAGGTTACTCCACGCAGCGCACGAGTCCAAGTACCGTGGGTACCAACAGCATCAACTATTCGGCCCCGAGATTCCACTCCACCTCCTGCGAGGCGCCCTCGTCGGCGCTCCCCTGGATCTGCTCCTTGAGCTTGGCGCTGGCGTGGAAGGTGGCGACGCGGCGCTCGCCGATCGGGATGGCTTCACCGGTGCGCGGGTTGCGCCCCGGTCGCGGCGCCTTGGTGCGGATCTGGAAATTGCCGAAGCCCGAGATCTTGACGTCCGTGCCCTCGATCAGGCTGCGCGCGATCAGGTCGAAGAAGGCCTCGACCATGTCCTTGGACTCACGCTTGTTGAGGCCGATCTGTTCGAACAGCAGATCGGCCAGGTGCGCCTTGGTGAGCGCCGGCGTTTCCAGAGCTTCGAGCGTGAAATCCATGAGCTTCATACCCGCAGATGCGCGCCGAGCCGCGCGCTCAGTTGTTCGAGGATGGCCGCCACGGCCGCCTCGACCTGCTCGTCGGTCAGCGTCGCGCCATCGCTGTTGAAGCGCAGCCGCACGGCCATGCTCTTCTCGCCGCGCGCCAGCCCACCGGGGCCCGTCGGCGTGTCGCGACCGACCGGGGGCCGGTAGATGTCGAACAGCACGGCATCGCGCAGCAGCGCCGGATCGGCGGCCGCGCGGATGGTACGCATCAAGGCATCGTGCGTGATGGCTTCGCCCACGACGACGGCGATGTCGCGTTCCACCGACTGATGCTTGGGCACCGGTCGGGCAGCGGGCACGGGCCGCGCGTTGACGGCATCGAGCGCGAGTTCGAACACAACGGGCGCCTGCGGGAACTCCCACTGCTGGCGCCAGCGCGGGTGCAGTTCGCCGATCACACCGACCGGCCGGCCATCCAGCAGCACGCGCGCCGCACGGCCGGGATGCAGCGCCGGATGCTCGGCCGCTTCGAAGGTGGGCACACGGGGCGCGAGCAAGGCCTCGACATCGCCCTTCACGTCGAAGAAGTCGACGCGCTGGGGCTTGCCGTCCCAGCGCTCGGCCTCGGCATCGCCGAAGGCCAGGCCGGCCACGCGCATCGGCTGGTGCACACCCTTGACCGTGCTGTCCGTGGTGGCGACCGTGTCGTCGCGCAGGAACACGCGGCCGATCTCGAACACGCGTACACGCGGGGCGCGGCGGTCGAGGTTGAACTTCAGAACCTGGAGCAGCGAGCCGATCAGCGAGGAGCGCATCACGCTCATCTGGCTGGCGATCGGGTTCAGCAGCTTGATGGGATTGGCATTGCCCGCGAGCTGCTGTTCCCAGTGGGCCTCGACGAAGCTGAAGTTGATGGTCTCCTGGTAGCCCAGCGCGGCGAGCCGGTGCCGCACCGCGAAGTTGCTTCGCTGCGCTTCAGGCTTCGCGCGGGCGGTGATGGGCGCCAGGGGCGCCACCGTGGGCAGGTTGTTGTAGCCGATGAGGCGGGCGACCTCTTCGATCAGATCCTCCTCGATCAGCAGGTCGAAGCGATGCGGCGGCGGCGTGACCACCAGGGTGCCCTCGCCCTCCTCGATCGGAAAGCCGAGCCGGCGCAGGGCATCGCGGCACTGGGCCTGGGTCAGCGGCATGCCGATCACGCGCGCGGCACGGGCCACCCGCAGCGTGACGGAACGGGCCTCGGGCTGGCGCAGGGTCTTGTCGTCGATCGGGCCGGGCTGGCCACCGCAGATCTCGAGGATCAGGTGCGTGACGCGGTCGATGATCTGCACGGTGCGGCTCGGGTCGACGCCGCGTTCGAAGCGATGGCCCGCATCGGTCGAGAAGTTGAAGCGGCGTGCCCGGCCCTGGATCGCTTCGGGCCACCAGAATGCGGCCTCGACGTAGATGTTGCGCGTGTCGTCGGACACCGCGGTCGCATCCCCGCCCATGATGCCGGCCAGCGACTCCACGTTGCCGTGCCCGTCGGCGATCACGCCGACCTTCGCATCCAGAGTGACCGTGTTCCCATTGAGCAGCTTGAGCTGCTCGCCCGCCTTGGCCCAGCGCACGACCAAACCGCCGTCGATCTTGTCGAGATCGAAAATGTGGCTGGGTTGGCCGTACTCGAACATGACGTAGTTCGAGATATCGACCAGCGGCGACACGCTGCGCTGCCCGCAGCGCGCCAGGCGCTCCACCATCCAGGCCGGCGTCTTGGCCTGGGTGTCGACGCCGCGCACGATGCGGCCGGAGAAACGGCCGCACAGATCGGGAGCCTCGACCTGGACCGGCAGTTTGTCGTCAACGGCCACCGTCACCGGCGGGATCGCCGGCGTCTTGAGCGGCGCACCCGTCAGCGCTGCCAGCTCGCGGGCGATGCCGTAGACGCTCAGGCCGTGTGCGAGGTTAGGCGTCAGCTTGAGCGTGAGCAGGATGTCGTCGAGCTTGAGCAACTCGCGCACGTCCGCACCGATCGGCGCGTCGGCCGCAAGCTCGAGCAGGCCGCCGTGGTCCTCGCTGAGCTTGAGCTCGCGTGCCGAGCACAGCATGCCTTCGCTTTCGACGCCGCGCAGCTTGCCCAGCTTGATCTTGAAGGGCTGGCCGTCCTCGCCGGGCGGCAGTTCGGCGCCGACCAGCGCCAGCGGCACCTTGATGCCGGCGCGCGCATTGGGCGCGCCGCAAACGATGTTCAACAGCCTGCCCTGCCCCGCGTCGACCTGGCACACGCGCAGCCGGTCGGCATTGGGATGCTGCGCCGCCTCTCTGATCTCGCCGACCACGACCCGGCTGAAGGGCGGCGCGGCCGGGCGGCGCTCTTCGACTTCGAAGCCGCCCATGGTGAGCGTCTCGGCGAGGGCTTCGCTGTCGATCGGCGGGTTGCAGAACTCACGCAACCAGGACTCGGGGAATTGCATCTCGCGTTCTCGTTCTGTCGTCTGTTTACTGGAATTGGCTCAGGAAGCGCAGATCGCCGTCGAAGAACAGGCGCAGGTCGTTCACGCCGTAGCGCAGCATGGTGAGCCGGTCCGGGCCCATGCCGAAGGCGAAGCCGATGTAGCGCTCCGGATCGAGGCCCATGTTGCGCACCACCTGCGGATGGACCTGGCCCGCGCCCGACACCTCGAGCCAGCGGCCCGCCAGGGGGCCCGTTTGAAACTGGATGTCGATCTCCGCGCTCGGTTCGGTGAACGGGAAGAAGCTGGGCCGGAAGCGCAGCACCAGGTCATCGGTCTCGAAGAAGCTGCGGCAGAAGTCGGTGAAGACGACCTTCAGGTCCTTGAAGCTGACGTTCTCGCCCAGCCACAAGCCTTCGCACTGGTGGAACATGGGGGAGTGGGTGGCGTCGCTGTCGACGCGGTAGGTGCGCCCCGGCGCGATCACGCGGATCTCGGGCGCCTTGACGGTGCCGGTGGAGTCGGCGGCCGCGGCCTCGAACTGTGCCGCGTATTTCTTGATGTGCTGATGCGCATAGCGCACCTGCATCGGACTGGTGTGAGGACGCAGGTTGTAGGGGATGCCATCCTCGCCGTGAATGTCGACGTAGAAGGTGTCCTGCATCGAGCGCGCAGGATGATTCGGCGGATTGTTCAGCGAGGTGAAGCTGTGCCAGTCGCTTTCGACCTCGGGGCCATCGGCGACATCGAAACCCATGCTGGAGAAGATCGCCTCGATGCGCTCCATGGTGCGGCTGACGGGATGCAGGCCACCCCCCGCACGCCGGCGGCCAGGCAGCGTCACGTCGAGCGCTTCCGCGTGCAACTGGACCGCGAGTTCTTCGTCGGCAAGCTGCTGGCGGCGTTCGCCCAGGGCCGCCTCGATGGCCTGCTTGGCCACGTTGATCGCAGCGCCACGTGACTTCTTCTCGTCGACGCTGAGGGCGGCCATGCCTTTCATCAGCTCGGTGATACGGCCGGACTTGCCCAGGAACTGGGCTTTGGCGTTCTCGAGCTCGGCCGGGGCCTTGGCTTCGGCAAAGGCCGCACGTGCGGTTTCGACCAGGGAGTCCAACTCGTTCATGGAAATTCTTGGAGACGTGAAGTGAAAGAGGCCGGCCCGCGAATAAAAAAGGGCTGGAGCCCTTTCAAGCGCCAGCCCTTGTAGCCGTGGGCGCAGGCCACCACCCGAAGGCGGCGACCTGCTTGCGGGATCAAGCAGCCAGCTTGGCCTTGACCTGCTCCACGATGCCGGCAAAAGCGGCCTTGTCGTGCACGGCAATATCGGCCAGGACCTTGCGGTCGATCTCGATACCGGCCTTGCGGATGCCGTTGGCGAACTGGCTGTAAGTCAAGCCCAGTTCACGCGACGCGGCATTGATACGTGCGATCCACAGTTGGCGGAAAACGCGCTTCTTGGTACGGCGGTCACGGTAGGCGTATTGCCCGGCCTTCATCACCGCCTGCTTGGCGATGCGGAAGACATTGCCGCGGCGGCCGCGGAAACCCTTGGCGAGTGCGAGAACCTTCTTGTGGCGGGCGCGGGCCGTAACACCACGTTTGACGCGAGGCATGTGTGTACTCCTTGTTCGTCGTGTTAGATGCCGCTGCCGGGCAACATGGCGGCCATCGAGACCATGTTGGTCTCATGCACTGCCGTGGCACCACGCAAGTGACGCTTGTTCTTGGTGGTCTTCTTCGTCAGGATGTGACGCTTGAAGGCTTGACCGCGCTTGACGGTGCCACCGGGACGAACGCGGAAACGCTTTTTCGCGCTGCTCTTGGTCTTCATTTTGGGCATGTGAATGCTCCTATCTTTTGTGCTCGTGAGGCGCCGGGGAATGATTCCCACGGACTTGTCGGCCCCGAGACACTTCTTCATCTCGCCGCTGCCTGCACCCTGGAGCGCGGGCAGCAGCGAAATCCCTTCAAAACTCCATGACAGCCACAGCGGCTCAAGCCGCCGCAGGCGTCGCCGACGCGTCGGCCGCCGACTTGACGGCCCCGCCGCCCTTCTTCCGGCCCGGCGCGATCATCATGATCATCTGCCGGCCTTCCAGCTTGGGGAACTGCTCGACGACGATGCTGTCGCCGAGTTCGTCGCGAATGCGCTGCAGCAGCGCCAGCCCCAGTTCCTGGTGCGTGATCTCGCGCCCCCGGAAGCGCAGCGTGATCTTGCACTTGTCGCCGTCATCGAGAAAGCGCCGGATGTTGCGCATCTTGATGTTGTAGTCGCCTTCGTCCGTGCCCGGACGGAACTTGACTTCCTTGACCTCGATGACCTTCTGCTTCGATTTCGCTTCAGCGGCCTTCTTCTGCTCGTGGTACTTGAACTTGCCGTACTCGATCAGGCGGCAGACCGGCGGATTGGCCGCCGCAACCACCTCCACGAGGTCCACGTCCTGCTCACCGGCCAGCCGCAAGGCCTCGGCAAGACTCACGACACCCAATTGCTCGTTGTCGGGCCCGATCAGGCGAACTTCCGGGGCCATGATCTCCCGGTTCAGGCGGTGTTGGCGTTCCTCGCGGTGGCGGCGGTCGCGAAATGCAGTAGCGATGGTCAGGGTCCTTCAAATCATTTGCTACAAAATTTGTAGCGAACACCGTTCAGTTCGCACCCACAAGCGGCCTGATTGTTGAAATCAGCCTTTGAACCGGTTGAAATTCAAAGCTTGTGTTGGATGTCGTGGGCGATCTTCTGTGAGAACGCCTCTACCGACATGACACCGAGGTCAAGATTGCCCCGGGCGCGCACTGCGACGGCACCTGCTTCCTTTTCTTTCTCGCCTACGACAAGGATGTAGGGAAGCTTTTGCAACGAATGCTTCCGTATTTTATACGTAATCTTTTCGTTGTGAAGATCGAGTGAAACTCTAAGCCCTTGATTTTGCAACGTTTTCGCAACCTGAGATGCGTATTCCGCCTGTCCCTCACTGATGTTGAGCACCGCGACATGCACCGGCGCCAGCCATGCTGGCAAGGCGCCGGCGTGGTGTTCGATCAGCATGCCGATGAATCGCTCCAGGCTCCCGACGATCGCGCGATGCAGCATGACCGGATGCGCCCTGCCGCTCGTTTCCGTCACGTACTCGGCGCCCAGGCGCTCGGCCATGTTGAAGTCCACCTGCATCGTGCCGCATTGCCAATGGCGTCCGATGGCATCGCGCAGCGTGTACTCGATCTTGGGGCCGTAGAAGGCCCCTTCGCCAGGCGAGATCACGAATTCCACGCCGGAGCGGCGCAGCGCCTCCATGAGCGCGTTCTCGGCCTTGTCCCAGAGCTCATCGGAGCCGATGCGGTTGTCGGGCCGCGTCGCCACCTTGTAGAGGATGTCCTTGAAGCCGAAGTCCGCATAGACCTTGAGCAGTTGCCCGGTGTAGGCCACACACTCGTCCAGGATGTGGTCCTCCGTGCAGAAGATGTGGCCGTCATCCTGGGTGAAGCCGCGCACCCGCATGATGCCGTGCAGCCCGCCCGAAGGCTCGTTGCGGTGGCATTGGCCGAACTCGCCGTAGCGGATCGGCAGGTCGCGGTAACTGCGCAGATCGCTCTTGAAAATCAGCACGTGGCCCGGGCAGTTCATCGGCTTGAGCGCGTAGTCGCGCTTCTCCGACTCGGTCGTGAACATGTTCTCACGGTAGTTCTGCCAGTGGCCCGTCTTCTCCCACAGGCTCTTGTCGAGGATCTGCGGGCCCTTGACCTCCTGGTAGCCCGTGTCGCGATAGACCTTGCGCATGTACTGCTCGACCGCCTGCCAGATCGCCCAGCCCTTGGGGTGCCAAAAGACCACGCCCGGGGCGACCTCGTCAATGTGGAACAGGTCCAGTTCCTTGCCGAGCCGGCGGTGGTCGCGCTTTTCAGCCTCCTCGATGCGGCGGATGTAGTCGTCGAGCTGCTTCTTGTCGGCCCAGGCCGTGCCGTAGATGCGCTGCAATTGCTCGTTGCGTGCGTCGCCGCGCCAATAGGCCCCGGCCAGCTTCGTGAGCTTGAAGACCTTGAGAAAGCGCGTGTTCGGCACGTGCGGACCGCGGCACATGTCGACGTACTCCTGGTGGTAGTACAGGCCCATCGCCTTCTCATCGGGCATGTCTTCCACCAGCCGCAGCTTGTAGTCCTCGCCCCGGCCCCTGAAGACTTCGATGACCTCGTCGCGCGGCGTCATCTTCTTGATGACGTCGTAATCCTGGGCGATCAACTGGCGCATGCGCGCCTCGATGGCCTCCATGTCCTCGGGCGTGAAGGGGCGCTCGTACGAGATGTCGTAGTAGAAGCCCTCTTCAATGACCGGTCCGATCACCATCTTCGCCGTCGGGTAGAGCTGCTTGACCGCGTGACCGACCAGGTGGGCCGTCGAGTGGCGGATGATTTCCAGGCCCTCTTCGTCCTTGGGCGTGATGATCTGCAGCTTCGCGTCCTGCTCGATCAGGTCGCTCGCGTCCACCAGGCGGCCGTCGACCTTGCCGGCCACCGTCATCTTGGCCAGGCCAGGGCCGATGGACTTGGCTACGTCGGCCACGGAAACCGGGCCTGGAAACTCGCGGCGCGAGTTGTCGGGAAGCGTGATCTGGATCATGGAAAAACCTCGGCGGAAAAACAAAAAGCGCGGTCCGGGGACCGCGCTTCGGTGTTGAGCATCAGGCGCTGGAGCCTTCCAGCATGCGCGGCCTACCGGCCCTTTCCTTCACGGAAGAAGCCGCTCAGTCCTTGCGGAGTAGTTCGCGGTGTCATAACCAGGATGCCTTTCTCGCCCTTGTTGCTGCGCTGACGGAAGCTCGCGATTCTAGCCGCTGCGATCAGGATGCGGGCGCCGCGTTCTTCAGTCCCAGCACCTCGATGGGCTCGATCGAGGGCGGGCGGGCGAACAACTCGGGGGCCTTCGCCATCAGCGCCTGCGCGATAGGCCCGGACAGATGTGCCTGGCGGCCAGCCTCGTCCTCGAAGGCATCAAACACGCCGAAGGTGCTCGGCGACAGGCGCAGGGCGAACCAGATCGGCGTGGTCTTTTCCTCACGCGCCATGACGAGGCCGGCTTCGAGGAACTTCTGCACCTCGGCTTCCCTGCCAGGATTGGCTTCGAGGCGGGCGAACAATGCGTACTTGATCATGAGAGTCTCCGTTGAACCAGGCCGCGCGGGATGCGCGTCCATGACAACAACTCTAGGCACGGCACGGGGTTCGACCTATTGGCATTCTTGACATCTTTGCTACTGTTATTGCCATGAGGATCAACCTGCTCGCACTCGATGGCGTGTTCGATACCGGGCTGGCCACGGTGCAGGATGTCTTCAGCACGGCCAATGAGTTGGCGGGCATGCTGGGCGTCGACGTTCCTCCCTTCGAGCTGCGGGTCACGGGCATGCGCAGCCGCGTCCGCACCTCCCAGGGTCTGCGCGTGCCGGTCGTGTCGTCACCCGATGCCGGCCGGCCTGATTGGATCGTGGTGCCGGCGCTGGGTGAGAAGATGCCTGAACGCCTCCAGGCGGCCTTGAGGCGACGCGACGTCGACGAAGCCGCGGCCGCTTTGCGTAGCCGGGCCGGAGACGGCGTCCGCATCGCAGCCGCGTGCATCGGCACCTTCGTGCTGGCGGAATCAGGCCTGCTGGATCAGCGCCATGCGACCACGACCTGGTGGCTGGCTTCGCTGTTCCGCCAGCGCTATCCCGCCGTGAAGCTCGACGAATCCCGCATGCTGGTGAGCTCGGGCCCCTTCGTCACCGCCGGTGCCGCGCTGAGCCACATCGATATGGCGCTACTGCTCGTGCGCCACGCCAGCCCGGAGCTCGCAGCCACCGTGGCCAAGTACCTGATCGTCGACTCGCGGCCTTCCCAGTCCGCCTACGTGATCACCGATCACCTGACGCATGCCGATCCCACCGTGCAACGCTTCGAACGCTGGGCGCGTAGCCGGTTGGCCGAGGGCTTTTCGCTCGATGAGGCCGCGGCGGCCGCCGGCACCAGCAAGCGCACCCTGGCGCGCCGCATGCGGCAGGTCCTGGGCAAGACGCCGCTGTCTTATTTCCAGGACCTGCGGGTGGAGCGCGCCGTTCACCTGCTCAAGACCAGCGACAAGAGCCTCGAGCAGATAGCCGCCCTCGTGGGCTATGTCGAGGGCGTCACCTTGCGTGCCCTGCTTCGCCAGCGCCTCGGCCGCGGCGTACGGGAACTGCGGCTGCGCGACTGAGTCCGGGTAAAAAAAATCCCCGCCGATGACTCGCGCGGGGACCGAACACTCAGTGACAGCCGGAGATCAGTGAAATTGCTCTTCCTCGGTCGAGCCGGTGAGCGCCGTCACGCTCGACTTGCCGCCCTGGATCACGGTGGTGACTTCGTCGAAATAGCCGGTACCGACTTCCTGCTGGTGCGACACGAAGGTGTAGCCGCGGTCGCGGGCCGCGAACTCGGGCTCCTGCACCTTCTCGACATAGGCGGACATGCCGCGCTGCACGTAGTCCTGGGCCAGGTCGAACATGTTGAACCACATCGAGTGGATGCCGGCCAGCGTGATGAACTGGTACTTGTAGCCCATGGCACCGAGCTCGCGCTGGAACTTGGCGATGGTGGCGTCGTCGAGGTTCTTCTTCCAGTTGAAAGACGGCGAGCAGTTGTAGGCCAGCATCTTGCCGGGATGCACCTTGTGCACGGCCTCGGCAAACTTGCGGGCGAACTCGAGGTCCGGCGTCCCGGTCTCGCACCACACCAGGTCGGCGTAGTGCGCGTAGGCGATGGCGCGCGAGATGGCCTGATCGATGCCCTTCCTCGTCTTGTAGAAGCCCTCGGCGGTGCGCTCGCCGGTCAGGAAGGGCTTGTCGTTCTCGTCGTAATCGCTGGTCAGCAGATCGGCCGCCTCGGCGTCGGTACGCGCGATGACCAGAGTGGGCGTGCCGCAGACGTCGGCGGCCATGCGTGCCGCAATCAGCTTCTGCACCGCCTCAGTGGTGGGCACCAGCACCTTGCCGCCCATGTGGCCGCACTTCTTGACCGAGGCCAGTTGGTCCTCGAAGTGCACGCCGCCGGCACCGGCACGGATCATGGCCTTCATCAGCTCAAAGCCGTTGAGCACGCCGCCGAAGCCCGCTTCGGCATCGGCCACGATGGGCGCGAAGTAGTCGACGTAGCCCTTGTCGCCCGGGTTCGTGCCCTTCGACCACTGGATTTCATCAGCGCGGCGGAACGTGTTGTTGATGCGCTCGACCACGGTCGGGACCGAGTCCACCGGATAGAGCGACTGGTCCGGATACATGGCCGCATAGCTGTTGTTGTCGGCGGCGACCTGCCAGCCCGACAGGTAAATCGCCTTGATGCCGGCCTTGACCTGCTGCATGGCCTGGCCGCCGGTCAGCGCTCCGAGGCAGTTGACGTAGGGCTCGTTGTTCACCAGGTCCCAGAGCTTTTCGGCGCCGCGGCGTGCGATGGTGTACTCGATCGGGAAGGAGCCGCGCAGGCGCACCACGTCGGCAGCGCTGTAGCCGCGCTTGATGCCCTTCCAGCGCGGATTGGTCGCCCACTCTTTCTCGAGGGCAGCGATCTGTTGTTCGCGGCTCAGTTGTTCGGTGATGGTTTGAGGCATGGTCACTCCAAGGTTCAAGGGTTGATTGATTGAGAGGTGGGCGTGCGCCCTTGGGAACCCACTGTACGCGAGCATCTCCTGTCTTATGTCTTATAGAAGAGTTTTTTTTGACCCAACAAAATCAACGAGTTACATCAACTTTTCTCAATGCGATAATAGTTTTCTCATATCAAGAAAAAATAGTGCGGCGCAGCATTCGGCAATTTCGCGATGCGCAACCAACTTCTCATCATGAAAAAGGCGGCGCACGGTCGAGCCAGTTGCCTGAGGTGATCGCGGGTCTGCCCACGATGCGCGAGGGATGGATTTCGTAGACGAGGCAGTCGATCTCCAACGCGCCGACCCGCACCCGCAGTTCGCGCTTGATGTACTCGCCGCTGTCGTCGGGCCGCACCCCCTCGAGCACATCGAGCTGCGCTTCCAGCGCCGGATCGATCGCGTAGACCTCGCCGGTCAACACGCCGTCGCCGCCGAGCACGGCGCCCGGATAGCTGCCGAGGTCATAGAGGGTGCCGGCAACGCTGGCCGCGCCCACGAAGCGCGCCGGCGGATCGAAACGCGCGATGTCGTTGCGCCCACCACGGCGCAAGGTGCCGTAGACGAAAACGTGGCGTGAGGCGCAAGGGGATTGGGGCATGATCATCGGCTCGGTTTGCAATCGCCCCAGTCTATTGAACACTGCCCACCCCGCAACCGGCCGTCTCCTTGCCTACGGCTGCCTGGCCCTCAGCATGTCGCTGGTCGGCAGCTATGTCGCTCTGTCCAAGCCGCTGGTGCTCGCCTTCCCGGTCTTCCTGCTTGCATGGCTGCGCTTCGGCATCGCGGCGCTCGCGATGCCGCACTGGCTGCGCCGCCCGCCCGACGAGCCGTCGATGAGCACGCGCACGCGCGGCCTGGTCTTCCTCGAGTCCTTCCTGGGCAATTTCCTGTTCTCGATCTGCATGCTGTTCGGCGTGAGCATGACCACGGCCGTGTCGGCGGGCGTGATCATGGCCTCGATCCCGGCCGTGGTGGCAATCGGCAGCCGCGTCTTCCTGCGCGAGGCCATCACGCGGCGCACCGCGCTCGCGATCGCCTGCGCGGCGGGCGGCATCGGTCTGCTCGCCATCGCGCCGGCCCAGTCCACCGCGCATGCCGGCGGCACAGGCACACCCTCGATACCCTGGCTGGGCAACGTGCTGGTTTTCTGCGCCGTGCTCTGCGAAGCCGCCTATGCGGTGATCGGCAAGTCGCTCACCGGCAAGCTGAGTCCCAAGCGCATCTCTTCGCTGATCAACCTCTGGGGCTTCCTGCTCTCCACGCCGCTGGGCCTGTGGTTCGCGCTGCGCTTCGACTTCGCCGCCGTGCCGCTGGGCCTCTGGGGCCTGCTGGTGGTCTACGCGCTGGCCGCCAGCATCTGGACCGTGTGGCTCTGGATGACGGGACTCAAGCGCGTGCCGGCCTCGCAGGCGGGTGTGTTCACGGTCATGCTGCCCGTGAGTGCAGCACTGATCGGCGTGCTCGTGCTCGGCGAGAGCTTGTCGCTGCTGCAGGTCTGCGCATTCGCGTTCGCGCTGCTTGGCGTGGTGCTCGCGACATGGCCTGCACGACGTCGATGAGGCGCTGCGAGCCTGCTCGAACTCTCTCGATCCCACTCCAGAGGGACAAGGACCACTTCTCCCCTCTGAAAAAACAACAGCCCCCAATGAAAAATCGCCGTTTTCCCTTGGAAACGCGTTTCTTCTCCTTTAGCATCCGCAGTGCCAGTGGAGACAGCGTTTTCATTGGTGAAGACTGTCCAATCCAAAAAAGGAAATCAACCATGGCAACTGCAAAGAAGGCTCCGGCCAAGAAAGCACCTGCAAAGAAGGCTGCTCCCGCGAAGAAGGCAGCCGCTCCGGCAAAGAAGGCTGCTCCGGCGAAGAAGGCGGCACCCGCCAAGAAGGCCGCTCCGGCGAAGAAGGCTGCAGCCAAGAAGGCCGCCCCCGCCAAGAAGCGCACCCCCAACGCCGCGTTCATGAAGGCCCTGACCCCCAGCCCGGCGCTCGCCGCCGTCGTGGGCTCGACGCCTCTGCCGCGCACCGCCGTCGTGAGCAAGCTGTGGGACTACATCAAGAAGAACAACCTGCAGGACAAGGCCAACAAGCGCAACATCAACGCCGACGCCAAGCTGAAGGACATCTTCGGCAAGCCGCAAGTCTCGATGTTCGAACTGGCCTCGCTGATCGGCAAGCACGTCAAGTAAGCCAAGGCGCCTTGGGCGCTCACATCAAAAAGCCGGCGCAAGCCGGCTTTTTTTCTTTTCTGTTTGCCGACTGCGCGAGCCGGCTTCCTTCTTCGGGCGAAAGGCGCAGGCCTCAGCCACGCGCCTGCGCCGCCTTCGTCAGCGCGGACAGCGTGCCGCGCGTGGTGATCACCTCGGGGTCCAGCGGAATCTCGATCAGCGTGCCCGTGTCGGCAGCCAGCGCACGCAGCAGCGTCGCCTCGAACTGCGAAGTCTCGGTCACGCGTTCGGCCGCGTACCCGTAGGCACGGGCCAGGGCGCAGAAGTCGGGGTTGGCCAGGGCCGTGCCGCTCACCTTGGCCGGGTACTCGCGCTCCTGGTGCATCCGGATCGTCCCGAACATGCCGTTGTTGAGCAGCACGATGATGCTCTTGCCACCGTGCTGCGAGGCCGTGGCGAGTTCCTGCCCGTTCATCAGGAAGTCCCCGTCGCCGGCGATCGTGAAGGCGATCCGGCCGGTCGTGAGGTTCGCCGCGATGCCGGCCGGCACGCCGTAACCCATGGCCCCGCTGGTGGGCGCGAGTTGCGTCTTGTGGCCTTTCGCGAGCCCGTGATAGCGGAAGTAGCGATGGACCCAGCTCGCGAAATTGCCCGCCCCGTTGGTGATGGCGGCATCCTCCGGCAGGTGTTTCTGCAGGCAGCTCACCACGGCAGCCAGGTCGACCGCCCCGCGCGGCATCTCGGCGGGCAGCCCCTCCAGCGCCTGAGGCTCCAGGTTGGCGAGGTAGTCGGCATGCAGCTGCGCCGTCCACGCCTCCCAATGCAACTCCGCAGGGGGGCTTAGCACTTCCAGGCTGCGCGCCGCAGCGCTCATGCCGGCGTTGATGGCCAGATCGGCCTGGTAGACGCGGTTCAATTCCTCCGCGCTGGCATGGATGTGGACCAGCGTCTGCTTCGACCTCGGCGCCTCGATGAGCGTGTAGCCTCCGGTCGTCATCTCGCCCAGGCGCGGCCCGATGGCCAGCACCAGATCACTTCGCCGCACATGCTCGGCCAGCTTCGGATTGATCGCGATGCCCACGTCGCCCGCGTACTGCGGGTGATGGTTGTCGAAGGTGTCCTGGAAGCGGAAGGCATTCGCCACCGGCAGCTTCCAGCTCTCGGCGAAGCGCTGCAGCGCCTGCGCCGCCTGCACGGTCCAGCCGCCGCCGCCCGCGATCACCAGCGGCCGCTTCGCCTTCACCAGCAGCTCGCGCAGCGTGCGCAGTGCACCCGGGTCGCTCCAGGGCTGCACCGCTTCCACGCGGGCCAGCGGGCGCGCGGAGGTGGTCCGGCGGAGCATGTCCTCCGGCAGCACCAGCACGACGGGGCCGGGGCGCCCGTTCATCGCGGTGGCGAAGGCACGGGCCACGTACTCCGGGATGCGGTCGGCATCGTCGATGCGCTCCACGCGCTTGGCGAAGCCCTTGGTGCTGGGTCCGAAGAAGCTGGCGTAGTCGACCTCCTGAAAGGCCTCGCGGTCGCGGAAGTCGCTGCCGACGTCGCCGACGAAAAGCACCATCGGCGTCGAATCCTGGAAGGCGTTGTGCACGCCGATCGAGGCATTGGTGGCGCCGGGCCCGCGCGTCACGAAGCAGATGCCGGGCCGGCCGCTGAGCTTGCCGTGCGCCTCGGCCATGAAGGCGGCGCCGCCCTCCTGCCGGTTGACGACGAAGCGGATGCGGTCCCCATACGCATGGAAGCCGTCGAGCACCGCCAGGAAGCTCTCGCCCGGCACGCCGAAGGCCAGTTCCACGCCCTGTTGAATGAGACATTCGACGATCAGGTGGCCTGCGGGTTGGGACGAACTCATGAAGGAATGCCTCTGCTGCAATATCGGAAGCGGCGATTATCCGCACCCCTCGGAACGCTTGCGTTAATTCTCCAACTGGTTAAATTCCGCCCCATGAAAGCAGCCCCTTCCCCTGCACTCGCCGAGCCGCGCTCGCGTGACGCCGACCGCTCCCAACTCGCCATCCTCGCCTCGGCCCGCGACGAGTTCGCGCAGCGCGGGCTGGCGGGCGCGCGCATGGACAGCATCGCCGAGCGTGCCGGGCTCAACAAGCGGCTGATCTACTACTACTTCGGCAGCAAGGACGACCTGTTCCTGGCCGTCCTGGAACGAACCTACGCCGACATCCGCGAGGCCGAGCAGCAACTGCACCTGGACGAGGTGGAGCCGGTGGAGGCGATCCGCCGCCTGGTCTCCTTCACCTGGCACTACTACCTCGACCACCCCGAGTTCATCACGCTGCTCAACAGCGAGAACCTGCACCGTGCCGCTCACCTCAAGCGCTCCGAGCGCATCCAGGAAATGAACTCGCCGCTGGTGCAGCTGCTGGACGGCGTGCTCGAACGCGGCAGGCGCGACAAGCTGTTCCGAGCGGGCATCGACCCGGTGCAGCTGTACATCTCCATCGCCGCGCTCTGCTACTTCTACCTGTCGAACAACGACACGCTGTCGACCATCTTCGGCCGCGACCTGCGCGCGCCGAAAGCCATGGCGCAGCGCCTCTCCCACATGACGGATCTCGTGCTCGGCTACGTGTTGCACTGATACGGGTATCTCCTAGGACCGGGCCGTTGACGGGCTCGCAAGCGCGTTCCTAGAATGACTAATTCACTTTTTGGTGAATTGCATTCGAGACGTCGACGCGCCCACGACAAAGGAAACACCCGTGCCAAGCACCACCCGCCGCCACGCCCTCATCGCCGCCATGGCCCTCTGCACCGCGCTGGGAGCCGGCGCGCAGGGCGCCTACCCCAACAAGCCGATCCGCGTGATCGTGCCCTTCGCCGCCGGCAGCACCACCGACATCATTGCCCGTGCCATCGCCGACAAGATGGGCGCCAGCATGGGCCAGTCGCTGGTGATCGACAACCGCGGCGGCGCCAGCGGCACCATCGGCCAGCAGGCGGTGGCCACGGCCGCGCCGGACGGCTACACGATCATGATCCACTCGTCGTCGCACACGGTGAGCCCGTCGACCTTCGCCAAGCTGCCCTTCGACACAGTCGCCGACTTCGCCGGCATCACGCCGATTTCCTCGCTGCCGAACGCGCTGGTGATCTCGCCCTCGAAGAACATCAAGACGCTGAAGGACCTGGTGGCGACCGCCAAGGCCAAGCCCGGCAGCGTCAACTTCGCCTCCGCGGGCCAGGGCAGCGCCACCCACCTGAACGCCGAGAAATTCAAGATGGCCGCCGACATCGACGCGACCAACATCCCCTTCAAGGGCTCGGCCGAGGCCGTGACCGAGGTGCTGGCCGGCCGCGTCGACTACTACTTCTCGCCCATCGCCCCGGTGATCGGCCAGATCAAGGACGGACAGCTGCTGGCCCTGGCCGTGGGATCGCCCAAGCGGGCGGCCGCGCTGCCGGACGTGCCCACCACCGCCGAGGCCGGCGTGCCCGGGTCCGAGTTCAACTTCTGGATCGGAATGATGGCGCCGGCCAAGACGCCGCGCGAGATCGTCAACCGCCTGCACGACGAGGTGGTCAAGGCGCTCGCCAGCCCCGAGGTCAAGGAACGCTTCCTCAAGCTCGGCGCCGATGCCTGGACGCTCAAGCCCGAGCAGTTCGACGCCTACATCAAGGAAGAAATCGCCAGCAACGCCAGGCTGGTGAAAGCCGCCGGCCTCGCGCCGCAATGACCCGCCCACCTCCTTCTCGCCCGACCTTCTGACATGGCCACCCAACGACTCGGACTCATCATGCACGGCGTCACCGGACGCATGGGCATGAACCAGCACCTCATCCGCTCCATCTGCGCCATTCGCGCGCAGGGCGGCGTCACCCTTTCCAACGGCGACCGGGTGATGCCCGACCCGATCCTGATCGGGCGCAATGCCGAGAAGATCGAGGCGCTGGCCAAGGCCCATGGCATCGGGCGCTGGGGCACCGACCTGGACGCGGCCCTGGCCGACGCGCAGGACACCGTTTTCTTCGACGCCGGCACCACCCAGATGCGCCCCACGCTGTTGGCCAAGGCCATCCGCGCGGGCAAGCACGTCTACTGCGAAAAGCCGATCGCCACCAACCTCAACGAGGCGGTGGAGATCGCCCGCCTCGCACAGGAAGCCGAAAAGACAAGGGGTCTCAAGCACGGCGCCGTGCAGGACAAGCTCTTCCTGCCCGGCCTGCGCAAGCTCGACATGCTGCGCCGCGCCGGCTTCTTCGGCCGCATGCTGTCGGTGCGCCTGGAATTCGGCTATTGGGTGTTCGAAGGCGACCTCCAGCCGATCCAGCGCCCCTCGTGGAATTACCGCAAGGAAGACGGCGGCGGGATGATCCTGGACATGATGTGCCACTGGCGCTACGTGCTGGACAACCTGTTCGGCGAAGTGAAGTCGGTGTCCTGCATCGGCGCCACGCACATCCCGAAGCGCTGGGACGAGGCGGGCCGACCCTACGAAGCCACGGCCGACGATGCCGCCTACGCCACCTGCGAGCTGACCGGCCACAACGGCGAACCGGTGATCGCGCAGCTCAACATGAGCTGGGTCACACGCGTTCGGCGTGACGACCTGGTGACCTTCCATGTCGACGGCACCGACGGCTCGGCGGTCGCCGGCCTGTCGAGCTGCCGTGCGCAGTCGCGGGTGGCCACGCCGCGGCCGGTGTGGAACCCGGACGAGAAGCAGACCATGAACTTCTTCGACCAGTGGCAGGAGATCCCGGACTCTCAGGTCTACGACAACGGCTTCAAGCTGCAGTGGGAGCATTTCATCCGGCACGTGGTGGAGAACGCGCCATACAAGTGGACGCTGCCCGAAGGCGCCAAGGGCGTGCAGCTGGTGGAGGCCGCGCTGGCGAGCTGGCAGGAGCGCCGCTGGATCGACGTGCCGGCGCTGAAGGTCTGAGCGCGCCATGGCCCTGTCTCTCACCCTTCCCACTGCCGCCGGCGGCTTGGCGGCCTACACGCTGCGTGGATCGGCGCCGGTGCGCCCCCCGGGCGGCGTGCAGTTCAACCGCATCGCCTATTCCGCCGCGCACGTCGTGGCCGACCCGCTCGCCGCGATCGACCCGTGGCTGCAATGCGCGGTGGACTGGGACGCCACCATCGCCTACCGGCGCCACCTCTGGTCGCTGGGGCTCGGGGTGGCCGAAGCCATGGACACGGCCCAGCGCGGCATGGGCCTGGACTGGCCGACCTCGCTGGAATTGATCCGCCGTTCGCTCGATGCCGCGAAGGATGTGCCGGGCGCCTTCGTGGCGTCCGGCTGCGGCACCGACCACCTGAGCCTGATCGACGTGAAGGACGTGGACCACGTCATCCAGGCCTACGAGGCCCAGATGGCCGCGATCGAGGCGCTGGGCGGCAAGCTGATCGTGATGGCGAGCCGCGCGCTCGCACACGTGGCCAAGGGCCCGGCGGACTACGAACGCGTCTACGACCGCATCCTGCGCCAGGCCCGCCAGCCGGTGATCCTGCACTGGCTGGGCGACATGTTCGACCCGGCCCTGGCGGGCTACTGGGGCACGAAGGACATCGATGCCGCCATGGACACGGCCCTCGGCATCATCGCGGCCCACCCGCACAGGGTCGATGGCATCAAGATCTCCCTGCTCGACAAGGACAAGGAAATCGCGATGCGCCGCCGCCTGCCGCCGGGCGTGCGCATGTACACGGGCGACGACTTCAACTACGCGGAGCTGATCGCGGGCGATGGCGCCGGCACGGAGCCCACGCACGCCAAGAGCGACGCGCTGCTGGGCATCTTCGACGCGATCGCTCCGGCGGCGAGCGCCGCGCTGGGCGCGCTGGCGCAGGGCGACACGGCGGGCTTCCACGCCATCCTCGGCCCGACGGTGCCCCTGTCGCGCCACATCTTCGCGGCGCCCACGCGCTTCTACAAGACCGGCGTGGTGTTCATGGCCTGGCTCAACGGCCACCAGCAGCACTTCACGATGGTGGGCGGGCAGCAGAGCACGCGCTCGTTGCAGCACCTGGCGGAGCTGTTCCGGCTGGCCGACCACGCCAACCTGCTGGCGCAACCGGATCAGGCCGTCCGGCGCATGAAGACGCTGCTGGCGCTGCACGGCGTCGGCAACTGAAGCAACACCGCCGAGATCGCCATGTCATTGCCCGACCGCATCGAGGATCCGGACCAGCTCGAAGAGCTGCTCTCGCGCCCCTCCGAGGCGCTCCAGCGGTCGCTGGCGCGTGTTCCGGGCGACATCCTGGTGCTTGGCGTGGGCGGCAAGATGGGCCCCTCGCTGGCGCGCATGGCGAAGCGCGCGAGCCGGGCGCACCGGGTGATCGGCGTGGCGCGCTTTTCCGAGCCCGGCCTGCGCGCCCGGCTCGAGGCCGACGGCATCCACTGCATCGAGGCCGACCTGCTCGCGCGCGAAGCGCTTGCCGCCCTCCCCGATGCGCCCAACGTGGTCTTCATGGCCGGGCGCAAGTTCGGCTCCTCCGGCAGCGAGTGGCTGACCTGGGCGATGAATGCCCACGTGCCGGCGCTGGTGGCCGAGCGCTTTCAAGGCTCGCGCATCGTCGCCTTCTCCACCGCCTGCGTGTATCCCTTCGCCGACGTACGCGGGGCGGGCGCGGCCGAAGAGGTCGCACCCACGCCGCCGCCCGGCGAATACGCGAACTCCTGTGTCGCGCGCGAGCGGCTGTTCCAGCACTTCTCGCACCTGCACGGCACGCCGGGCCGCCTGATCCGCCTGTCCTACGCGATCGACATGCGCTACGGCGTGCTGCACGACCTGGCGCAGAAGCTCATCGCGCGCGAGCCCATCGACCTGGCCATGGGCCACGCCAACATCATCTGGCAGGGCGAGGCCAACGACTGGGCGCTGCGCGCGCTGGCCCATTGCGACACGCCGACCTCGCCGCTCAACCTCAGCGGCCCGGCCATCGCGATCCGCGAGGCCGCGGAGGGCCTGGCCGAACGGCTGGGCGTGACGCCGGCCTTCACCGGCCGCCCCGCGGACACCGCCTGGCTGGTCGATTGCCGCCGAGCCTTCGAACTCTTCGGCCCGCAGCAGGTCGGCCTTTCCCGCATGCTGGACTGGACCGCCGACTGGGTGCGGCGCGGCATGGCGAGCCTGAACAAGCCCACGCACTTCGAAGCGCGCGACGGCCGGTACTGAAAGCCATGCACCGCACGCAGATCCCCGCCGCCTCCCTGTCGCTGCTGCGTCGCGGCACGGTGATCCCGGCGCACCTGCTCGCGCTCGACGCGAACCGGCGGCTGGACGAACGCCGCCAGCGCGCCATGAGCCGCTACTACCTCGATGCCGGCGCCGGCGGCCTGGCGGTGGGTGTGCACTCGACCCAGTTCGCGATCCGCGAGAAGGGCCTTCACAAGCCGGTGCTCGAACTCGCCATGCACGAGGCGCAGCACTGGGAGCCGCTGGGTGGCCGGCGCCCGCTCTTCATGATCGCCGGCCTGGCCGGCCCGACCGCGCAGGCCGCCTCGGAGGCCGAGACCGCCCGCGCGCTCGGCTACCACGCCGGCCTGCTGAGCCTGGCGGCACTGCGAGGCGCCGACGAGGACGCACTCATCGCCCATTGCCGCGCCGTGGCCGAGGTGATGCCGCTGGTCGGCTTCTACCTGCAGCCCGCCGTCGGCGGCCTGCACCTGCCGGTGAGCTTCTGGCGCCGCTTCGCCGCCATCGACAACGTGATCGCGATCAAGATGGCGCCCTTCAGCCGCTACCGCACGCTGGACGTGGTGCGCGGCGTGGTCGAGGCCGGCGCCGAAGACCGCATCACCCTCTACACCGGCAACGACGACCACATCGTGCTGGACCTGCTCGCGCCCTTGGTGCTGATGCGCGAGGGGCAGCCGGTCACGGTGCGCATCCGCGGCGGCCTGCTGGGCCACTGGAGCGTGGGAACGCGCCGCGCGGTCGAGCTGCTCGCGCGCATCCACGAGGCCGTCGCCGCGGACGCGGTGCCGATGCAACTGCTGGCGCTCGACGGGCAGGTCACCGACTGCAACGCGGCCCTGTTCGACGTCGACCACGATTTCCGCGGCTGCATCGCCGGCTGCCACGAGGTGCTGCGGCGCCAGGGTTTGCTGGAGGGCATCTGGTGCCTGGACCCGCAGGAAGGCCTGAGCCCCGGCCAGGCCGACGCGCTGTCCCGCGTGCACGACGCCTACCCTCATCTCCACGACGACGATTTCGTCGCCGCGAATCTCGCGCGCTGGCTCGGCTAGCGCGCGCCCGTCCTGTTTCACGCATCCCGTTTCCCAGTCCAACTCATCCACAGGAGACACCATGCAGAAGCGCCGACTGATTCGAAGCATCGCCCTGGCTGCCGCGTTGGCGGCGCTGGGCTCGCCCGCACTGGCCCAGGACTGGAAGCCCTCGCGGCCCGTCACCATCATCGTGCCCTGGGCCGCCGGCGGCTCCACCGACCAGGTGACGCGCGTCACGGCGGCGGAGATCGAGAAGACGCTCGGCCAGAAGGTGGTGATCGTCAACCAGCCCGGCGCCTCCGGCTCCATCGGCAGCAAGAGCGCGCTCGACGCACCCAAGGACGGCTACACCTGGACGGCCGGCGCGGCGCAGGACCTGGGCGCCTACGAGACGCTGGGCATGCTCAAGACCAAGATCAGCGACTGGCACCTTTTCCTCAACGTCGCCAATGTGCAGGTGATCGGCGTCAACGCCGGCGCGCCGTACAAGACGGCCAAGGAGCTGCTGGACGCCATGAAGGCCAAGCCCGGCCAGATCAGCGTGGCCACCGCCGGCGTGACCTCGGCCGGCCACAACGCGATGGAGCTGATCGCCAAGAGCACCGGCGTCAAGTACCGGCACGTCACCTACGACGGGGGCAACCCGGCGGTCGTGGCCACCGTGGCAGGCGAGACCGAAGTCACGACCCAGCTCGCGGTGGAGCAGGCCGACATGATCCGCGGCAAACGCATCCGCCCGCTGGCCACCGTGAGCGACAAGGCGCTGGAGCTGGAGGGCTACGGCACCATCGAGCCGCTGTCCAAGACCCTCGATGGCTTCAAGGCGCCGGCCAACTACTTCGGCATCTTCATTCCCAAGGGCGTGCCCGACGAGGTGGTGAAGACCGTCGAGAAGATCTGGGTCGACAACATCTCGAAAAGCGAGGTGCTGAAGAAATATGCCACCAGCCGCGGTGCCCTCTTCGCGCCGCTGCACGGCGCCGAGGCCCAGACCGCCGTCACGCCGGCCATCCAGGCCAACACCTGGCTGCTGTTCGACAGCGGCAAGGCCAAGGTCTCGCCCGAGACGCTCGGGATCGCCCGGCCGTGACCGCGCAAGCCGAACGCGAAGCCGCCGCGGCCGCCGACGCCGCAGCGGTGGCGGCGCACGAACGCAAGACCTCACCGCGCGCCGACCTCTGGCAGGCGATCGGCTGGATCGTGTTCGGCATCGCCACCACCATCGGCGCGCTGCGCATGGACCGGCTGGAGAAGCAGGACATCAACCCTTACACGGTACCCGGCCTGCTGCCGGGCTTCCTGGGCGGAGCCATCGTCTTCTTCGGCCTGCTGATGCTGTGGCGCTCCTGGCGCCGGCTGGCTCAGCATCCGCACGTGCCGCACCCGCGCACCGCCGCCGACCGCGCCGAGATGAAGCGCATGTGGACCGTGCTGGTGCTGTGCGTCGGCTTCGCGCTCGGGCTGGTGGGCCATGGCCTGCCCTTCTGGGCGGCGGCCGCGGTCTTCGTCACCGTGACCGTCGGCCTGCTGCAGTTCGCCGAGCGGGGCGCGAAGAACCAGCGCCTGCGCGGCCTGGCCGTCGCGCTCGCGGTGGGGCTGGGGTCGGGCATCGTCATCACGCTCGTGTTCCAGGAGTTCTTCCTGGTGCACCTGCCCTGAATCACATCCGGAGGAGTTCGCATGCTCGAAGGCCTTCAGATGCTGGGGCACTCGTACCTCGGCTTCCTGAACTTCTGGTCCATCGTGTACGGCCTGGGCGGCGCGCTGCTGGGCATCCTGGTGGGCTGCATGCCGGGGTTGTCGGCCACCCTGTGCATCGCGCTGCTCACCACGCTCACCATCAAGATGGCGCCCAACGACGCGATCCTGATCCTGATCTGCGCCTACGTGGGCACGCTCTACGGCGGCAGCCGCAGCGCGATCCTGCTCAACATCCCCGGCACGGCGGCCAATGCGGCCTCCTGCGCCGACGGCTACGCACTGGCGCGCAAGGGCGAGGCCGGCCGCGCCATCGGCATCGCGACCTCGGGCGCCTTCACCGGCACCTTGTTCGGCGTGCTGTGCCTGGCGATGTTCACGCCGGCGCTGGCGGAGATCGCGCTGTCCTTCGGCGCCTTCGAGTTTTTCTGGCTGGCGCTGTTCGGTGTCGCCATGTCCGGCAGCATCGTCGGCGAGGACCCGATCAAGGGCTGGCTGATGGGCTGCCTGGGCCTGCTGCTGGCGCAGGTGGGCCAGGAGGGCCTCTACGCCTACGACCGCTTCACCTTCGGCTGGGACGAGCTCTCGGGCGGCATCGCGCTGATCCCGGCGCTGATCGGCGCCTTCGGCTTCGCGGAGGTGCTGACCTCGCTGGCCGATCCCATCGAGCGCAAGATCGTCGAGATGAAGGACTCGGTGCTGCCGCGCTTCCGCGAGGTGTTCCAGTACTGGCGCACCGTGATCCGCTCGGGCGTGATCGGCGTGGTGACCGGCATCCTGCCCGGCATCGGCGAGGACTCGGGGGCCTGGATGTCCTACGCGGCGGCGAAGTCGGTGAGCCCCGAGCGCGAGCAGTTCGGCAAGGGCTCGATCGACGGACTGATGGCGGCCGAGACCGGCGACATGTCGGCCATCCCCGGCGGCATCATCCCGGCGCTGGCGCTGGGCATCCCCGGCTCGGCACCGGCGGCGGTGCTGATGGCGGCGATGATCATCCACGGCATCCAGCCGGGCCCCATGCTGATGATCAAGACGCCGCAATTCGTCTACGACGTGGTGGCGATGACCACGCTGGCCACCATCAGCATCCTGATCTTCGGCCTGTTCCTGGTGCGCCCGCTGCTCTATGTACTGCGCGTGCGGCGCACGGTGCTGATGCCGGTGATCTTCGTGCTGTGCACGGTGGGCGCCTTCGCCATCGCTTCGCGGCTGTTCGACGTCTACGTCATGCTGGCGATCGGCATCGCGGCCTTCTTCCTGCGCCGCCGCGGCTACGAGATGGCGCCGCTGGTGCTCGGGCTGGTGCTGGGCGAACTGCTGGACAAGAGCCTGCGCCGCGGCCTGGTGCTGTCGGACGGCAGCCTCGCGCCCTTCTTCACCCGGCCCATCTGCGCCGTGCTGGCGGCCGTCACGCTGCTGACGATGCTGATGTACATCCCGGCCGTCAACCTGCGCATGCGCCGGGCCTGGGGCGGCGCCAAGCGCATGGTGTGGCGCCGCAGCGCCTGAAGAAGTTCGACTGCCATGAAGATCGCGCTGTGCAACGAGGTCCTGAAGGAACTGCCCTTCGCCGAACAATGCCGCGCCGCGGCGGCAATGGGCTATGACGGGCTCGAAGTCGCGCCCTTCACGCTGGCCGACGACCCGATGGCGATCAGCGACGCGCGGGCACGCGAGTTCGGCCGCATCGCGTCCGACCACGGGCTGGCGGTCAGCGGCCTGCACTGGCTTCTGGTGGCGCCCGCCGGCCTCTCGATCGTGAGCGCCGATGCCACCCTGCGCCAACGCAGCACGGCGGTCATGCAGCGCCTGGTCGAGCTCTGCGCGCTGATGGGGGGGCGTTATCTGGTGCACGGCTCGCCGCGCCAGCGCAGCGTGCCGCCGGGCGAATCGCGCGAGGCGGCGCTGGAGCGGGCCCGCACGTGCCTGGCCGCCACAGCGAAGTCGGCAGAGCAATGTGGCGTGACCTACTGCATCGAGCCTTTGTCGCGCGCCGAGACCGATCTCGTCAACACGGTGGCCGAAGCGGTCGACCTGGTGCAGGCCATCGGCTCGCCCGCCTTCAGGACCATGATCGACTGCAGCGCCGCGGGCCAGACGGAGCAGGAAGACATCCCCGCCCTCATGCGGCGCTGGATGCCCGCCGGCCACATCGCCCACGTGCAGGTGAACGACCCCAACCGCCGCGGCCCCGGCCAGGGCGGCATGCGGTTCGCGCCCATCCTGGCCGCGCTGCGCGAGATGCGGGCCGCGGGCTACTACCACGGCATCGTCGCGGTGGAACCCTTCGACTACGTGCCGGACGGCATGGGCTCGGCCGCCCGCGCCATCGGCTACCTGCGCGGGCTGGAGGAGGCGGCCGCCCATGGCTGAAGCACCCCGCTTCGCGATCCGCGAGATTGCCCTCTTCGAACGGCCCGTCGTGCTGCGCCTGCCCTTCCGCTTCGGCGTGGTGACGCTGACCGAATGCCCGCAGGCTTTCGCGCGTGCGCGCATCGAACTGGCCGACGGCCGCAGTGCCTGGGGCGCCGCGGCCGAGCTGATGGCGCCCAAGTGGTTCGACAAGAACCTGGCGCTCAGCAACGAGGACAACTTCGACCAGTTGCGCCGCGTCACCGCGCTGGCGCGCGAGGCCTATCTGGGCGATGCATCGGCGGCCGGCGCCTTCGGGCATTTCGCGCGCCACCACGAGGCGCATCGGCAGGCCTGCGAGAAGCTGGGCTTCAATCCGCTGCTGGCCAGCTACGGCCCGGCCCTCATCGACCGCGCCGTGCTCGACGCGCTCTGCCGCGCGCTGGGCATGTCCTTCCAGGCCGCCATCCGGGGCAACGTGCCGGGCATCGGCCCGGCACATCCGACCTTCGCCGGCCTGGACTTCGACGCCTTTCTTGCCGGCCTCGCGCCGGCTGCGGGCATCGAGGTGCGACACACCGTCGGCATGGTCGACGCGATCGGCGCCGCCGACTTGAAGGCGCCGGCGGCAGACGGCTTGCCCGAGACGCTGGAGCAGGTCATTCAACGCTACGGCCACCGTTACTTCAAGCTGAAGGTCGGCGGCCGGATCGACGAGGACCTGGCCCGGCTCGAAGCCATCGCCGCCGTGCTGGACCGGGCCGCGGCGCCCTACTTCGCCTCGCTGGACGGCAACGAGCAGTACGCCGATGCGGCCGGCATCGCCGAGCTGCTGGCGCGCATCCGCGAGACGCCGGCGCTGACGCGCCTGCACGAGGCCATTCTCTTCGTCGAGCAGCCGATCGCGCGCAAGCTGGCGCTGGACGTGGACCTGCGCGGCACGGACATCGGCAAGCCGGTGATCATCGACGAGTCCGACGGCGAGCTCGACAGCTTCGTGCAGGCCCGCGCGCGCGGCTATGCCGGCGTGTCTTCCAAGACCTGCAAGGGCTTCTACAAGTCGCTGCTCAACGCGGCGCGCTGCGCCGCATGGAACGCGCAGGGGTCGCAGCCGCGCTACTTCATGTCGGCGGAAGACCTGACCACCCAGGCCGGCCTGGCGGTGCAGCAGGACCTGGCGCTGGTCGATCTGCTCGGCATCACCCACGTCGAGCGCAACGGCCATCACTACGTCGACGGCATGGCCGCCCTGCCGCCGGCGGAGCAGCAGGCCTTCCTCGATGCGCACGGCGATCTCTACGAGCGCTCGCAGGGCGCCGTGCGCCTGCGCATCCGCGACGGGCGGCTGGCGCTCGGATCGCTGGCCTGCACCGGCTTCGCCAGTGCCGCGATGCCCGACTTCGATGCGATGACGCCGCTGGGCGGCTGATCCATCCTTCCGCTCTCCTTATTCCGTTCCCAAGCCAAGAGCTCTTCCCTCATGCGCGACTTCTCACGAGACCACGAGTGGCTGTCCATCAATACCGCCACCATCCGCAAGCAGCAAGGCGCCGAGGTGCCGCTCGATCGCCTCATCGACCAGTGCGCCGCACAGGGCATCCGCGCCATCAGCCCCTGGCGCGACCAGGTGGCCGCGGTCGGCCTCGACCGCATCGCGCAACAGTTGCGCGCGCTCGACATCGGCCTGTCAGGCTACTGCCGCGGCGGCTTCTTCCCCGCGCCGGACGCGGCCGGCCTGAAGGCCGCACTGGAAGACAACCGCCGCGCCATCGACGAGGCGAAGACATTGAACGCCCCCTGCCTGGTGCTGGTGGTGGGCGCCCTGCCCGGCGCGCTCGACGGCAAGGTCCACTACAAGGACATTGCCCGCGCGCGCAGCGAGGTGCGCGACGGCATCGCCGCCTCGCTCGACCATGCGCGCGAGGTCGGCATGCCGCTGGCCATCGAGCCGCTGCACCCGATGCAGGCCGCCGACCGCGCCTGCGTCAACACGCTGGAGCAGGCGCTGGACCTGTGCGACGAGCTCGACCCGCAAAGGACCGGCATGCTGGGCGTGGCACTCGACATCTACCACGTGTGGTGGGACCCGAAGCTGCAGCAGCAGATCGCCCGTGCCGGCCGGCAGCGGCTGCTCGCCTACCACGTGTGCGACTGGCTCACGCCCACGCGCGACCTGCTGAACGACCGCGGGATGATGGGCGATGGCGTGGTGGAGCTGCGCAAGATCCGCGGCTGGGTCGAGCAGGCGGGCTTCGCCGGCTACAGCGAGGTCGAGATCTTCTCCGCACTCGACTGGTGGCAGCGGCCCGGCGCGGAGACGCTGGCCACCTGCATCGAGCGGCACCGCAGCGTGGTCTGACCGCGCGCCTGCGGGGGGCCGCTCGCCGTGCTGCAATGCACCGCATGGACGCCACCACCCTCGACGACCTGCGCCGCCGAGCGGGCAGAAACTGCGGCGGATGACGGTGGTTCTGCACGGCGACATCCCCGCCGCCGAGATGCCGGGCAAGCCCCCGCGCCGCGCTCGGGTCTGCCGCGCAGGGGACAGCGCCACGTCCACGCGCCTTCTAGAATCGCCGGGCTGCCGCGCGCGAGCGTGGCGGCAAAGCGTTCTCAGGGCGGGGTGGAATTCCCCACCGGCGGTGATGGCGACCTGTTCGCACGAGCCCGCGAGCGCCCGCAGCGTGCAATGCGCCGCGGGGTCAGCAGACCTGGTGAGATCCCGGGGCCGACGGTCACAGTCCGGATGAAAGAGAGCGCGAATCCGTCGCCGGGTGGGTGCGCACGCGCACCCGCCGGGTCTCGGGCTCGTGCGCCCTGATTCAGGCAATCCTTCTGAAAAAGGCAAACCATGAGTCAGATCAACGACCTTCCCCTCTGCGCCGTGACCGCGTCCGAAGGATCGCGCGGCCAGCGCATCGCCTTCGTGCAGGCGCAATGGCATTCCGACATCGTCCACCAGGCGCGCGACGCCTTCCTCGAGGAGATGCAGCGCCAGGGCGTGCCCCTGGAGCGCATCGACGTCTTCGACGTGCCCGGCGCCTTCGAGATCCCGCTGCACGTCAAGCGCCTGGCCCGCTCGGGCCGCTACGCCGGCATCGTCGGCTGCGCGCTGGTGGTGGACGGCGGCATCTACCGGCACGAGTTCGTCGCCAGCACGGTGGTGAATTCGCTCATGACCGTGCAGCTGGAGACCGACGTGCCGGTGTTCTCGGCCGTGCTCACGCCGCACCACTTCCACGAGCACGTGGAGCACCGCAAGTACTTCCACCGCCATTTCGCGGTCAAGGGCACCGAGGTGGCCGAGGCCTGCGTGAAGACGCTGGCGGCGCTGCGGCAGGTCGACGCGCTGCTCGCGGCCTGATCCGACGCCGGGGACGCCGGCCGGCGTGTAGGCTGGCGGCATGAACGCCGAAGCCAACCGCCCCTATCGCCTCTACGGCGGCCCCGGGTCCGGCGCCACGCCGGTCCACGCCGCGCTCACCCTGATCGGCGCGCCCGTCGAGGCCATCGACGTGGCGCCGTGGGAAAGCGAGGCCGAGCGCAACAAGCTGCTGCCGGTGAATGCCATGCGGCAGGTGCCGGTGCTGGAGCTGCCTTCGGGCGAGCTGATGACCGAAAGCGCCGCCATCCTGATCTGGCTGGGCGACCGCCATCCCGAGGCCGGGCTGGCGCCGTCCGTCGACGATCCGCGCCGCACCCAGTACCTGCGCTGGATGAGCTTCATCCCCGCCGCCATCTATTCGATGTTCTGGGTGCGCGACGAGCCCTCGCGCCTCGCGGCCGATGCCCGGGCCGAAGCCGTGATCAAGGAACGCACCGCCGAGCGCATCGCCGAATGCTGGCGGATCATGGATGCGCAGATGCCGCGCGGCACGCCCTACCTGCTGGGCGCGCACATCGGCATGCTCGATCTCTACGTGACGGTGGTGTCGCGCTGGACGCCGCGACGGGTCCGCTTCTACCGCGAGGCGCCCCGCATGGCCGAGGTGGTACGGCGCGTGGACGCGGACCCGCGCCTGGCCGACTTCTGGGCCGCGCGTTTCCCCTTCGACGAACACTGGGAAAGCCAGGGGCCCTGAACGTGCGCGCTCAACGCGACAGCAGCACCGGCAGCGAGGACGACAGCAGCGCCACGCCCGACAGCGTCAGCAGCCCCAGCACGATCTGCCGGAAGCGCGCCTCGCTGATGCCGACGTAGAGACGCGCCCCGAGCAGCACCGGCACCAGCACCGCCAGCGCGACGATGCCGAGCAGCGGCAGCATGCGCAGTTCGACCAGGCCGGTGCCGAGGTACACGGCGAAGGCCACCGCGAGCATCGAGAGATTGAAGTTCTGGACCACGGCGCGCTGCCGGTCCTTGTCCAGGCCTCGCAGCGTGCACCACAGCGTGGGGAGGGCGCCGGTGAAGCCGCCGAGACCGCCGCAGACACCGCCGAGCAGGCCGACCACGCCATCGGCCACGCGCCCGCCAGCGCGCACGCGCGGCAGGTTGCGCGCCATCAGCATGGCCGGGCACCAGATCACCAGCAGCCCGCCCAGGCAGGCCTTGAAGAGCGGCACGTCCAGCCGCGGCAGCAGCCACACGCCCAGCGGAACCCCCACGAGGCCGCCCAGCACGAAGGGCAGCAGCAGCGCGCGGTCGAAGCCGCGGCGCACCGTGACGGCGGCAATCACCTGGCCGGTCAGCCCGCCGAAAGTGGCGAGCACCGCGGCCAGCTTGGGCTCCACGGTCCAGGCCCAGAGGGACATCGCCACCAGGCTGAAGGCAAAGCCCGACAGCCCCTGCACGAAGCCGGCCACGACCGCGCCGAGCGCGACGATCAGGTAGAGCGAGGAGGCCAAGCGCCCGCGCGTCGCCGCCCGTTCAGGCGGAAGCCGGAACCAGGGCCTCGCGCCGGACGCGGCGCACGTTGAGCGCACTGGCGATCAGCACCGCCTGCACCACGGCCAGACCGACGATCACGCTCACGTACTGGCGGTGGTCCATCAGCCGGCCGAAGATCAGGGGCGCCACCGCCTGGCCGATGTCCAGCCCGGCGTAGACCACCCCGTAGACGCGGCCCGAGGCATTGGCCGGTGTCGAACGCTTGACCAGCAGGTCGCGCGAGGGGCCGGCGATGCCGGCGGCGAAGCCCATGGCGCCGAACAGGACCGGCACCAGCACGGGCGGGAAGGTCGCCAGCGCCAGGACCAGCGCGACCACCGCAGCGGCGCCGAAGGACAGGCCGACGATGCGCTCGCAGCGCGCCGGGTCCGAGGCCAGGAAGCCACCCACCAACATGCCGCCGGCGCTGGCCACCATGTAGACCGTCAGGCAGATCGCGATCAAACCGACCGGCACGGCGTGCAGATGGCCGGCCGCCGCCGGTGCGAAGGTCTGCACCACGCTCAGCGCCATCGCATAGAAGAAGAAGAAACCGAAGCACATCCACACGGCCGGAATCTTGAGGAAGCCCAGCTCGCCGCCGGCTGCCGCATCGGCGCCGGTGGCCTTGTGCACGGCCTTCACGTCCAGCGACAGCGCGGCGCGGTTGAACCACAGCACGAGCAGCACCACCAGCGCCAACAGGCCCGCCGACGCCAACGCCACGCGCCAGGAGAAGGCGATCGCCAGCGGCACCACGAAGGCGGGCGCCAGCGCCCAGCCCAGGCTGCCGGTGATGCCATGCACGCTGTAGGCGTGGCCCAGCCGCGTCGGTGCGACCTTGCGGTTGAAGAGCGTGTAGTCGACCGGATGAAAGACCCCGTTGCCGACGCCGGCCACCACTGCACTCGCCAGCAGCATCCAGTAGTTCTGCGCCAGGGCGTAGCCGATCGCCGCCAGCGCCAGCAGGCCCAGCCCCACGAAGAGCACCGGCCGCGGCCCCAGCCGGTCGACCACGAAGCCGGACGCCGCCTGCACCACGCAGGAGACCACGAAGAAGACCGTCAGCACGGCGCCGAGTTCGGTATAGCTGACGTGAAAGGCATCCTTGAGCCAGGGAAAGAGCGGCGGCAGGACCAATTGGCTGAAATGGCTGATGGCGTGGGCCAGGCCGACCAGGGTGATCAGCTTGGCGTCCGATCCCAAGGTGTTGGACGCGGCGGAGGCATTGGAGGAAGACATGAATTGCAACGAGAAACCGGGGCAGGCTCGATCCTAGTCGGGACGGCAACGGCAGAATGGCGATACAGAGACAACATTTGTCGAAATCATGCCGTCGACTGATTTTTTGGCCGCGCCCGCTTCGTGGCCGGCCTCTTCCGCACCTGCAGCGCCGCCGGCCCAGGTGGTGAGTCCGCTGACGCCACATCTCTACGCGCCCGATGCGCTGCGGCCGCTGCGGGCCAAGGAGCACTTCCTCAAGGCAGACACCTTCGTCGAACTGCACACCCATCCCTGGCCTCAGCTGACCTTCTCGACCCGCGGCGTGATCCGGCTGAGCACCGAGGACGGCAGCTACATCGTGCCGCCCTCGCGGGCGCTCTGGGTGCCGGCCGACATGTCGCACAGAATCACGCTCATCGAAGACGCGGAGCTGCGCACCGTCTATCTCCACAGCTGGCTCGGCCCGCCCTGGGACAAGTGCGAGGTGCTGGAAATCAGCCCCCTGCTGCGCGCCCTGATGCTGGCGCTGGACACCACGCCCGACGGCTTGCCACCGGCCGATCCCCATGCGGCGCAGCGCGAGCGCTGGATCGCGCCGCTGCTGGTCGACGAGCTGGAGCGCGCGACGCAGATCCGCATCGACGTGCCGCTGCCGGCCAACAAGCGCCTGCGCCAGCTGTGCGAAACCTTGCTGCGCAACCCGGCCGGCCGCGCCACCCTGGCCGAGCGCGCGCAAGCCATCGGCGCCAGCGAGCGCACGGTGGCGCGCCTGTTCCGCGACCAGCTCGGCATGAGCTGGCAGCAATGGCGCCAGCAGGCCGTGCTGGCCCATGCGTTGCCCTTGCTGGCGCGCGGCATGGCAGTGAGCCAGGTCGCCTCGGCCAGCGGCTATGCGACGGACAGCGCGTTCTGCGCGATGTTCAAGGCAGCGACGGGGCAGTCGCCGACGGCGTTTCAGCACAAGAAGAAGGCGTAGAGGGAGGCTGGCGTTCCTGGCAGGGCGCCTGAGGCACGAGCCCCGGCCACTTTCGTATCATCGGCGGGTGCACCCCGAACCCTCCCCTGCGGTGAAGGCATGGCCCTGAACCGCGACCAGCTCGTACGCTGGCTCCCCTTCCTTGGCTGGCCCCGTCCCAGCCGCGCGCTTCTGACCGGTGAGGCCCTGGCCGGCATCACGGTGGCGTTGATGGTGATCCCGCAGGGCGTGGCCTATGCGGCGCTCGCCGGCATGCCCCTGGTGACCGGCATCTACGCCTCCCTCCTGCCCGCCCTCATCGGCGTGCTGTTCAGCGCATCGACCCGGCTCTCGGTCGGCCCGACCGCGCTGTCCAGCCTGCTGGTGGCGGCCTCGCTGGGCCCGCTCGCGATCCCGGGCAGCGCCGAATGGGTGGCGCTGGCGGTGTGGCTGTGCTTCATGTCAGGTGCGATCCAGCTGGTCCTCGGCCTCGGCGGCTTCGGCTGGGTTCTTCGCCTGGTCAACTCGCCGGTGCTGATGGGCTTCACGCAGGCGGCGTCGGTGCTGATCATTCTGTCGCAGGTGCCCTCGCTGTTCGGCTTCACCGGCCGCAGCATGGGCCAGTTGCTGCACGGCGCGCCGCCCGACTTCCTGGCCATCGCCTTCGGGCTCGGCAGCATCGCGGCGCTGTGGGTTGCCAAGGAGCGCTGGCCGCGCTTTCCGGCGGCGATGGTGGTGGTGGGCGCCTGCGCCGCCATCAGCGCGGCCATCGGCTATGCGCTGCGCGGCGGGGCCGTGGTCGGCACCCTGCCCTCCGGCCTGCCCGCCTTCTACTGGCCCGGGACCCAGCCACTGGGCACCTTCGGCGCCCTGCTGCTGCCCGCGCTGATGATCACGCTGGTCAGCTTCCTGGAGACGGCGTCCAGCGCCAAGGTGGACAACGCCCGTGCCGGCAAGCTCTGGAACGAAAACCAGGACCTGATCGGCCAGGGCCTGGCCAAGATCGCCTCCGGCTTCTCGGGCGCCTTCCCGACCAGCTCGTCCTTCTCGCGCTCGGCCATCAATCTCTATGCGGGTGCGCAAACCGGCTGGGCCACCGTGTTCTGCGTGGTCCTGATCGGCGCCGCGCTTTTGTGGGCCATGCCGCTGCTCTACCACGTGCCGCAGGCGGTGCTGGCGGCCATCGTGGTCATCGCCATGCTGGGACTGGTGCGGCCCGGGCAGTTCGTCTCGCTCTGGCGCATCTCGCGGGTGGAGGCAGTGACGGCGCTGGTCACCTTCGTGCTCACCATCGCGACCTCGCCCTCGATCTACTGGGGCGTACTGGCCGGCCTGCTGATGAGCCTGAGCCACTACATGTACCGGCACCTGCACCCGCGCATCATCGAGGTGGGCCTGCATCCCGATGGCAGCCTGCGCGACCGCCATCTCTGGAACCTGCCGCCGCTCGCGCCGCAGGTGCACGCGATGCGCATGGATGCCGAACTCGACTTCGCCACCGCGAGCACGCTGGAGCGCGCCATCACCGTGCAACTGGCCATGCGGCCCGGCCTCACGGACGTCTGCCTGTTCGCGCAGCCGATCAACCGCATCGACGTGACGGGCGCCGAGGTGTTCGGCTCGATCCGCCGGCTGCTGGAATCCAAGGGCGTGCGCCTGCACCTGAGCGGCCTCAAGCTGCCCGCGCAGCAGGTGCTGGAACGCGCCGGCCTGCTGGCGCCGGGGCCCATGCTCGCCATCTACCGAACCGACGCGGAGGCGCTCGCCGCGCTGGGCTACTTGCCCGCGCCGGACCGGGAAGAGGCGCCCTCGCTCAGTCCCGCACCGGCCTGCGCTGACTCTTGACTTCCGAGCGCTGACGCTTCGCTTCGCGCCGGCGCTGCACCGAAGCCCGCGTGGGCCGGGTCGGCCGCCGCACCAGCGGCGGGTGCGTGGCGCGGTCGACCAGATCCTGCAGCCGCGCCAACGCATCGGCGCGGTTCATGTCCTGGCTGCGATGGCGCTGGGCCTTCAGCACCAGCACGCCCTCCCGGGTGATGCGGCGGTCGCCCGAGGCGAGCAGGCGCTCCTTGACCTCCTGCGGCAATGAACTCGCCGGGATGTCGTAGCGCAGGTGCACCGCGCTCGACACCTTGTTCACGTGCTGGCCGCCCGCCCCTTGTGCGCGCACGGCGCTGAGCTCGACTTCCAGGGGATCGACGAGGAGGGGCGAGCGAAGCGCGGACATGTGCCATTCTCATCCCAGCCACAAGGGTCGACCCGAACGGGCGCAGGCGACCGCCTCGGGCCGCGACACAGCGGCCCAGCGACTCACACCGGCAGCACTTCGAGATTGGCCATGCCCGGCAGCGCATGCAGGCTGGCGGCCAGTCGCGCGGTGTAGCTGCGGCTGAGCACCGTGCTGACTTCCGTCCAATCCGCGCGCGCCTCGGACGGCGTGAGTGTCAGCACCAGGAATCCGCGCCTGCTGGTCTCGGCATAGCGCAGGTCCCTCACCATCTTGGGGAAGGCATCCGTCAGCACGGGGCCCGAGATCAGCGGCAGCAGCAGTTCCAGGCCGGGCGAACTCACCGACGCCGTCGCGAACTCCACGCCGACCCGCTGGCCTGCCGCATCGGTGAGGTTGCTGGCCCAGGCGTTGTGGGTATCGCCCGCCAGGGAAATGAGGTTCTTGCCCATGGAGCGCGACGCCGCCAGCACGGTCTCGCGCGCAGCCGGGTAACCATCCCAGGCATCGAGGTTGTAGGGCACGCGGCGCTGGGCCAGCAGGGCGCGCTGGCTGTCGCTGCGCGAGGATTCGGGCGTCGCTTGCGCCAGCAGGAACTCGCCGATCGTCTCGGGCGTGAACGCGCTCGCGACGCTCAGCGGTATTTCCATGCGGGCCATCAGCACCTGGTTGCCGAGCACCTGCCAAGTGGCTCCGGAAGCGGCCAGCCGCGCCAACAGCCAGTCGGACTGGACGGCCCCCAGCAGCTGGCGCGACGCGCTGTCGGCGGCGCCGTCGAGGTACTCCTCCAGCGTGACTTGCCGATCGCGCCCGATCAACCGGGTGTCGAGCATGTGCAGCGAGGCCAGTGAGCCGAAATCGAAGGAGCGGTAGATCTTCAGCGGATCGGAGGGATCGGGCATGCGGACCGGAAGCCATTCGCGGTAGGCCTGGATGGCCGCGGCACGCCGGGCGGCGAAGCTGCCTTCGGTCTCCGGATCATGGTTGGTCGCGCCGCCAGACCAGGCGTTGTCCGCGAGGTCGTGGTCGTCCCACACCGCGATCATCGGCATCTTCGCGTGCAGCAACGCCAGGTCCGGGTCGGTCCGGTATTGGGCGTGGCGCCGGCGGTAGTCATCGAGCGTCAACAGCTCGCGCGGCGGCTGCGATTCGCGATCGATCGCGATCGCGAGTTGCGACGCGAAGCCGAGGGGTCCGAACTCGTAGATGTAGTCGCCAAGGTGCAGCACGACATCGATGTCGGTGCGCTTGGCCAGCTCGGCGCAGACGTTGAAGTAGCCGGCCGGGAAGTTCGTGCAGGAGATCACGCCCAGCCGCACCAGCGACACGCTGCCCACGGGCAAGGTCTTCGTGCGGCCCGTGGGCGATGGCTCCGAGCCGACGAAGAAGCGGTAGAAGTACACGCTGGCGGGCTGCAGGCCGGTGACGTCCACCTTGACGGTGAAGTCCTGCTCGGGACCGGTGCTCGCATCGCCGCGCGCCACAATGCCTCCGAAGTTGGTATCGCTCGCGACCTCCCAGCTCAGATTGAGCGTGCCGGGCCCGGCGCCGCTGACGCGGGTCCAGATGATGACCCGGTCAGACATCGGATCGCCGCTCGCGACGCCGTGCGCGAACAGGCTGGGCGGTGCAGGGGGCGGCGTGCCGCCGCTTCCACCACCCCCAATGCCTCCCCCGAAGCCACCACCCCCGCCCCCGCCGCCCCCGCCGCAGGCGGACACGCTGACCCCCGTGCCCACGAACATGGCATAGAGGATGGCGCCTCGAATGAAGCAACGGCGGGAGGGCTCGGGCGCAACAAGAAGCGGGGCGCTGCCCTGCGCGTTGGCGTCGGGCGGGTTGGCGTCATCGGCTTCGCGCATGTCTCGCTCCTTGCCCCGCACGGCAGTCGCGATCGCGCCTTTGGTCGTGTCGGAGGGTGGCGGGATTGAAAGCGGGACGAGGCGGCAGCGTCGTAGGCCGGTATCAGGAAAGGCGGTCGGCGAAGCACTTACATCGAGTCACACGCCGTTGCAGCTTGTCTCAGGAGCGATCCGCTGCGCAGCAAGACGTGACCGGCTACTACTCGGCCCGCGAGACCGGCCGGGCCTGCACATCGGTCACGTTGTCGCCGCCGCGCGCACGCAGCCGGACCGGGCTGTCGGTGGCTTCGCCACGCGCCTTTGCAGCGGCCACGTCGGCCGCTGTCGGCTCGGCCGGCCGCGCCGCCGCGCGGAAGCGATCGAAGCCATGGCGCGGATCGAAGCGCATGACCCAGGGCCGCACGGGCTGGCCCGTGAGGCGGGCCCAGCCGTAGCGCAGGCCCCACCAGGTGGCCAGCAGCAGTACCGCGACAGCCAGGCTGGCAGCAAACACCAGGCCGATGAGGAAAAGCAGGAGGCGCAGGAGGAAATTCATCATCCGGATTAGGCCACCGCTTCCGCGCTCGGTTCCCCAGCCTTGCTGAAGCTGAACTGGCCCGGAGCACGGATCGGGTCGGTGCCGACCGCGATCCGGTCCTTCGGCGCGAAGCTGCCGTCCAGCAACAGCTTCGACAACGGGTTCTCGATGCGGTGCTGGATCGCCCGCTTCAGCGGCCGCGCGCCGAACACCGGATCGAAGCCGACCTTGGCGATCTCCGACAGCGCTGCGGGCGACACTTCGAGCACGTAGTCCATTTTGGCCAGGCGCTCCTGCAGCACCTTGAGCTGGATGGCGGCGATGGCCTCGATGTTCTTCGCGTCGAGCCCGTGGAACACCACCGTCTCGTCGATGCGGTTGAGGAACTCGGGGCGGAAGTAGTTCTTCAACTCGTCCCACACCGCGTCCTTGATCTCCTCGGCGGGCCTGCCCACCATCGACTGGATGATCGGCGAGCCGATGTTGCTGGTCATCACGATCACCGTGTTCTTGAAGTTCACGGTGCGGCCCTGGCCATCGGTCAGGCGGCCATCGTCGAGCACCTGCAGCAGCACGTTGAACACGTCCGGATGCGCCTTCTCGATCTCGTCGAGCAGGAGCACGCTGTAGGGCTTGCGGCGCACCGCTTCGGTGAGGTAGCCGCCCTCTTCGTAGCCCACGTAGCCGGGCGGCGCGCCGATCAGGCGCGCGACCGAATGCTTCTCCATGAATTCGCTCATGTCGACGCGGATGAGGTGGTCTTCGCTGTCGAAGAGGAAGCCCGCCAGCGCCTTGCACAACTCGGTCTTGCCCACGCCCGTGGGCCCGAGGAAGAGGAAGGAGCCGGTGGGGCGGTTCGGGTCCGCGAGGCCCGAGCGCGAGCGGCGGATGGCGTTGGCGACCGCGCTGATGGCCTCGTCCTGGCCGACCACGCGCTCGTGCAGCTTGTCTTCCATCTGGAGCAGCTTGTCGCGCTCGCCCTGCATCAGCTTGGAGACGGGGATGCCGGTGGCACGCGCCACGACCTCGGCGATCTCCTCGGCGCCGACCTGGGTGCGCAGCAGCGTGGGCGCGCTGGACTTGCCCTTGTTCGCCTCGGTGTCCTGCGCCTCCTTCAGACGCTTCTCCAGGCCCGGCAGCTTGCCGTACTGCAGCTCGGCGACCTTGTTGAAGTCGCCCTTGCTGGTGAACTCCGCGATCTGGAACTTGATCTTGTCGATCTCCTCGCGGATCTGCGCGCTGCCCTGGGCCTGCGCCTTCTCGGCCTGCCAGATCTCGTCGAGGTCGGCCAGCTCTTTCTGCACGCGCGCGATCTCTTCCTCGATCAGGCCGAGGCGCTTCTGCGAGGCCTCGTCCTTCTCCTTGCGCACGGCCTCGCGCTCGATCTGCAACTGGATCAGGCGGCGGTCGAGGCGGTCCATCACCTCGGGCTTGGAGTCCATCTCGATCTTGATGCGGGCGGCGGCCTCGTCGATGAGGTCGATGGCCTTGTCGGGCAGGAAGCGGTCGGTGATGTAGCGGTCGGACAGCTCGGCCGCGGCGACGATGGCCGGGTCGGTGATGTCCACGCCGTGGTGGACTTCGTACTTCTCCTGCAGGCCGCGCAGGATGGCGATGGTGGCTTCCACGCTGGGCTCGCCCACGAGGATCTTCTGGAAGCGGCGCTCCAGCGCAGCGTCCTTCTCGATGTACTTGCGGTATTCGTCGAGGGTGGTGGCGCCCACGCAGTGCAGCTCGCCGCGCGCCAGGGCGGGCTTGAGCATGTTACCGGCATCCATGGCGCCTTCGGCCTTGCCGGCACCGACCATGGTGTGCAGTTCGTCGATGAAGACGATGGTCTGGCCTTCGTCCTTGGCCAGTTCGTTGAGCACGCTCTTGAGGCGCTCCTCGAACTCGCCGCGGTACTTGGCACCGGCCAGCAGGGCGGCCATGTCGAGGGAGAGGACGCGCTTGCCCTTGAGCGACTCGGGCACCTCGCCGGCGACGATGCGCTGGGCCAGGCCCTCGACGATGGCGGTCTTGCCCACGCCGGGCTCGCCGATGAGCACGGGGTTGTTCTTGGTACGGCGCTGCAGTACCTGGATGGCGCGGCGGATTTCCTCGTCGCGGCCGATGACGGGGTCGAGCTTGCCCAGACGGGCGCGCTCGGTGAGGTCGAGGGTGTATTTCTTGAGGGCTTCGCGCTGGCCTTCGGCTTCGGGGCTGTTGACGCCCTGGCCGCCGCGCACGGCGTCGATGGCGGCTTCGACGGACTTGCGGGTCACACCGTGGCTGCGCGCGAGGTTGCCGATCTCGGCCTTGCTGTCGGCCAGCGCGAGCAGGAAGAGCTCGCCCGCGATGAACTGGTCGTTGCGCTTGATGGCCTCCTTCTCGGTGGCCTGCAGCAGCTTGCCCAGTTCGGGGCCGACCTGCACCTGGTCATGGCCCTGCACCTGCGGCAGCTTCTTGATGGCGGCCTCGGCGGCCTGCAGCAGGCCGGGCACGTTGGCGCCGGCGCGCCCCAGCAGGGCGCGCGGCCCGTCCTCCTGGCGCAGCATGGCCACCAGCAGGTGCACCGGCTCGATGTAGGGGTTGTCGTTGCCCAACGCCAGCGACTGTGCGTCGGCCAGGGCTTCCTGAAACTTGGTGGTGAGTTTGTCTTGGCGCATGAATGACTCCAGTTCCCCGCCATTTAGGGATACGCGGCGTGGAATTCAAGCGAAAAAACAAACCCTACACCGAATCGGGCAGGGAGCCAAAGAAGCCGACGATCTCGCGTCCCAGCGTCTCTTCGCCGCTGTTGAAGTGGGCCATGATGGACATATGGTTGTGGCCACGCATCTGCACCACCCGAGGCGCGCGCCCGTGCGCCGCCGCCATCCGGTGGGCGAAGCCGAGCGCGTAGACGTCCAGCAGCGGGTTTTCGTACTCGGCCATGGCGATGAAGGCGGGAATGCCGGCATGGTCCGCCAGGCGCATCGGCGAGCGCGCCGCAAAGCGGGAAACGTCACCGCCGAAATAGGCGCGCACCCCGGATGCGTTGGGGTTCTGCGGCCGCAGGTCGGCGTCGAGGCGCGCGGACACCAGCACGATCGCGCTCGCATGGCATGGCCCCGGCCGGCACGCCGGGTCCAGCGCGTAGGCCGCCACGTGCGTTCCTCCTGCCGAGTGGCCGATCAGAAGCATGCGCGCGGGGTCGCCGCCGAATTCCCCCACCTGGCCGTGCAGCCAGGCCATGGCATCGGCCACGTCCAGAGCGCCGCCGGGATAGGGGGACTCGGGCGCCAGGCGGTACTCGATGTTGGCACCGACGAAGCCCTGGCGCGCGAACCAATACAGTACGTTGTCGTAGATCTCGGTGCTGGTGCGCTTGTCGCCGCGCACGAACGCACCGCCATGCACGAAGACGGCGACCGGTGCCCGGGCCGCTCCGGCGGGACGGAACGGGTCCAGCCGATGTCGCGCGTGCGGACCGTAGGCGATGTCGCGCGTCACCGTGATGCCGCTCTTGGGCGCCGCGGCCAGCAGCGGCGCATAGGCCTCCTTCACCTGCTGGCTGTGGCCGGGCAGGTCCGAAGCCCAGCGAGGGCCGACGTCGGCCATCAACGCGCGCAGCGTGGCGGGGCCTTCGATCATCGGCGGCGCGGGTCCTTCACTGGGCCAGCCCCGCGTTGCGCAGCACGTCCGACCATTTCGCCGCCTCGGCGCGCGCGAACGTCGCGAAGGCGTCGGCACTGCCCTGCTCCGGCTCGGCACCGAGCTCCTGCAGGCGCTTGCGCATCTCCGACGCCTGGAGCACGGCCGAGATGTCGGCGTGCAGCCGATCCAGCACCGGTCTGGGCAGGCCCGCCGGCGCGAACACGCCGAACCATGCACTGACCTCGTAGCCCGGCAGTCCGCTCTCGATCACGGTGGGCACCGCCGGCAGCATCGAGCTGCGCGTAGGCCCGGTGACGGCGAGGGCCTTGAGCTTGCCGGACTGCACATAGGGAAAGGCCGTGGCCTGCAGGTCGAACATCAGCGGCAGGTGTCCCGCCACCACGTCGTTGAGGGCCGGCGCACTGCCCTTGTACGGGACGTGCAGCAGCTTGATGCCGGCGGCCGAGGCCAGCAGCTCGCCGGCCAGGTGGTTGGAGGTGCCGGGCCCCGCCGATGCATAGCTGAGTTCGCCGGCCTTCGCCTTGGCCTGCGCGATGACGTCCGCAACGCTCTTGCCCGAGAAGGATGGGTGAGCCACCAGCACGAAGGGAATGGAGGCCAGCGGCGCGACCGGCGTGAAGTCCTTCACCGGGTCGTAGCCCACCTTGTTCATGGCCGGGTTGATGGCCTGCGAGCTGACCGTGCCCAGGAGCAGCGTGTATCCGTCGGCCGGCGCACCCGCGACGTGCTTGGCACCGATCGCGGTGCCGGCGCCGGCGCGGTTGTCGATCACCACCGGCTGCCCCAGCCTTTCGCCGAGCTTCTGTCCCACCGTGCGCGCCAGGATGTCGGCCGAACCGCCGGCAGGGTACGGCACCACGATCGTGACCGGGCGGTTCGGATACGCGCCCTGCGCGCCCGCAGGCGGCGCGAGCGCGACGGCGCCGGCCACGGCCAGTGCGCTCCAACCCAGGTTCCTCATCAGCAAACGGGCCATGACCGAGCTCCTCAGTGCATCGCCACCGCGGCCCGATCGACCTCCGGCACTTCCGGGATCTCGACCCCGTAGGGCGCGACATCGCTGCGGATCTGCTCGAGGGCGCGGCGGATGATCGCGATCTCTTGGTCCGGATGCGTCGCGCCCAGCCCATGCTCGGCTGCCAGCGCGCGGTTGCGGCCGGCGCGGGCGCGCTCGTCGGCCGGCAGGTTGACCACCGCATAGACGCCGTTGAGCAGGCTGCCGCGCAGCTTCTTGGCCACCTTCTCGCCCAGCAGCCGCCGGTCGTCGGCCGACAGCTCCGAGAAGAAGCGCCGCATGATGATGCGGCCGAACTGGATGTGCCGCGCCTCGTCGCGCAGGATCAGCTGGCAGGCGGTGCGGATCGACTTGTAGCGCGCGTTCTCGTAGCGCGCCTGCAGCAGCTCGCCCGAGAGTTGCTCGAAAAGCGTGTTGACGGCCAGGCCGGCGAAGAAGGACATGGCCTTCTCGTCCCGCTCGTCGTGGAAGCGCGGGATCACGGCCTTGAAGTAATCGGCGCGCGGCTCGTCCTGGTAGCCGGCCAGCCCGCGCGCCACCAGGAAAGAGGCTTCATGGTGGCGCAGCTCCTCGGCGATGAAATTGACGATGTGCTGCTTGATCTCGAAGGGCTGGTGCGCGAAGACCGCATCGCGCAGGCGCTCGGTGCCGTAGGGAATGGCGCCGTGCTCCATCCAGGCACGCAGGCTCCACCACTCGGCGCCGGCCTCGCGCACCTCGGCCGGCAACTCGGCCTCGCGCAGGTCGGAGAAGTCGATCACGGCCGGGTTCCAGGCCAGCTCGCGCGCCTGCTCGCACAGGCGCCAGACCTCGGGATACTCGATCTCTGACTTGATGGGATAGGGATTGGGAACGGGCGTGAGCTCTTCGAGGAGCGAGGGCTGCATCGGTGGCCTTTCGTGGGGAGTGGGAAGCACCTGGGGCGCATGCTGCGCCAGCGCGCGTGCTTCGTCCAATACCGTTTTCATGGGCTGGTGATAGGCGAGCACGATCACCAACGCACCCTCTCTCTAGAATGAACCGATGGACCTGCGTCAGCTTCGCCAGTTCGTCGCCGTCGCGGAAGAGCGCAGCTTCCGCCGCGCCGCCGAGCGCCTGCATGTCTCCCAGCCACCGCTGTCCGTGGCGGTACAGCGGCTCGAAGCCGAGGTCGGCGCCACGCTGCTGGACCGCACCCGGCATCACGTGCGGCTCACCGTGGCCGGCGAAGCCTTCCTGCGCGAAGCGCGCCGCACGCTGGCGCATGCCCAGCTGTCGGTCGAGATCGCGCAGCGCGCCGCCGCCGGCAAGCTCGGCACGCTGCGCCTGTCCTTCGTGCCCAGCGCCGCGCTGGGCGTGGTGCCGCAACTGCTGCGCGCCTTTCGGGAGGACTACCCGGACGTCAAGCTGGTGCTGACCGGCGACACCACTTCTCAGCAGATGGCAGCCCTGCTCAATGGCGCGACCGACGTGGGCATCGTCGTGCCGCCGCTGCACGACGCGGGCGACTTCCGGGTCCAACCCCACTGCGAGCAGGAGCTGATGCTGGCGGTCCCCGATACCCACCCGCTCGCGCAGCAGCAGCGCGTGCAGCTGCGCGACCTTGCGTCGGAGAGCTTCGTCGGCTTTCCGTTCAAGGAGGGCCCCGGCTTCGAAAGCGTGGTGATGGCGGCCTGCCAGGACTGCGGCTTCATTCCCAATTTCGTGCAGGTGGCGGCGCAGATGCAGACCATCCTGGCGCTGGTGGGCGCCGGCCTCGGGGTCGCGCTGATCCCCCAGGCCATGCAGTCCGTGCGGACTGCGCACGTGCATTTCCTGCAGGTGCGGCGGCGCCATGGGCCGGTCAAGTACCAACTGGGCCTGGCCTTCCGTCCCTCCAACAACAACCCGGCGCTTGCGGCCTTCATCGCGACGGCGCATCGCCTGCGCCCGCGCTGAAAGCGCTGCCGCCTCGTTCAGAATACGCCACTGCCGGGCACACGGGCACGGCGGTTGCTCGCCCTTGCCCTGTTCTTTTCTTCAACGATTGGAGTCGTACATGTTCTCTTCCAGGATGCCGCGCGGGTCGCGCCGTGTCTTCACGCTCGGGCTGGCGGCCGCGATGGCTGTCTTTGCGGGCCTTGCACAGGCGCAGCCATCCGCCACGCCGATCAGGCTGCTGGTCGGATTTCCCGCCGGCGCGGGCACCGATGCCATCGCGCGCACGCTGGGCGAGAAGCTCAAGGACGAACTGGGCGCGCCGGTCGTGGTCGAGAACCGTGCCGGCGCGGGCGGCCAGATCGCGGCCCAGGCACTGAAGGCGGCCGCGCCGGACGGTCATACGCTGTTCCTGACGCACGACCATTCGATCTCGATCCTGCCCCAGGTTGTGAAGAACCCCGGCTTCAACCCGGCCACCGACTTCGTGCCGGTGGCGGGCTTCGCTACCTTCGCCAACGTCCTCGCAGTCTCGGGCGGCACGCCGGCCAGGAGCATGGACGAGTATGTGAAATGGGTGCGCACCCAGCGCGGCGGCAAGGACACCATCGGCGTGCCTGCGCCGGCGTCCATTCCGGAGTTCCTGGTGAAGATGATCGGCACCAAGTACAAGATCGACGTGCAGGCCGCGCCCTACCGCGGCAGTGCGCCAATGACGGCCGACATGCTGGGCAACCAGATCAGCGCCGGCATCGCCTCGGTGCCGGACTTCATCGAGAACCACCGCGCCGGCAAGGTGCGCATCGTGGCGACGATCGGGACCAAGCGCCAGGCGCTGCTGCCGCAGGTGCCGACCTTCACCGAACTCGGCTTCGCCAACCTGGAGGACCTGCCTTATTACGGCGTGTTCGCACCGGTGGGCACGCCGCAGCCGGTGATCGATCGCTTCGGCGCGGCCCTGGCGAAGGTGCTGGCCATGCCGGACGTCAAGCAGAAGCTCACCACGCTGGGCCTGACGGTGGCCTACGAGCCGCAAGGCCAGTTTGCCGGGCGCGTGCGCAGCTACACGCAGACCTGGGAGCGGATCATCAAGAGCAGCGGCTTCACGCCGCAGTGATGTTTGCCCCCGGCGTTTCACTTCGCTTCGCTGCGTGTCACTCCACCCCCCCGGGGGGAGGCGCGGCCGCCTTGAAGCGGCCCGGCGGCGGCGGCATTGGCCCTCCGGCGCCGCAGCAGCGGCCTCAGGCGTTGCGGGCCTCGATGCCCCAACGCGCGAGCGCCGCATCGTCGTCCACGCGCGCATCGACCCACCGCGCGCCCTCGGGCGTCTGTTCCTTCTTCCAGAACGGCGCCTGGGTCTTGAGGTAGTCCATCAGAAACTCGCAGGCCTGGAAGCTCTGGCCCCGGTGCGCCGAGCTGACGGCCACCATCATGATCTGGTCCAGGGGCTGCAGCAGCCCGACGCGGTGGACGACGCGCACGCCGAGGATGTCGAAGCGCCGGTGGGCCTCGTCGATCATGGCCCCGATGGACTTCTCGGTCATGCCGGGGTAGTGCTCCAGCTCCATCGATGCAACCGCGCTCCCGTCATTGCGGTCGCGCACGGTGCCGATGAAGCTGCAGACGGCACCCACGCGCTTGTCTTCCGCGCGCAACGCGGCGACCTCCTGGGCGAGGTCGAAATCGGCTGTCTGGATCGAAACGCGGGTGCTGGGCATGGCGGGATTGTGGCACCGCGATAGACTTCGGCCCATGTCTTCCTCCGCGCCGTGCACCGCCCCGTCCTTCGACGCGAACGCGCCCGTGTGCCTGGAAGCCAAAGCCAAAAAACCCGAGCTCGTCTGACCGGAGCTTCGGTTCCGTCGTCGGATGAGCGACGGGACTGCAGGGTTCGAATCCGGCCTCTTCTTTCCGTGTGCGCGCGCCCGGCGGTGGTTCATCCATCGGTCGAGTCCTGAAAGGAAATTCCGCGTGCCTTCCGCTCCTACACCAGTCACCCCTGACTTCTCGGGCCTCTGGATCCCGCTCGTCACCCCCTTTCGCGACGGCGCCGTCGACCATGCCGCGCTCGCTGCGCTCGCCGAGCGCCTCGCAGTCACCGGCATCGCCGGCTTCGTGGTCTGCGGCTCGACCGGCGAGGCTGCGGCCCTGGATGCCGACGAGCAACTGGCCGTGCTGGCCACGGTCGCCCGCCCTGCGCCCGCGCTGCCGCGCATCATGGGTCTGTGCGGCTACCACCTCGGCAAGACCGTCGCCTGGACGCGCCGGTTGAACGACGAAGACCTGGCCGGGCTGCTGGTGCCGGCACCCAGCTACATCCGGCCTTCGCAGGACGGGCTTCGCGCGTGGTTCGAAGCGATCGCGCAAGCCAGTGCCGGTCCTGTCCTGATCTACGACATCCCCTATCGCACCGGCGCAACGATCGCACGGGAGACGCTGCTCGCGCTGGCCGCGGACCCGCGCATCCGGGGCATCAAGGACTGCGGCGGCGACATGGCCAAGACGCGCGCCCTGATCACCGATGGCCGCCTGCAGATACTGGCCGGCGAGGATCCGCAGTTGTTCTCGACAGTCGCGGAGGGCGGCGCCGGCGCGATTGCGGCCAGTGCGCATCTGCAGACGGAAGACTTCGTGCATGTCATCCGATCGCTGCGCACCGGAAGGCTCGACGAGGCGCGTGCCCGGTGGCAGCCGCTGCTGGCGCTGATCGAGCTCCTGTTTGCCGAGCCGAACCCCGGCCCCCTGAAGGCGGCAATGGCTCAGCGTGGGTGGCTGCAGGACGAGCTGCGGGCACCGATGACCCGCGCGAGCCAGACCTTGCGCGAACGCCTCCAAGCGGAGCAGACCGGGCTCAGCCGCCGGTGACCGGGGGGAAGAAGGCCACTTCCTGGCCTTCACGCAGCGGCGCGCTCTCCGCACTCATGACCTGGTCCAACGCCATGCGCACGGCCTTGCCGCGCGCCAGCGCGCCGGCGTGCGGCTCGCCGCGGGCGATCAGTTCGTCGCGCAGGGCACCGAGGTCCGCGGCGCGGGTCTCGACCGTCTCGCTGCCGATGCCCAAGGCCTCGCGCACCGAGGCGAAATAGCGCACGGTGATCTTCATGCTCAACCCAGTAGCGATGCGAAGGGGATGAACTGCACGGTGTCGCCGGCCTTGAAGGGTTGGCCGGCCGGCGTGTCGATCACGCCGTCGCCCCAGACCATGGAGGTCAGCACGCCGGAACTCTGGTTGGCGAACAGGTCCAGCCCGCCGGCCGCATTGCGCCGCGCGCGCAGGAATTCGCGCCGGCGGTCGGCGCGCGGCCAGTCGAAGTCGGCCCGCATCGCGACCGGCTCCGGCGCCACACGGCGGGCGCCTTGCAGGGTCAGCAGGAAAGGCCGCACCAGCAGCAGGAAGGTCAGGAAGCTGGACACGGGGTTGCCGGGCAGGCCCGTGAGGTGCGCGCTGCCGATGCGCCCGTAGGCGAAAGGTTTGCCGGGCTTCATCGACAGCGACCACAGGTCCAGATGGCCGAGGGCCTGCACCGCGGCCTTGATGTGATCTTCCTCGCCGACCGAGACACCGCCCGTGGTGATGATCAGGTCGCTGCGCTCGGAGGCGCCGCGCAGGGCCTCGATGGTGGCATCGCGCCGGTCGGGCACGATGCCCAGGTCTTGCACCTCGCAGCCCAGGCGATGCAGCAGGGCCCGCATGAAGAAGCGATTGGAGTTGTAGATCGAGCCGGGCTTCATGGCCTCGGGCGCCACCTCGCCGGGCATGACCAGCTCGTCTCCGGTGGACAGAAGGGTCACGCGCGGGCGCTTCGCCACCAGGAGCCGGTCGAGGCCGACGCTGGCCGCCAGGCCGAGACCTGCAGGCGTCAGGCGCTCGCCACGCGCGAGCACCACATCGCCGGCCGCCACGTCTTCGCCGGCGCGGCGTATCCACTGTCCCGGCGCCGGCACGATGTCGATGTGGACGCCGCCGAGGCCGCCCTCCTCCGGTACCGCGCGTGTGTCTTCCTGCATCACCACCGCATCTGCACCTTCGGGGATCTGGGCGCCGGTGAAGATGCGAGCGGCGGTGCCGGCGGCCAGTGCCGTTCCCACCGTGCCGGCCGGGATGCGCTGCGCGACCTTCAGCATTGCGCCGGCCCGGACGCAATCGGCGCTGCGCACCGCGTAGCCGTCCATCGAGCTGTTGTCGCGCGGCGGCACGGTGAGACCCGACACCACGTCCTGTGCCAGCACACGGCCGTCGGCCTCGAAAGTGGAAACGGATTCGGTGCCCAGCGGCGGCGTGGCCGCGGCCAGCAGCTTGGCGAGCGCCTCGTCCAGAGGCATCAGCGGGGGGCGTTTGGAGATTTCAGCCATGGCGATCCACCTTGTACTCGAAACGGGATGCGTTCTGCAGCAGCCAGGCCCCGATGGCATCGGCATCGTTCAGGTCGAAGATGGGGAGCCCGGTCGGTGCCGGAAGACGCTCGGGCATGTCGGTCGCGATCGCGACGATGAACGCATCCTCCGTGTAACGCGCCGGCCGGGCGGTCCGGCCCTCCTCCGCTTCGCGCCAGACCTCGATCTTGCGCAGGTCGCTGTGCTTGAAGCCCTCGACCAGCACCCAGTCGACGCCAGGGTTCAATTCGGCGATCAAGTCATGCACGCCCAGTTGCGTCGGTCGCTCGAACTCCCGGATCAGGGCGAGGCGCTTGTCCGAGGCGACCACCACCTCGAAGGCGCCGGCCTCGCGGTGGCGGTAGGTGTCCTTGCCGGGATGGTCGATGTCGAACTTGTGGTGGGCATGCTTGACCACCGACACGCGCTGCCCGTGCAACCGGAGCACCGGGATCAGCCGCTCGACCAGGGTGGTCTTGCCGGCTCCCGAGAAGCCGGCGAAGCCGATGGCCTTCATGCGTAGCCCGCCCGATCAGGCACAGTGCTGAGCGATGTAGGCCTTGACCGCCTCGGCAGTCGCCGGCAGCTGCACGACGCGCCGCGGAAGCGCCTCGATCCCTTCGAAGCGCGCCGGCCGGTCGGGCCCATGGCCCAGCGCCTCGACGATGGTCTCGGCGAACTTGATGGGCAGCGCCGTCTCCAGCACGATCATCGGCACGCCGGGCGCGAGGTGCTCGCGTGCCGCCTTGAGTCCGTCGGCGGTGTGGGTGTCGATCAGCATGGCGAAGCGCTTGTCGGTGTCGCGGATGGTCGCGAGGCGATCGGCGTGGGTGCTGCGGCTGCTCGCGAAGCCGAAGCGGCCGGCGGCCTGGGCGAACACGGGATCGGCGCTGAGGTCGATACGGCCGGCCTTGCCGAGCTCGCCCTCGAACAGCGCGCGCGTCTTCGAGGCGTCGCGCCCCACCAGGTCGAACACGAAACGCTCGAAGTTGCTGGCCTTGGAGATGTCCATCGAGGGGCTCGATGTCTCGTGCGTGTCGGCGGCCGAGCGCACACGGTAGACGCCGGTGCGGAAAAACTCGTCGAGCACGTCGTTCTCGTTGGTGGCCACCACCAGCGTGCGGATGGGCAAGCCCATCATGCGCGCCACGTGGCCGGCGCAGACGTTGCCGAAGTTGCCCGAGGGCACGGTGAAGCTGACCTGCTTCGTGTCGTCCGCGGTCGCCTGGAAGTAACCGGCGAAGTAGTAGACCACCTGCGCCACGAGGCGTGCCCAGTTGATCGAGTTGACGGTGCCGATCCTGTACCTGCGCTTGAAGTCGAGGTCGTTCGACACGGCTTTGACGATGTCCTGGCAATCGTCGAACACGCCCCTCAACGCGAGGTTGTGGATGTTCGGGTCCTGCAGGCTGAACATCTGCGCCTGCTGGAAGGGGCTCATGCGGCCGTCGGGCGAGGTCATGAAGACACGCACGCCCTTCTTGCCGCGCATCGCGTACTCGGCCGCGCTGCCGGTGTCGCCGCTGGTCGCGCCCAGAATGTTGAGCTCCTCGCCGCGGCGCCCGAGTTCGTATTCGAACAGGTTGCCCAGCAGCTGCATCGCCATGTCCTTGAAGGCCAGCGTGGGGCCGTTGGACAGGGCCTCGAGGTACACGCCGTCCTCCAGTTCGCGCAGGGGCACGATCTCGGCCGTGCCGAAGATCTCGGCGGTGTAGGTCTTCGCGCAGATCGCCTTCAGGTCGGCTGCGGGAATGTCGTCGATGTAGAGCGACAGCAGTTCGAAGGCCAGTTCGGGGTAGCTGAGATCGCGCCATGTCGCGAGCGTGGCCGCGTCCACCTGCGGATAGTGCTCGGGCAAGTACAGGCCGCCGTCGGGCGCCAGGCCCTCGAGCAGGATCTCGCAGAAGCGGCGGCGCTCCGGGTGGCCGCGCGTGGAGAGGTAGCGCATCAGGACAACTCTTCCTTGCGGATACGCACGATCGGTGCGAGCACGGTGGGCAGCGCCTGCAGCTGGGCCAGCGCGTCGTTCAGCGTGCCCTCGCGCGTGTCGTGCGTGAGGATGATGAGATCGGTCTGCGTGGAGCCCTCGCCGCCCACCTCGTCGGCCTCGCGCTGCAGCACGGCATCGATGCTGATGCCGGCGTTGGCGAGCAGTCCCGTGACCTTGGCCAGCACGCCGGCCTCGTCGGCCACACGCAGGCGCAGGTAGTAGCTGGTCACGACCTCGGTCATCGGGAGGACCTGCAGGTCACTCATCGAATCCGGATGGAAGGCCAGGTGCGGCACGCGGTGCGCCGCGTCGGCAGTGTGCAGACGGGTGACGTCCACCAGGTCGGCGATCACCGCGCTGGCGGTCGGCTCGCTGCCGGCACCCTTGCCGTAGTAGAGCGTGGTGCCGACGGCGTCGCCGTTGACCACGACCGCGTTCATCGCGCCCTCGACGTTGGCCAGCAAGCGCTTGGAGGGCACCAGGCTCGGATGCACGCGCAGCTCGATGCCCTGCGCCTTGCGCTTGGTCACGCCCAGCAGCTTGATGCGATAGCCGAGCTGCTCGGCGTACTTGATGTCCTGCGCCGCGAGCTTGGTGATGCCCTCGACGTGCGCCTTGTCGAACTGCACCGGAATGCCGAAGGCGATGGCGCTCATCAGCGTGACCTTGTGGGCCGCATCCACGCCTTCGATGTCGAAGGTCGGGTCCGCCTCGGCATAGCCCAGGCGCTGGGCTTCCTTCAGCACGGTGGCGAAGTCCAGCCCCTTGTCGCGCATCTCGGACAGGATGAAGTTGGTGGTGCCGTTGATGATGCCGGCGATCCACTGGATGCTGTTGGCGGTCAGGCCTTCTCGCAGCGCCTTGATGATGGGGATGCCGCCGGCCACGGCGGCCTCGAAGGCCACCATCACGCCCTTGGCATGGGCCGCCGCGAAGATCTCGGTGCCGTGCACCGCCAGCAGCGCCTTGTTGGCGGTGACCACGTGCTTGCCGGCGGCAATCGCCTCCAGCACCAGCTCACGCGCGATGCCGTAGCCGCCGATGAGCTCGACCACGATGTCGATGTCGGGATTGGCGATGACGGCGCGTGCATCGCTGACCACCTTGACGCTTTCGCCCACCGCAGCCTTGGCGCGGGTGACGTCGAGGTCCGCGACCATCGTGATCTCGATGCCGCGGCCGGCCCGGCTCTTGATCTCTTCCTGATTGCGCTGGAGCACCTTGAAGGTGCCGCTTCCGACCGTGCCGATGCCGAGCAGGCCAACTTGGATGGGTTTCATTCGATTCGTCCGAAATGGAACAGGGGAACAGGGCCGCGCGCTGACAGCTCGTCAAGCGTGGCGGCTTCGATGGCGCTCGAGGAAATCGGCGATGCGTTTGATCGCTTCGCGCAGATCCTCTTCATGGGGGAGGAACACGATGCGGAAATGGTCCGGCGTGGGCCAGTTGAAGCCTGTGCCCTGCACCAGCATCACCCGGGTTTCTTTCAGCAGTTCGAGGAAGAACTGGCGGTCGTCCTCGATCGGGTAGATCTTGGGGTCGAGCTTCGGGAACATGTACAGGGCCGCGCTGGGCTTGACGCAGCTGACGCCGGGAATGGCGGTGATCAGCTCGTAGGCCAAGTCGCGCTGGTGGCGCAGCCGGCCGCCCGGGCCGACCAGTTCGTTGATGCTCTGGTAGCCGCCGAGCGCGGTCTGGATCGCCCACTGGCCCGGCACGTTGGGACACAGGCGCATATTCGAGAGCATGTTCAGGCCCTCGATGTAGTCCTGGGCCATCTTCTTGTCGCCCGAGACCACCATCCAGCCGGCGCGGTAGCCACAGGAACGGTAGCTCTTCGATAGCGAGTTGAAGGTCAGCGTCAACACGTCCTTCGACAGGCTGGCGATGGCAGTGTGCCTGACGCCGTCGAACAGCACCTTGTCGTACACCTCGTCGGCGAGGATCACCAGGCCGTGCTCGCGCGCGATGCCAACGAGCCCCTTGAGCAGTTCATCCGAGTACAGCGCACCGGTCGGGTTGTTGGGATTGATGACGACGATGCCCCTGGTGCGAGGGGTGATCTTGGCGCGGATATCGTCGAGGCTCGGCATCCAGCCGTTCTCCTCGTCGCAGAGGTAGTGCACGGGCTTGCCGCCCGACAGGCTGGTCACCGCCGTCCAGAGCGGGTAGTCGGGCGCCGGCAGCAACAGTTCGTCACCGTCGTTGAGCAACGCATTGGTGGCCATCGCGATCAGTTCGCTGGCACCGTTGCCGAGATAGATGTCGTCCAGTCCGACGCCCGCGATGCCCTGCTTCTGGGTCTCGTGCATCACCGCCTTGCGGGCCGCGAAGATGCCCTTGCTGTCCGAGTAGCCGGACGAGGCCGGCAGGTTACGGATCATGTCCTGCTGGACTTCCTCGGGTGCATCGAAGCCGAACGGCGCCAGATTGCCGATGTTCAGCTTGATGATCTTCTGGCCCTCTTCCTCCATCTGCTTCGCGGCATCCATGATCGGGCCTCGGATGTCGTAGAGCACGTTAGCCAGCTTGGCCGATTTCTTGAGCGGTTTCAAAGTCCCTCCAGGGGCGGGGTGCACGGGGGAAAACCTATAATTTGACCACAGTTCCCCCGTCTCCTTAATGAAGCTCCAGCCCGACAAATCCGACGTCCAGACCCTGACTGCGCACGGTCCCGGATGGGTCGCTGTCAATAACGAAAAGATCGAGAACAGTGTCGTGGTGGGCTCGCGCGGCGAGCGCTTCGCCTGGGACTGCGCCCGCTTCGAACATCTGGGAGACACCCATTTCGCGCGGCTGGCGGAACTGGGCGCCGAACTCGTCATCTTCGGTAGTGGGGCGCGCATTCGCTTTCCCCAACCTGCCTGGCTCCAGCCACTGATGGCACGCCGCACCGGCGTTGAAACCATGGACACGGCGGCCGCCTGCCGCACCTACAACATCTTGGCAGGAGAGGGGCGGCACGTGGTCGCCGCCCTGTTGATCGAGAGCCCCGGCGATGGGCAATAAGGGGGTTTCGAGCTAAAATACCGGGTTGCAAACCGGCGGCCCGTCCAGCTACGCCCAATCTCCATCATGCCTAATGCCGTACGCCAGGCCAAGAGCCTCGGCGTCAGGGCTGCCCGGTCGGTGGAATCAAACGGAGAAAACAAGTTTCATGGCGATCGTTGTCAACAAACCCATCCCTGAATTCGACGCCAACGCCACCGGCGGGATCAAGGTGTCGAACACCTCGCATCTCGGTCAGGTGCTGGTGCTGTATTTCTACCCCAAGGACAATACCCCCGGTTGCACGACGGAAGCCATGCAATTCCGTGACCACTACAAGGACTTCGTGAAAGCCGGCGCCACGGTATTCGGCGTTTCGCGCGACAACATGAAGTCGCACGAGGAGTTCAAGGCCAAGCTCGAACTGCCCTTCGAACTGATTGCCGACACCGAAGAAAAGATGTGCCATATGTTCGGCGTGGTCAAAAACAAGATCATGTACGGCAAGAAGGTCAAGGGCATCGAGCGCAGCACCTTCCTGATCGGCGCCGATGGCGTGCTGCAGGCCGAGTGGCGCGGCCTGAAGGTGCCGGGCCATGTCGACGACGTGCTCAAGGCTGTCAAGGCACTCAAGAAGCCCGCCTGAACTGCAACATTCGTGACCTTCTGCCAGGAGGCGTTGGCGGTGCACCACGATCGCAGAACCTGTCACTTCCGATGTGCATAATAGTTTCATGCCGTTGAGCTCCGCGACCGCATCCTCCGAACAAAGCCGCTTGGTTCATCAGGCGGCTTTTTCGCTTTCTGGCCCTCTCTTTTCTGCGAGCGAACTGTCCCATGCCTCTGCCCCCCGCCCCCACGAAACGCGCCGCACTCCTGTCGCCGGACGCGCTCGACGCGCCTGCCCGTTCCCAGCATGGGAAGGGCGGCCGTCGCTCCTCTGACCGGCGCGCTGAAGAGACCCGGTCCAGCGGGCCGCAACCACTCGAACTGTTCGACCGCCATGCTGCAGAGGGCGGCGCGACCGTCGAGGCGCCTCCCCTGCCGAACCTGAAAGCGCCGGCCGCACCGACCCCGGCCGCGCGCAGCGTTGGCGAAGGCCCGCCGACGCCCGCGCCGGTGGCCAGTCAGCCCAGAACCAAGCGCAGCAAATCAACTGGCCCCGCAAAGCTGTTCGTGCTCGACACCAACGTGCTGCTTCATGACCCCATGTGCCTGTTCCGCTTCGAGGAGCACGACATCTTCTTGCCAATGATCGTGCTGGAAGAACTCGACGGCCACAAGAAGGGCACGACGGAAGTCGCGCGCAACGGCCGGCAGACCAGCCGCACACTGGATGCGCTCGCCGCCACGCACGGCGCCGACATCGCCAAGGGTCTGAAGCTCGATTCCACCGGTCACCGCGAGTCCGGAGGCAAGCTGTTCTTCCAGACCGATCCACTGGACTACACCTTGCCGACCAGCCTGCCGCAGGGCAAGGCAGACAACCAGATTCTCGGCGTGGTCCAGGCGCTGCGCGACCTGCATGCCAAGGACGCACCGGGGCGCCCGAAACAAGACGTCGTATTGGTGTCGAAGGACATCAACATGCGCGTCAAGGCGCGCGCCCTCGGCCTCGCTGCGGACGACTACCAGAACGACAAAACCCTGGAAGACGGCGACCTGCTCTACTCCGGGTCGCTGGCCCTGCCGCCCGACTTCTGGACCCGCCAGAGCAAGCCCATCGAGAGCTGGCAGAGCGGCAGCAGCACCTTCTATCGGGTCAGCGGTCCGCTGGTCCCCAACCTCTTCATCAACCAGTTCGTTTACTTCGAAGCGCCCGGCGAGCCGAGCATGTACGCGCGGGTGACCGAGATCCGCGACAAGACAGCCGTGCTCAAGACGCTCAAGGACTACGGCTCGATCAAGAACGCCGTCTGGGGCGTCAACACGCGCAACCGCGAACAGAACTTCGCGATGAACCTTCTGATGGACCCCGACGTCGACTTCGTCACGCTGACCGGCACTGCCGGCACCGGCAAGACCTTGATGGCGCTGGCCTCCGGCCTCACGCAGGTCCTGGACGACCGGCGCTACACGGAGATCATCATGACCCGCGCCACGGTGAGCGTGGGGGAAGACATCGGCTTCCTGCCCGGCACGGAAGAGGAAAAGATGGGCCCCTGGATGGGCGCGCTCGACGACAACCTCGAGTTCTTGGCCAAGGGCGACGGCGGCGGCGCCGGAGAATGGGGACGCGCTGCCACCAACGAGCTGATCCGCAGCCGCATCAAGATCAAGAGCATGAACTTCATGCGCGGCCGCACCTTCCTCAACAAGTACGTGATCATCGACGAGGCGCAGAACCTCACCCCGAAGCAGATGAAGACGCTGGTGACGCGTGCGGGCCCAGGCACCAAGATCATCTGCATGGGCAACCTGGCACAGATCGACACCCCCTATCTGACAGAGGGCTCTTCGGGTCTGACCTTCGCTGTGGACAAATTCAAGGGCTGGCCGCACAGCGGCCACATCACGCTCGCACGCGGCGAGCGCTCGCGCCTTGCGGACTTTGCAAGCGACGTGCTTTAGCCTCTCCCGTGGCCCGCGAGGCCGGGTTCTCCGAACGCGCCAAGGCTGCTGACAGTACGTTGTCAGGAGCCCGGGTGCAGCATGGCGGCACGAGTTCGAGGGACTCATGGCATACCTGGAGAGAGAACCATGCAACCACAATTGCAACGCCACGACGGCTTCGCCATCGCTGGACTGACCATCCGCACGACCAACCAGGCCGAGCGCGACACGCATTCGGAGCGCATGAGCGAGCTCTGGACACGCTTCTTCGACGAGCGCGTCTACGCCATCACGCCGAACCGCATCGATGACATGCGGCTGTACGGCGTCTATTCCGCTTATGAATCCGACGCGCAGGGCGCCTTCAACCTGACGACCGGCGTGGCCGTCTCGGGCGGCCATTCGACAGTGGAAATCCAAGCCGGCGACTACCTCGTCTTCTCCGGCCAGGGCCAGATGCCGCAGATGGTGCAGGCGCTTTGGAAATCGATCTGGCGGTATTTCGAACAGCATCCCGCGGTGCGGCGCAGCTATCGCAGCGATTTCGAGGCGTACAGCGGCCCGGACCAGGTTGCCATCCACATCGGCGTGATCACGGATTGAGATGCGCGCCTGCAGCGGCCGGCGCCGACGAGGACGTATCGCCGAGGCCGCTGTTTCGTGGAAGACTTCGAGAAGAAGCCATAGAAGCTCGCCGAAAGCTTGTTTGAAATTCAGCAACTCCTCGCATGCGCCGCGCAGACCGCCTGTTCCAGATCGTCCAACTGATCCGCGGACGTCGCCTCACGACCGCAGCCTTCCTCGCCCGACGCCTGGAGGTGTCGGAACGCACCATCTACCGGGACGTGGCCGACCTACAGCGCCAGGGCGTGCCGATCGACGGCGAGGCCGGTGTCGGTTATCGGCTGGGCGCGGGCTTCGACCTCCCACCCCTCATGTTCACGCAGGATGAAGCCGCAGCGCTGGTCGCCTCGGCCCGGATGGCGCAGAGTTGGGTCGATGCGGCCATGGCCGAGGACATCCGGACGGCACTGGGCAAGATCCTCTCGGTGTTGCCACCCACCGCGCGCACGTCAGCGGAAAGCCTTGCCCTTTTCGCTCCCGCGATGGCGCTGGATGACGGCACACGCGCCCGCCTACAGACCCTGCGGGAGTCGGTGCAATCGCGCCTCAAGTTGCGCATGGACTACCACGACGTGAGCGGCTCCCCGAGCCAGCGCATCGTGCGGCCGCTGGGCTGCTTCTACTGGGGCCGGGTGTGGACCTTCTCGGCCTGGTGCGAGCTTCGCCAGGACTTCCGAGCTTTCCGTCTCGACCGCATCGATCGCATCGAGGTCCTCCCCGAGCGCTTTCAGGACGAGCCCGGCAAGACGCTGGCCGAGATGCTGCGGCGGCTGCAGCAGGATCCCGCCAATCCTGAGCCTTCGAAACTTCAGTAAGCCGGGCTTGGACCGTTGCTCAGAAGTCGTCGCCGCCGCTGGCGAGGTTCTCGAACTTGGTGAGCGGCTTGAGGAACGCCAGCTTCACGGAGCCCGTCGGCCCGTTACGGTGCTTGCTGATGATGACCTCCGCCACGCCCGGCTCCTTGCTGTCTTTGTTGTAGTAGTCGTCGCGGTAGATGAACATGATCAGGTCGGCATCCTGCTCGATGGCGCCGGATTCGCGCAGGTCACTCATCATGGGACGCTTATCGGTGCGGCTTTCCACGCCCCGGCTGAGCTGCGACAGCGCGATCACCGGGCACTTGAGCTCCTTGGCCAGCATCTTCAGCCCCCGCGAGATCTCGCCGACCGCGGTCGCCCGGTTTTCGTCGTTCATGCTGCCAGAGACACTCATCAGCTGCAGGTAGTCGACCACGATCAGGCCGAGCCGTCCGTACTGGCGCGCGAGGCGACGTGCATTCGCCCGCAGTTCGCTGGTCGTCAGGCCAGGTGTCTCGTCGATGTGCAGCGAGACGTTGCGCAGCTTCTCGATGGCCTCGGTCAGCCGCGGCCACTCCTCGTCCGTGAGCTTGCCGGTGCGCAGGTGCCCCTGGTCGATGCGACCGATCGAGCCGACGATACGCACAGCCAGCTGCGCAGCGCCCATTTCCATGGAGAACACAGCCACCGGAAGACCTTCGTTGAGTGCCACGTGCTCGGCGATATTGATCGCCAGCGAGGTCTTCCCCATGGATGGACGCGCGGCCAGAACGATCATGTCGCCAGGCTGCAGGCCCGAGGTCATCTTGTCGAACTCGTAGAAGCCGGTGCGGACGCCCGTGATGTCGTTGGGGTTCTCCGCCATCTCGCTCACACGGTCGAGCAATTCGACCACCAGGGACTCCATGCTCTGGAAGCCCTGCTTCATGCGCGAGCCTTCCTCGCCGATGTTGAAGATCTTCTGCTCGGCCTCGTCGAGGATTTTGTCGACCGACTTGCCCTGGGTGTTGAAGGCGTTGGTGGCGATCTCGTCGCTGGCGCTGACCAACTTGCGCAGGATCGAGCGCTCACGAACGATCTCGGCGTAGCGCCGGATGTTGCTGGCGCTGGGAACGTACTGCGCCAGCGAGTTCAGGTAGCTCAGGCCGCCCGTCTCCTCCGCCTTTCCAAGGCCTTGCAACTGCTCGAAAACAGTGATGACGTCGGCGGGCTTGCTCGCGTTGATGAGGGCTCCGATGGCCGCGTAGATCAGCTTGTGCTCATGGCGATAGAAATCGCTATCGATCAGCAGGTCGCCCATCCGGTCCCATGCACCGTTGTCCAACAGCAAGCCACCGAGCACGCTCGACTCGGCCTCGATGGAATGCGGCGGGATGCGCAGCTGGGCGATCTGGCGATCTGCCGACGGGTCGTTGTCGGCATAGGAAAAGACGGCAGACATGAACTTCCTCGCAACCACACATGCTAAGGCGCATGGTGGACGGCGTCACTTGATAACGCTGTGGATAAGCGGTGACTTATCGGTGCAGCACGCGGGACAACCGCGGCCGCAAATAACAAAGGCCGCCCAAAGGCGGCCTTTGAAGACAAGGTCGCGGCCGCGGCCTTGTCTTCTCGTTTGTCGCAGGCGTTAAGCGCTTTCGCCGTAGACCGTGACGGTGATGTCGACCACCACGTCGGTGTGCAGCGCGACGCTCACGGTGCTGTCACCCACGGTCTTGATCGGACCGCTGGGCATGCGCACCTGCGACTTCGCGATCTTGTAGCCCTGCTTGTTGAGCTCGTCCGCGATGTCGTGGTTGGTGACCGAGCCGAACAGTCGCCCATCGACGCCAGCCTTTTGCGTTAGCTTGACGGCGGTGCCACCAAGCTTTTCGCCCTGGGCCTGCGCTTCAGCCAGCTTGGCTGCAGCCGCCTTCTCGAGCTCGACGCGTTTGGCTTCGAACTCCGCTTTGTTGGCTTCAGTTGCACGCCGCGCGCGGCCGGAGGGGATCAGGAAATTGCGGGCGTATCCGTCCTTGACCTTGACGATGTCACCAAGCGCGCCGAGGTTGACGACCTTGTCGAGAAGAATGACTTGCATGATGTTTCTTCCCCTCAGACGCGGTGTTGGTCGCTGTACGGCACCAGCGCAAGGAAGCGGGCACGCTTGATCGCGGTGTTGAGCTGGCGCTGGTAGATCGCACGCGTGCCGGTCAGGCGGGCGGGGATGATCTTGCCGTTCTCGCTGATGAAATCGCGAAGGGTGTCGATGTCCTTGTAGTCGATCTCTTCGACGCCGGCGACAGTGAAGCGGCAGAAGCGCTTGCGCTTGAACAGCAACGACTGGGTGTTGCGCTTGGGACGCTTGTCCTTATTGAACTTCTTGAACGTGGCCATTGTGGGACCTCTTGAAAATTAATCTTGCTGAAAATCCTGGATGTGCAGCACTGGATGCTTGCCGTTGCGCGGTGTGGCAAGAAAGCCCTGGAATCGCCAGAGACTTCCCATCCCCTGCCTCGCGAGCCGCTCGGCGACCGCGCCGAACGCAACAGCCTTGAGGGCCGCCTTGACCTGCCGGAGCTGGGCCGCTTCGGTGACCGTCGACTCGTGTTCGAGCCGCAGGTCAATCGCGGGCAAGCCGGCAGGCGTGAAACGCAAGGCACCGAGTTCGGCCACGCAGGCAGTCAGCACCAGCTGATTGACTGCGGCAGCGCTCACGCCATCAGTTGTTGTTGGCAGCGTACTCGGCCTGCTGAGCCTTGCGGGCCTCCTCGCGCTCCACGGTCTTCATCATCGACGACGGGCCGGTCTCGGCCTTCTTCTTGACGACGGTGAGATGGCGCAGGACGGCATCGTTGAACTTGAAGGCATGCTCCAGTTCGGCCATCACGGCCTGCTCGGCCTCGATGTTCACGCACAGGTAGTGCGCCTTGTTGAGCTTGTTGATCTGGTAGGCCAACTGGCGGCGGCCCCAGTCCTCGACGCGGTGGACTTTGCCGCCGCCCGAGGTGATCATGCCCTTGTAGCGCTCCAGCATGGCCGGGACCTGTTCGCTTTGGTCCGGGTGGATCAGCAGAATGATTTCGTAGTGACGCATGGCACTCCTTGTGGATCTTCCGTGGAAGGGATAAAGCCACCTGCAGCGTCAGTTGCAGTGTGGCAAGGCAAAGCCGGCTATTGTAGCAGCCTCCCGCCCCTGCGGAGCGCTTACCGCTCAGGTGCCAAGTGCGCGATCCAGCGCGACCGCCCTTTCAGCGCCCACGGCAGCACGAATCTTGGGTGCCAGTGCCAGCAGTTCCTCGTAGCTCGTGGTGCCTTCGACCGAAAGGTTCAGCCTGAAGCCGCGTAGGCCGAGCCCCCCGGTGAGCTGTATCGCTATGGGATAGGCTTCCTTGTAGCGCTCCTGGTTCGACCGGCCCTGGATCGGCGCGGGGGGAACGGCAGGCGCGGACAGGACTTCGGACGCGGGAAGGAGGGGAATCGCCACCGATGCCGCATTGGCCGCATCGGCATCGGCACCGACCCGCCCGAGCAGACCCAGCTCGATCATCTGGTCGATGTCCTCGGGTGCGACACCCATGCCCGCTTGGAGCACTTCGTTCACCGAGCGCTTGCCGTCGAAGAGGATGAATGCCGAGCGCTGGCGCGGCGTGAGCCGGATGGAGCGGTCTTTGAAGGCCTGTTGGCCGGTTACCGTCTTGACAAGGATCATGGTGGCCCTCAACCCAAATTCCCGAACGCGCCGGCTTCTCATCTTCTGTTTCGGGCCGTTTGCGGGGGTCTCCCATGGGCGCGGAGTGTGACACCAAACGTTGTTTTGACTCCCGTTGCACCATGCTGACATCACAACTTCAGCTCGAAGTTGTGAGGAAAGTTGTACTTCGGCGGGGAACCCTGACCCACCGAAGCCCGTCTTAGCGCTGCGCCAGCTGCTGCCAGGTGTCGATCACGCTGTCAGGGTTGAGCGAGATCGATTCGATGCCCTGCTCCGCCAACCAGGCCGCGAAGTCGGGATGGTCGCTGGGGCCCTGCCCGCAGATGCCCACGTACTTCCCCTGCGACTTGCACGCCTTGATCACGCGGGTCAGCAGCGACTTGACCGCCGGATCGCGTTCGTCGAAGTCGGCCGCCAGGAGCTCCAGCCCGGAATCGCGGTCCAGTCCCAGGGTGAGCTGCGTCAGGTCGTTCGAGCCGATCGAGAAGCCGTCAAAGTACTCCAGAAACTGCTCCGGCAGCACCGCGTTGCTGGGCACCTCGCACATCATGATCAGCTTGAGCTCGTTCTCGCCCCGCTTGAGGCCATGGTCGGCGAGCAGCTCGGTCACGCGCTTGGCCTGGCCCAAGGTGCGGACGAAGGGCACCATGATCTGCACGTTGGTCAGACCCATTTCCCCACGCACGCGCTTCAGCGCCTCGCATTCCATCGCGAAGGCTTCGCCGAAACCCTCGCTCAGGTAGCGGGCCGCCCCACGGAAGCCGAGCATCGGGTTTTCCTCTTCCGGCTCATAGCGGCTGCCGCCAATCAGCTTGCGGTACTCGTTCGACTTGAAATCCGACAGGCGCACGATCACCGGCTTGGGCCAGAAGGCCGCACCGATGGTGGCGATGCCTTCGGCCACCTTGTCGACGTAGAAGGCCCGCGGCGAGGCATGGCCGCGTGCCACCGACTCCACCGCCTTCTTCAGATCGGCGTCGACGTTCGGGTAGTCGAGGATGGCCTTCGGGTGCACGCCGATGTTGTTGTTGATGATGAACTCGAGCCGTGCAAGGCCCACGCCGTGGTTCGGCAGTTGGGCGAAGTCGAACGCCAGTTGCGGGTTGCCCACGTTCATCATGAGCTTGAGGTCGATCTCGGGCATCTCGCCGCGCTGGACCTCCGTGACTTCGGTCTCCAAGAGGCCGTCGTAAATGAAGCCAGTGTCGCCCTCGGCGCAGCTGACCGTGACCAGGGTGCCGTCCTTGAGCAAATCGGTGGCGTCGCCGCACCCGACAACCGCGGGGATGCCCAGTTCGCGCGCAATGATCGCCGCGTGGCAGGTGCGCCCGCCGCGGTTGGTCACGATGGCAGAGGCCCGTTTCATCACCGGCTCCCAGTTTGGATCGGTCATGTCGGTGACCAGCACGTCGCCGGCCTGTACCTTGTCCATCTCGCTGATGCTGTGGACCAGGCGAACCGGCCCGGTGCCGATCTTCTGGCCGATCGCGCGGCCCTCAGCGAGCACGGCCCCCTTGCCCAGCAGCTTGTAACGTTGCTCGGCCTTGCCCTGCTGCTGGCTCTTCACCGTCTCCGGGCGGGCCTGCAGGATGTAGAGCTGGCCGTCGGTGCCGTCCTTGCCCCATTCGATGTCCATCGGCCGGCCGTAATGCTGCTCGATGACCAGTGCGTACCGGGCCAGTTGCTCGACCTCGGCGTCCGTCAGGGAATAGCGGTTGCGCTGCTCGGCGGGAACGTCGGTGGTCTTGACCAGCTTGCCGGTGGCGGCTTTCTCGGCAGCGGTGCTGAATTCCATCTGGATCAGCTTGGAGCCCAGGTTGCGCCGGATCACCGCGCGATTGCCCGCCTTGAGCATCGGCTTGTGCACGTAAAACTCATCAGGATTCACCGCTCCTTGCACCACCGTCTCGCCCAGGCCATAGCTGGAGGTGATGAACACCACGTCCTCAAAGCCCGACTCGGTGTCGATGGTAAACATGACGCCCGCAGCGCCCAGGTCGCTGCGCACCATGCGTTGCACGCCAGCAGAGAGCGCCACGACGTCGTGGGCGAAGCCCTTGTGGACGCGGTAGCTGATGGCGCGGTCGTTGTAGAGGGAGGCGAACACCTCTTTCATCTTGTGGAGCACGTCCTCGATGCCCACCACATTGAGGAAGGTCTCCTGCTGGCCGGCAAAGGAGGCATCGGGCAGGTCTTCCGCGGTCGCGGACGAACGCACGGCGAAAGAAGCTTCGGGATTGCCGGCGCTCAGCTTGGCAAAAGCCTCGCGGATCGCCTTTTCAAGGTCCGCCGGGAAAGGTTGGGCCTCCACCATCGCGCGGATCTCGGCGCCGGCCGCGGCCAGGGCGCGGACGTCCTCCGTATTCAGGTCCTTGAGCTTGGCACTGATGCGGTCGGCCAAGCCGTCGAAGGCCAAGAATTCGCGAAAGGCATGGGCGGTCGTCGCAAAGCCCGTGGGCACGCGCACCCCCTGCGGCAGTTGCGAGATCATCTCGCCGAGGCTGGCGTTCTTGCCGCCGACAGCCTCGACATCGGTCATCCTCAGGTTTTCAAACGGTACGACCAGGGCGGTCGCTTCGAAGAGTTGAGACATGGGAAAGCTCCAGAAGTTGAAACCGGTGCGGCATGCAGGCGGCGCGGCGCGATCGTTCTGGTTGCTCTGGGCGCAGGGGCGGCGTGCATGTGAGAAGGCATGAAGTGGCGGGAAACGCGGTCAGCATTCCCGATAATGGCCCGGATTGTAGGCGCCGAGCGGGTCGGCGCACCGCAGGACAAGGCCGCCAAGCATGCATACACGTACAGTTTTCTTCGTTTCCGACGGTACGGGCATCACCGCCGAAACCTTCGGTAACGCCGTCCTGGCACAGTTCGAGATCAAGCCACGCCACGTTCGGCTGCCTTTTACCGACACGGTGGACAAGGCGCACCAGGCAGTGCGACGGATCAATCACACGGCGGAGGTGGAGGGATTAAGGCCCATCGTCTTCACCACCCTTGCCAATATGGACGTGCTGGAGGTGATCGAAACAGGCTGCAGAGGCATGCTGCTCGACATGTTCGGCACCTTCGTGCGCCCCCTGGAGATCGAGCTTGCGATGAAGTCGAACCACCGCATCGGCCGCTTCAGTGACGTGAGCAAGAGCAAAGAATACAACGCCCGGATCCAGGCCATCGATTTCAGCCTTGCGCACGATGATGGCCAGAGCAATCGCGACCTGGACAACGCCGACGTGATTCTGGTGGGCGTCAGCCGCAGTGGCAAGACGCCCACCTCGCTCTACCTGGCAATGCAGCATGGCCTGAAAGCGGCCAACTACCCGCTGATCCCCGAAGATTTCGAGCGTCGGCAACTGCCGCCGGCGCTGATGCCGCATCGCAAGAAGATCTTCGGCCTCACCATCCAACCCGAGCGGCTGAGCGAAATCCGCAACGAGCGCCGCCCGAACTCGCGCTATGCCAGCATCGAGAATTGCCGCCATGAAGTAAGTGAGGCGGAGGCCATGATGCGGCGCGCCGGCATCCGTTGGCTCTCCACCACCACCAAGTCGATCGAGGAGATCGCCACCACCATCCTGCAAGAACTGCGTCCGGAGCGATTGACCTATTAGGGAGTCGCTTATGCCGCAGAGGCTTCGCTCGGCGCTGAAACGCGGATCAGATGGTCGAAGGCGCCGAGTGCCGCCTTCGCTCCATCGCCGGCGGCGATGATGATCTGCTTGAAGGGCACCGTCGTTGCATCACCCGCTGCGAACACCCCGGGCACCGAGGTCTGGCCTTTGGCGTCGACCACGATCTCGCCGTGCTTCGACAGTTCGACCGTGCCCTTCAGCCAGTCGGTGTTGGGCACCAGGCCGATCTGGATGAATACACCCTCCAGCGGAATCCGGCGGCTCTCGCCCGTCGCACGGTCCTTGTAGACCAGGCCGTTGACCTTCTGCTGGTCGCCGGTGATCTCGGTGGTCTGCGCGTTGGTGATGATGTCGACGTTGGCGAGGCTCCTGAGCTTGCGCTGCAACACCGCGTCCGCGCGTAGCTGGGTGTCGTACTCGACGAGCGTCACATGACCGACGATGCCTGCCAGATCGATCGCAGCCTCGACGCCCGAGTTGCCGCCACCGATCACCGCCACGCGTTTGCCCTTGAAGAGCGGGCCGTCGCAGTGCGGACAGTAGGCAACGCCCTTGTTCTTGTATTCCTTCTCGCCCGGTACGTTGATGTTGCGCCAGCGGGCGCCAGTCGAGATCACGACCGAGCGACTCTTCAGCGATGCGCCGTTCTCGAGCTTGATCTCAATCAAGTCGTCGCCCGGCACCAGCGCCGCAGCGCGCTGCAGGTTCATGATGTCGACGTCGTAGTGGCGCACGTGCTCCTCGAGCGCCAACGCGAAACGAGGCCCCTCGGTCTCCTTGACCGAGATGAAGTTCTCGATGCCCATGGTGTCGAGCACCTGACCGCCAAAGCGCTCAGAAGCCACGCCCGTGCGGATGCCCTTGCGCGCCGCATACACTGCGGCAGCGGCGCCGGCCGGGCCACCGCCGACGATGAGCACGTCGAACGGGTCCTTTGCTGCGATCTTATGCGCCTCACGCTCCACGCCGCTGGTGTCGATTTTTGCGAGGATCTCTTCGAGGCTCATGCGACCCTGACCAAACTCTGTGCCGTTGAGGAACACGGTAGGCACGGCCATGATCTGTCGCTCCTTCACCTCATCCTGGAACAGCGCGCCATCGATCATCGTGGCCTTGATGCGCGGGTTCTGCACTGCCATCAGGTTAAGGGCCTGGACGACGTCCGGGCAGTTGTGGCAGGTAAGGGAGATGTAGATCTCGAACTCGAAGTCACCTTCCAGCGAGCGGATCTGCTGGAGCAGGCCCTCTTCCACCTTCGGCGGGTACCCGCCAACCTGCAGCAGCGCCAGCACGAGAGAGGTGAACTCGTGCCCCATCGGAAGACCGGCAAAGCGCGGGCCATGGTTCTGGCTCGGTCGATTGATCGAGAACGAAGGCTTGCGATGGTTGTCGTCGTGGCTTTCGATGATCTTTACCAGCGACGACGACTCCGCCACGTCCTTCAGCAACGATTGCAGGTCTTTCGACGCCTTGCCGTCATCGAGCGAAGCGACGATTTCGATCGGCTGCGTGATGCGGTCGAGATAGCTTTTCAGTTGTGCTTTGGTGCTGGCGTCGAGCATGGTGAACCCGTTCCTTGGAGATGCGAAACAGAAATGGAAAGGCCCGGGAGCAATCGCGCCCGGGCCTGGCGCGAACGAGCGGCTTAGATCTTGCCGACCAGGTCGAGAGACGGCTTGAGCGTATCGGCGCCCTCGGTCCACTTGGCCGGGCAGACTTCACCCGGATGGGCGGCCACGTACTGGGCAGCCTTCACGCGGCGCAGCAGTTCCTTGGCGTCACGGCCGATGCCGTTGTCATGCACTTCGATGGTCTTGATCCTGCCTTCGGGATCGATCACGAAGGTGCCGCGATAAGCGAGGCCGGCGTCTTCGCCTTCCTCGATCAGGACCTGGAAGGCACGTGCCAGTTGCTGGCTCGGGTCGCCGATCAAGGGGTACTGGACCTTCGCGATGGTGTCGGACGTGTCATGCCATGCCTTATGGGTGAAGTGCGTATCGGTCGACACGCCGTAGATCTCAACGCCCAGCTTCTGGAATTCGGCGTAGTTGTCAGCCAGGTCACCGAGTTCGGTGGGGCAAACGAAAGTGAAGTCGGCCGGGTAGAAGACAACGACCGACCACTTGCCCTTAAAGCTCTCGTTGCTGACAGGCACGAATTTGCCGTTGTGGTAAGCGGTGGCCTTGAATGGGACAACTTCGGTATTGATCAGGGACATGCAGTGGTTCCTTAGTGACTGATAAAACAAGCGAGTGATCATTATACCTACTGGAATCCATAGTCTGATAGCAATACCCTATATATGGTATTGCGCTGCACTATGACTCGGCCGGGCGAATACGAACGCCTATCACCATCAAACGCATGCAGACTGGGACAGCATGGGTTCTCTTGCTGGGGGCCGGGGGCCCACCCACAATCGCCCCTTTCTAGAACAAGGAACAACCATGAAGGGCGACCCTCAAGTCATCATCCATTTGCAAGCCCAGCTCAAGAACGAGCTCACGGCCATCAACCAGTACTTCCTTCACTACCGGATGCTGAAGCACTGGGGTTTGGACAAGCTGGCGAAGAAAGAGTACGAAGAGTCCATTGGCGAGATGAAGCACGCCGACAGACTCATGGACCGGATCTTCATGCTCGACGGCCTCCCGAACCTGCAGGACCTGGCCAAGCTTCGCGTCGGTGAGGACGTTCCGGAAATCCTCCAGTGCGACCTGGCCTCCGAGGTCGGCGCCCAGGCCACCATCAAGGATGGCATCGCCCACTGCGAAGCGGTTCGCGACTATGTTTCGCGTGACCTGTTGCAGGGCATCCTGGAGGACACCGAAGAGCACATCGACTTCCTCGAGACGCAGATCGAACTGGTGAACAAAGTCGGCCTTCAGAACTATCTTCAGTCCCAAATGGGCGAGACCGAGTAGACGTCAGAAGAGCAAGACTCACGCAGTCACACTCATGCGGGGCCTCGTGCCCCGTTTTTTTTTGGTCCAACTGGAGTGGGCTGGCCAAAACCGCGAAGGCATGCAAAGCTGCAACGATAGTTATTGCAAATGCGATGGATTCTTATTTATAATCGAGCCGTCAACCATAGCCAGCCAGCCTGCCGTTCCAACGCCATGATCGTATGCGTATGTCGCCGAGTGTCAGATCGCGAGATCGCACGTCACGTGCGTGCCGGGATGACATTCGACGAAGTCCAGCTCGAACTCGGGGTCGCCACGCAGTGCGGCCAGTGCGAGAGCTGCGCGCGCGACGTGGTTGCCCAGTGCAGCGCCTCCCATCCGACCGCGGCACTTTGCCGTGAGACGGAGCCGAGACCGATCCAGCTCGCCAGCGCCATCACGGAAAGCAGGGCATGGAACTCTTCTCGGCACTCGGCATCAGCGTGATCGTCGTGACCGGCTCGGCTTGGTGGATCTTCCGCAAGTAGCAGCCAGCGGTTCCCCTGACCGGCACCCGTGATCGGTGCCGGGCATTCGAATGTTTGATCGTGTCTGAGCGCTTCTCTTCGTCCCCGTCCGTTCTTGGCCTGTCGCGCAATGCGCTCATCGCAAGCGGTGTGGTGCTCTTCCACGTGGCGGCATTGTGGGTGCTGGAGAGCGGCCTTCTTCGACGCGCGGCGGAAGTGGTCATCCCCGTCCAGATCCTGAGCGAGTTCATTGAACCGCCGAAGCCGAAGGAACCTCCGCCACCTCCCCCACCACCGCCGCCCCAGAAGCCTCAGGTCAAAAAGGCCCCGCCTCCCCCGCGGCCGCAGGCCGTCCGCGAGCCCAAGCCGGCGCCCGCGCCGAGCGCGCCAGTCGGGACCATCGAACCTCCGCCGCCGCCAGCGCCCATAGCGCTGCCCGCGCCGCCCGCCCCGCCGGCGCCACCGCCCGCAGCACCGGCGCCACCTTCCATCCAGTTGCCGTCCAGCGACGCCGACTACCTGCAGAATCCCAAGCCGGCCTATCCGACCATGAGCAGGCGTCTCGGCGAACAGGGGAAATCGGTCGTGCGCGTGACCATCGGCGTCGACGGACTGCCCAAGCGAGCCGTCATTCGAACGTCCAGCGGCTACGAGCGCCTCGATGAGGCGGCGATCGCCGCCGTCATGCGCTGGCGCTACGTGCCCGGCAAGCGCAACGGGGTCGTCGAAGAAATGGATTTCAGCGTCCCGATCAACTGGGTTCTCAATTAATTCTCTGGAGTAGCGTCGTATGGATTCCCACTTTGGCCTGATGAACGTCTGGAATCAGGGCGACTTCGTCACCCGGTCCGTGGCCGTGCTTCTGATCGGCATGTCGCTGGCATCGTGGATCGTGATCCTCATCAAGGCAGTCGACATCATCCGGTACAAGCGCCTCGCCAAGCACTCGCAGGATTTCTGGCATAGCGAAGACTTTGCCACCGCGCTCAACAAGCTTGGAAAGGACGACACCAATCCCTTCCGGGCCCTCGCCCTGGAGGGCCGAGAAGCCGCAGCGCACCATCGCAACACCAAGGCTCATCTGCACGACGCGCTCGACGTCAGCGACTGGATCACCCGCGCCCTGCGCAACACCATCGACGAGTTCACGGCGCGACTGCAGACGGGCTTGGCGATTCTCGCCTCCGTGGGCTCGACCGCGCCCTTCATCGGGTTGTTCGGGACAGTGTGGGGCATCTACCATGCCTTGATGAGCATCGGCTCGGCTGGCCAGGCCACCATCGACAAAGTGGCCGGGCCGATTGGCGAGGCACTGATCATGACGGCGCTCGGCCTGGCCGTCGCGATTCCGGCCGTGCTCGGCTACAACGCGCTGGTGCGCGGCAACAAGTTCGTGCTGACCAAGCTCAACAGCTTCGCCCATGACCTGCACGCCTACTTCGTCACCGGCGCACGGGTCCAGAGCGGCGGTGAGGCTACCGTCGTCGCACTCAAGAAGGGCTGAGGGACACCATGGCCTTCGGAACACAGGACGAGCCTGACGAGGTGATGAACGAGATCAACATGACGCCGCTGGTCGACGTGATGCTGGTGCTGCTGATCATCTTCATCATCACCGTGCCGGTGATGAAGCACGCCGTGAACATCGACCTGCCCCGCGCCAGCAGCGAGCCGGAGCAGACGAAGCCGCAGAACATCTTGTTTACCGTAGCGGCAGACGGCAGCTACTACTGGAACGAGCAGAAGATCGAAGACAGCGAGTTGAAGACGCGGCTGGCGACAGAAGCCGCCAAGGAGCCCCAGCCAGAGTTGCACATCCGCGGCGACAAGGCGGTGCGCTACGAACGGGTCGCCCAAGCCATGTCGGCAGCGCGCGAAGCGGGCGTCCGCAAGATCGGCTTCATCACCGAGCCGCAGACCAACTGAGCCTGGAATAGGTGTAGGGCGCTGAAAAAATCCCCGCACCGATTGACTTCTTATTGCGAATCATTATCATTCTCTTGTCATCTCGATGAAGGGAAACACCGATGCCAGCTGCGCCCAATGCTTTCGATGTCCTGAGCCATCCTTCGCTCGATCATGCGGGCGGTGGCCGTCCCAGTCGGGAAGCGCCCTCGCCTATCGCTCAGCTCGAAAGTGCTGAGCTTTTCGGCGAAGGCAAGATCGTCTACATCATGCACAACGGCGCCCGCTATAGGCTCCAGGCCACCAAACTCGGCAAGCTGATTCTCACCAAATAGTGGTCAACTCGCCTTCCGCGCAGATTTCATCGTGGGGCGACTCGAGGAGAAGCGCATCTCCAAAGGGTCGTTTTTGCTAGCCAACGGTCTCGTGCCGACTAGCCAAGCGTTTTTTCCACGCCGAACCAGCCACAAAAACCAAAGCAAAACGCCGACCCGAAGGTCGGCGTTTTGCTTATCTGGACTGACCGGGCTCAAAGCCCGAGAGCGGCAATTCCGGCCCTGGCAATCTGGGCATCCTCGTTGGACTTCACGCCGCTGACGCCCACGGCGCCAATGACCTGGCCATCCTTGACGATCGGCACCCCGCCCTCGAGCAGGCCTTCAATGCCTGGCGCAGTCAGGAAGGATGTTCGGCCCCCGTTGATCATGTCTTCATAGACCTTGCTTTCGCGCCGTCCAAGGGCAGCCGTATGGGCCTTGGCCGGAGCGATGTGCGACGAAATGGCCGCCGCGCCGTCCAGACGCTGCAGCCACAGCAGGTTGCCGGCATCGTCGGCGATGGCGATCGTCACGGCCCAGCTGTTCTTGAGCGCTTCGGCTTCGGCCGCGGCGGCGATGGCTTTGACGTCGGCGAGTTCGAGATAGGACTTGGTTTTCATGGCGTTCGAAAATTGAGCAAAGACGTCAAGCATAGCGCCGTCCCGCCCTGCCTCTTCTGCCAAGTCCGGCCATGGTTTAAAGCCATGATCCGTTGGGTCTTTGCCTGGAATGCCCCTTGCAGCCTCCTAGAATGGCCGCAACTGCGACCTCGCAGGCACTACCAGGAGCTCCAGCAATGAACGATCGCGTCAATACCCTTGCCACCTCGGTCGGTTATGGCCAGGCGCTGCCGCAGGCCGAACGTCAGCGCGTACTGCGCAACACCTATTGGCTGCTCGCATTGAGTCTCCTGCCCACCGTGCTGGGCGCCTGGCTGGGGGTCGCCACCGGAATCACCCGCTCGCTCAGCGGCGGCATCGGCCTCATCGTCTTTCTGGGCGGTGCCTTCGGCTTCATGTTCGCCATCGAGAAAACCAAGAACTCGGCCGCGGGCGTCCCGGTGCTGCTGGGCTTTACCTTCTTCATGGGCCTCATGCTGTCGCGTCTGCTCGCGATGGTGCTGGGCTTCAAGAACGGCTCCGAGCTGATCATGACGGCCTTCGGCGGCACTGCCGGCGTGTTCTTCGTGATGGCATCGCTTGCCACCGTCATCAAGCGTGACCTGTCCGGGCTGGGCAAGTGGCTGTTCGTCGGCGCACTGGTCCTGATGGCCGGCGCGATCATCAACGTGTTCGTGGGCTCCACGGCCGGCATGCTCGCGATCTCGGTCGCCGCAATCGCCATCTTCTCGGCCTACATGCTCTATGACCTCAAGCAGATCATGGACGGCGGCGAAACCAACTACATCAGCGCCACCCTCGCGCTGTACCTGGACATGTTCAACGTGTTCCAGAGCCTGCTCGCACTGCTCGGCATCTTCGGGGGCGAGCGCGACTGAAGCGTCTTCCAATCCAAGCCATCGAAAAGGGGGCCGTTCGGCCCCTTTTTTTCATGCCCGGTCGAACACCGCGATGGACTCGACGTGCGCAGTATGCGGGAACATGTTGACGACGCCGGCGAAGGTGCAGCGGTATCCCGCTTGATGCACCAGCAGACCGGCATCGCGCGCCAGCGTCGAGGGATTGCAGCTCACATAGACGATCCGCCGGGGCGGCGTCCAACCGTTCCTGGGCAACTCATCCTGCTGCTGCAAATCTGCCAGCGCCTTGGCGAGTGCGAAGGCCCCTTCACGGGGTGGATCGACCAGCCATCGGTCCGCGGCGCCGTCAGCCACAAGCATCGCCGGCGAGATCTCGAACAGGTTGCGCGCAACGAAGCGCGTCGGCGCCAAGGCGCCTCGCCCCGGCACTGCGGGTCGATTGCGCTCGAGGTTCTCCATGGCCCGAACCACCAGCGTCTCACTGCCCTCGATTCCCAGCACCTCGCGCGCGCGTGTCGCCAGAGGAAGAGTGAAATTGCCCAGGCCGCAGAACCAGTCGATGACGCGATCCTGCGGTTGCACGTCCAGCAACCGCAAGGCGCGCCCCACCAGCGCGCGATTGATGTGTGCATTGACCTGCGTGAAATCGGTGGGCTTGAAGGGCATGATGATGCCGAACTCGGGCAGCCGATATGCGAGCACCAGACCGCCCGGCTCCAGCAGGTGCACAGTCTCCGGACCCTTCGGCTGCAGCCACCACTGCACACCCTCATGCGTGGCCGAGAACGCCTTGAGACGCGCGACGTCCGCCGCGGACAAAGGCTCAAGGTGCCTCAGGACCAGCGCGATCGCGCCGAGTCCGCTGCCATCCTCTGCATCGCCGCACGCCAGCTCGATCTGGGGACAGGTATCGCGGGCGTCCATGGACCCGATGAGGGCGCGCAGCGGCATCAGCATCGCACTCACGCGCGCCGGCAGCACGGGGCACACCTGCATGTCCGCGAGGTACCGACTCTTGCGCTCGTGAAAGCCGATCAGGACTGTGCCCTTTTTCACGACATGGCGCACCGACAGGCGCGCGCGGTACCGGTAGTGCCAGGCCGGCCCCTCGAGCGGCCGCAGCATGTTCTGCGGCCTCACCTTGCCCAGATGCCAAAGGTTGTCCTCGAGCACGCGCTGCTTTACGGCCACCTGAGCAGCCGCGTCCAGATGCTGCATCTTGCACCCTCCGCATGCGCCGGGGTGCAGCCCGAAATGCGGGCACCCAGGACGCACTCGCTGCGAAGACTCCTTGCGGATCGCCGTCACCGTGCCCTGCTCCCAGTTGTTCTTCCGGCGGTGGACCTTGAGCTGCACTTCCTCGAAAGGCAGCGCACCTTCGATGAAAACCACCATGCCGTTGTCCTTGTGCGCGACCCCTTGCGCATCGAGGTCCAGCGACTCGACCCGCAGCCATTCCTCGTCATGAGGTTCCTGCCGGGCCTCTTTCCTTGATGTCGAATCTTTCATTGGCACACGTTGGTCCTGTAGATGGAAGTACGCTGGACTCCCATCGGACTCCCGCTGAACACATGCACGCATTGTCTCAGGGCCGCGCGAGCCGTTCGGTACGGTCGCTAGAGAAGCGCATCGCGGTGCACGCCCGCACGGGCCAGTTGCCGCCTCATCTTCGCCAGGGCCTCGTTCTGGATCTGCCTGACACGCTCACGCGTGAGGCCGAGCCGCACGCTCAGGACTTCGAGCGTCTCCGGATCGCGGTCATGCAGGCCGTAGCGCCCTTCCAGCACCTCCCGTTCGCGTTCGCTCAGCGCAAGGATCCACCGGTCGAGCAGCTTCTCGACCTCATGGGTCTGGGTGATGCCGGTGGGATCGCTGTGCTCGTCTTCGGAGGCGACCGTGTCGGCCAGGCTGAAGCTGTCCTCGCTGCGCTCGCTGCCGGCATCGAGCGAGCGCGGCGCCTCCGCCAGCGCCATCAGCTCTGCCACGGCCTGAACCTCGCGGCCCAGCAAGGCGGCCACGTCTTCCACGCGTACACCATCGGGCCGGCGGGCGACGAAATCGGCATCGCCTTCCAACGTGCGCCGCGCCCGCATCACCTGCTGCAGTTCCCGTACCACGTGAACGGGCAGACGGATGGCGCGCGCCTGCATCATCGCGGCGCGTTCGATCGACTGGCGGATCCACCAGGTCGCATAGGTCGAGAAGCGAAATCCACGCTCGGGCTCGAACTTGTTGATCGCATGCATCAGGCCCAGGTTGCCTTCTTCGATCAGGTCGGCGAGCGGCACACCCCGCCCAAGATAGCCCTTGGCGATGTTCACGACCAGTCGAAGGTTGTGCTCGATCATCGACTGCCGCGCCTCGAAGTCCCCGTTGCGCACCGCACAGGCAGTGCGGTATTCCTCCTCAGGCGAGAACAACTCGGTGCGACGGATCTCGCGCAGGTACAGCGTCAGAGAGTCGCCGCCTTCGCCGTTGATATCGAGAGGCACGCCTGCCCTGGCGCGCTCTTGCACCGCTTCGACATCGATCCCTTCGGCTGACGCCTCATCCGCCGCAGCCGCACGGACAGATGGCTCGATGGGCGGCGCACCATCGCTCTGGCCCGCCGCGCGCCGCACGACCAGGGCGCGGCGCGAGCGAGAGGCAGCCATGCATGGTCCTAGCGGGCGGGCAGGTAGCGCGCCGGGTCGACAGGCTTGCCCTGCCGACGGATCTCGAAATGCAGCTTCACGCGATCCGCGTCGCTGCTGCCCATCTCGGCGATCTTCTGTCCCTTCTGGACCGATTGGTCCTCCTTCACCAGCAGCGTCCGATTGTGGGCGTAGGCAGTGAGATAGGTATTGTTGTGCTTCAGGATGATGAGGTTGCCATAGCCGCGCAGACCCGCACCCGCATAGACGACTCGCCCGTCGGCAGCGGCCAGCACGGAGTCGCCAGCCTTGCCGCCAATGTCCAGGCCCTTGTTCTTCGCTTCGTCGAAGCCCGCGATCAGCGAGCCTTGCGCGGGCCAGATCCAGCCCACGTCTTCGTCGCCCGAAGCAGTTGCCGCCGGCGTTGCCGGGGACGCGGTAACGATCGCCGGTGTCGGCTTGGCCGCCGCGCTCGCAGCAGCAGCAGCAGCCGGAGCAGGCGCCGCAACGGCGGGCGCGGCTGCAGCAGGCGGCGTACTCATCGACGGTGCAGCAGTCTTCACATCTGTCGAAGGCGGCATGGCCGGCACGCCCGCAGCGCCGACCGGCGGGATCACGCGCAGCACCTGCCCTACCTCGATCAGGTCCGGATTGTCGAGATTGTTCCAGCGCGCGATGTCACGCCAGTTCTGGCCGGTCTCCGTTCCGATACGGCGGATGGTGTCGCCCGGCCGCACGGCGTAATAGCCGGGCTTTCCGTAGTTTTCGATGCCCGGCAGGGGTTTGCCCGACGGGTCGGTGGTGATGGGGGGAACGCCGGGGACTGCTGGCGCTGCTGACACCGGCGCGTTGGCCATGGTGCCGCGATCCTCGACTGGAACCGGGCCGCGCTTGGCGGCACATCCCGCAATCAAGAGTGCGGCCAGCAGCGTTACGCCGGCGAGCCAGCCTCGATTGCCAATACCCTGCATGTGTTCTTCCTTCAAGCAATTCCCGATTTTAGGGGGACAAAGTGGACCGCCTCAAGGACGCGCCGCTCGAGTCCGCGTGCCGTCCTGTCAACGACGACGAGGGCCTGTCCTCCATTGGATGACTGGGTCGGTGCGACGATGCGCCCGCCGACCGCGAGCTGAGCGAGCCAGGCTTCCGGCACCGCTTCGCCGCCCGCGGCCGCGATGATGGCGGCATAGGGCGCGCCCTTCGCATAGCCCACCATCCCGTCGCCGAGCAGCAGATGCACCGTGGCCAGCCGGAACGGTCGCAGGTTGGTGCGCGCACGCTCGTGGAGGCCACGCAAGCGCTCGATGCTGTAGACCTCGGTGGCCACATGACTCAGCACCGCGGCCTGGTAGCCGCAGCCCGTGCCGATTTCGAGCACGCGCCCGAGGCGGTCGCCGGGCTTGTTCGCCAACGCCGGCGCACCGAGCAGGAGTTCGATCATGCGTGCGACCACGCTGGGCTTCGAAATGGTCTGGCCGAGCCCGATCGGCAAACTGGTGTCTTCGTAGGCCTGGTTGACCAATGCGCTGTCAACGAAGCGATGTCGCTCGACCGCGCTCATGGCCCGCAGCACACGGACGTCGGCGACTCCCTGGGCGGTCAGCCGCTGGACCATGCGTGCGCGCACCGCATCCGATGCCATGGAGGGTGTCTGGTTCACGACGACCGGCTTGGCGGGCACGGCCGAAGTCCTGCCACGCGTCGCCGCCGATGCCGTCGGTGTGAGCCGCACCGGAAACCCGGGCCTTTGGCTTGCCATGGTCAAGAACGCTCCCCGAGCCGGGCCACCGTGTCGCGCCACTGCGCAAGATGGGCGTGGTCGGTCAGGTCGATCTGCAAAGGCGTGAGTGCGATGTGACCGGCAGCCGTCGCATGGAAGTCGGTCCCTTCGCCACTGTCCTTGGCGGTGCCGGCGCCGGCGATCCAGTACATGGTCTCGCCGCGCGGACTGTCCTGCGTGATGACCTTTTCGGCTGCATGGCGCCGCCCCAGCCGGCAGACCTTGATCGGTTTAAGTTCCTCGAAGGACAGATTGGGCACATTGACGTTCAGCAGGAAGGCAGGACCTTCCAGCATGCGCTCCCGCTCAATCTGCTCGACCAGCCGGCGCGCCGCGCGTGCCGCCGCATCGACGTGCGCCCAGCCTTTCTCGATCTGCGAGAAGGCGATCGCCGGAATGCCGAAAAGATAGGCCTCCATCGCGGCGCCGACCGTCCCGGAGTAGATGGTGTCGTCGCCCATGTTGGCGCCGTTGTTGATGCCGGAGACCACGAGATCGGGCCTGTACTCGAGCAGCCCCTTGAGTGCGATGTGCACGCAGTCCGCCGGCGTGCCGGTCACATACCGGAAGCCGTTGTGCGCCCTGTGCACGTAAAGCGGTGCCGCCAGAGTGAGGGCGTTCGACTTGGCGCTGTTGTTGTGCTCCGGTGCCACCACTTCGACTTCCGCGACCTCCTTCAGCGCGTCGTGCAAAGCCACGATGCCGGGAGCCTGGAAGCCATCGTCGTTCGAAATCAGTATCTTCATGGCATTGATAGTGCGAGGGATTGTAGGCGGCGGGTGCGTCACGGCAGGGACAATGCCTACCTGCGCTCGCGCCTATCATGACCGCCCCAGCCCCCTATCCCAAGGAGACCCGAGCATGCACGCATGGCTCTGCGAAAACCCGACCGGCGTCGATGCGCTGACCTGGAAAGAACTGCCCACGCCCACGCCTGGCCCGGGCGAGGTTCTGATCGAGATCAAGGCGGCCAGCCTGAACTTCCCCGACCTCTTGATCGTCCAGAACAAGTACCAGGTGAAGCCGCCGCTGCCTTTTGTTCCGGGTTCTGAATATGCCGGTGTGGTCGCAGCCGTGGGTGAAGGCGTCACCCACCTGCGTCCCGGCCAGAACGTCGCCTGCCTGTCCGGCACCGGCGGCTTCGGCACTCACACACTGGCACCTGCGGCGCTGTGCGTGCCGCTGCCCGAGGGCTTCGGCTTTGTCGACGCGGCTGCCTTCATCATGATCTACGCGACCTCCTTCCATGCACTGATGGACCGGGCGCAATTGAAGGCCGGAGAGACCGTTCTGATCCTCGGTGCAGCCGGCGGAGTGGGCACGTCGGCGATCCAGATTTCCAAAGCGGCCGGCGCCAAGGTGATTGCCGCCGCCTCGACGGACGAGAAATGCGAGCTGTGCAGATCGATCGGCGCCGACCTGACGATCAACTACACCAAGCATGCCCTGCCCAACGGCTTCCGCGACGCCATCAAGGCCGCGACCGACGGCAAGGGGCCGGACGTGATTTACGACCCGGTGGGTGGCGAATTCGCCGAACCCGCGTTCCGCTCCATCGGCTGGCGCGGACGCTACCTGGTCGTGGGTTTCGCTTCGGGCCCGATTCCCTCGCTGCCGTTGAATTTGATGCTGCTCAAAGGTGCATCTCTGGTGGGCGTGTTCTGGGGCGATTTCGCCAGGCGCGAGCCCAAGGCCAACGCGCAGATGATGGCCGAATTGGCAAAATGGTACGGCGAGGGCAAGATCAAACCGGTGATTGACCGCACCATGCCCATGGCCGAACTGAAGGCCGCCTATGCCCACATGGGCTCACGCGCAGTGAAGGGCAAGTTGGTGCTGGTGAACTGAGCCCGCGCCGCGCGAAGGTCAAGCCAATAAAAAAGCCCGCCAGACGCGGGCCTTTTTATTGTCGACTGGACAAAGGCTAACGAATCTCGAAGTCGGACAGGGACTTGCCTGCTGCAAGCGCTTCGCTGATCCAGCGCGGCTTGCGGCCACGTCCACCGGACCAGGTCTCGCCGGTCGGACTGCGGTACTTGGCCGCCGACTTGGGAGCGACAACGGACGCGCCTTTCCTGCCGGGACGGGCCGAGAGTTTCAGATCCGCGGCGGTCAGCCCGTATTCCGCGATTTTCTTGCGCACTTCCTCGATCACGCCTGCGCGTTCCTGATTGCGCAGTTCCTCCGCTTGCTTGCGCAATTGGGCTATCTGCTCATCATGCTTCTTGATCTGGGAATTGATGTCGGCAAGGGTTGAGGCCATCGGTGCAAGTTCCTCCGAATTGGGAAGCCCGAATTCTAATTGAAGTTCGAATTGCCGCAACAGCCCGAACGGGCAAAAAAACGCCGGTCGATTGACCGGCGTTTTTCATGGAGAAGCTTGGGGTGGCTGACGGGACTCGAACCCACGACGACCAGAATCACAATCAGGGCCCACTCTCCAGCATCCATGTGGGTTCGCGGCTGTTCTGCGCCAGCATGCGGACGTGTTCGACAACGCGGTGAACCCGCAGTGGGGAGGCGCGACATCTCGAAGCCGATCGGTCCAAGGCAGCGATCACGATCGCGGCCCAGCGCGCGCGACTCGAGAAGTTTCTGGCCGACACAAGAGCCTGGCGAAGAACGAGGCCCAGTTGCTCAACCTGTTTGGGTTGGTCAATCTCGTCGTTGCCAGGAAATCGTTGCTGATCGCTCATGGCCGAGGTGCGTCCTGAATATCAAAAGTGGCCTCGCAAGAGATGCAAAGCGTCGGTCTGGCGGGCCTCACCGCGCGAAGCCGACCGGAATCGCGACCGCATCGCTTCGTGATGTCCTCAGATCCGACGACGTCGTTCATTGATCGGCATCTCCTAGGCTATTCCGAACCGGACTCACGCTTGGTCGTCAGGTACTCGACCGCCAGTTCAAAGCCTTGGTCGAAGGCGCTGTCCAAGCTTCTGGCTTGGTGCTTCGTCGGGAGCTCGCTCAGACGCTCAGTCTCGCCGCTGCTTCGATTCAAGTAGACGTGAAACAACCATCCGTCAGTCTGGATGTCGTATCCGGCAGCCACCTCAATGCGGGTCCCCAGGTAGGTCCCCTGCATGGCATGGCGGGGCCCTGTCTCCGTCTGCACCATGTTCTCGACTCTGCTCGGCATGGGAGCCCCCTTTCGAAAGCGCCAGTATGACGGAACGGCCCATTCCTTTCAGCGCGCCCATGGTGTGCGCGCTGCTGGCCGGCACGAAGACGCAGACGCGGCGCGTGGTGAAGTGGCGCGATGTTGACGCGGGGCTCAATCTGAAGTTCTCCGGCCTCACCACGCACAGCGACGTCCCCGGCCTCTTCACGCTGGAGAGCCAGCGGCGCAATGGATGGAAAAGCCGGAGCAGCCCTACACCCTGTCCTTGCGGCCAAGTCCAAGCGCGAGCTGGCGGGTGTCAGCGAGGCTCATAATTGCGATTTGCGGCGCAATTGGCACTTATAGAAAAATCGGGGCCCGCTTCAATGCCGGCAGGTGGACCGTGCGCGACGTAAAGACCGAGAAGAGCTGGGGCTGGCTGACCCGCTCAAATTCCCAAAATGGGAATTTCAATGAGCCTCGCCAGGATTCTTGCTGCTGCTTTGGTCGCAGCGAAGCGCCTGTTTGTGCGCCTCCAAGTGGGGTGGCTGATGGGACTCGAACCCACGACGACCAGAATCACAATCTGGGACTCTACCAACTGAGCTACAGCCACCGCAGAGCCCGCAATTGTAGCGTGAAAAAGCCTACCTTCCGGCCACCACGCCTGCATTCAGCGGTTTTGGCACCCGGATCTCGGCCTTGAAGCGCTTTTTCATGAGCTCGTAGTAGGCCGACGTCTCCGCCGCCGCCATCGCCATCGCGTACTGCTGGGCTTCCTGCTGCGCGGTCTCGGCCGTCGGCGGCGTGCGCAGCACCTCCTTGTTGACGCGGACCACGGCATAGCCCTGCGTGCCCAGGTCCACCCCCACCAGTTGGGGCAGCTTGGCCGGATCGGCGCGCAAGGCCCCCTCAATGACTGGCGTCGGTTGAGATTGCGCTTCGAGACGCGACACCGTCACCGCGGGGCCGAAACTGGCGCGTGCCGGATCGGACTGCCAGGCCGCCAGCTTGGCTTCGCCCTCCGCCTTGGCCAGCACTGCGGCGCGCTCGGCGATCAACTGTGCGCGGACCTTGTCCTTGACTTCGTCCAGCGCCTGCGCACGCGCCGCCGTATATCGGGTCACGCGGCCCGAAGCCAGTTGGTTCGGGCCGATCTCGATGGCTTCCGTGTTGTGCTTGCGCTCGAGCGAATCAGGCGCGAACAGCGCATTCAGGAAATTGGCGCTGGCCAGTGCGCCCGTCGCGCCGGGCGCGGGCGTGCGGGCCACCTTGTCGGCGGTGCGGATGGTGAGCTTCAGCTTGTCCGCTGCCGGCTTCAGGCTGTCGGGCTGCTGATAGACAGCGTCTGTAAAGCTCTCGGCGGCCTTCGCGAACTCCTGCGTCGCTTGCTGACTGCGCACTTCGTCTTCGATCTTCGCACGCACCTGCTCGAAGGGCTGCACGACGGCCGGCTTCAGGTCGTTGAGCTGAATGATGTGGTAGCCGAACTCGGACTCGACGACGTCGCTGATCTCGCCCTTCTTGAGCGCGAACATCGCATCCTCGAAGGGCTTGACCATGGCACCGCGCGTGACGAAGTCGAGATCGCCGCCCTTCTCCGCCGAGCCCGGATCCTGGGAGTTCTTGCGCGCCAGCTCGGCGAAGCTGCCCGGCGACTTGCGAACTTCGGCCAACAGTTGCTGTGCCTTGGCGCGCGCCTTTTCACGATCGGCGGCCGGCGCGCTTGCGGGTGCGGTGATGAGGATATGGCTGGCACGCCGCTCCTCCTTCGTGCCGAAGCGCTCGGCGTTCTGGTCGTAGTAGCTGCGCAGGTCTGCCTCGCTCACCGTGATGTTCTTCTTGGCGGCCTCGAGGTCCAGCACCAGGTATTCGATACTCGCCTGCTCCGGCACCTGGAACTGGGCGACATGCTGCTTGTAGTAGGCCTCCAGGTCCGCATCGCTGACGGTGACCTTGCCGGTGAAATCGCTCGGCGCGAAGCGTGCCACCTGGATCTCGCGCCGGTCATAGAACGCGTTGAGCGTGGGCGCGGCCTGGGCCGGCGTCGCGAACCCGGTGTCGGCGATGCCCTTGAGCACCTGCTGGCGCGTCATCTGCGCCACCAGCGCATCCTGGTGCTGTTGCGGCGTCATGCCGGTCGCGCGATAGAACAGTTCGCGGTCGAACTCGGGCTTGCCGTTCTTGTTGGTGACGAAGCTCGTCAGCGCGGGATCGTTGCGGAAGATCTCTATCTGCCGCTGCTCCGTCACGACGAAGTGATCCTCCGCCGCAGCCGCCGCCAGCACCCGCTCGCGCACCATTCGCTCCAGGGTGGCGTAGCGTTCGGTGTCGGTATCGAACATCGCGGGATTCACGTCCGGCCTTTGCTGACGGATGCGATCGATGTCGTTGCGATGCTGCTGATCCCATTCAGGCCGCCGGATGCTGTTGCCAGCCACAGTGGCCACCACCTCGCCCTTGTCGCTGGTACCGCTGTAGCGGTCCAGCACCCCCACCACCACGAAAGAAGGCACGATCAACAGGAACAGCACCCCCATGAGGATCTTGTTGTGCTTTCGGATGAAGTCGAACATGGATGGAAGTCTCTCTAACGAAAAACAAAAAAGGCGAACTGATCGTTCGCCTTTGCATCGGTTGGTGGGTGCTGAGGGGTTCGAACCCCCGACCTACGCCTTGTAAGGGCGCCGCTCTACCAGCTGAGCTAAGCACCCCACCGGAAACCGTCTCTCAGTTCAGTGCGTCTTTCAACGCCTTGCCGGGGCGGAACTTCGGGATCTTGGCGGCCTTGATTTTAATCGCGTCGCCGGTGCGCGGATTGCGACCCGTGCGCGCAGCGCGTTTGCCCACAGCGAAAGTACCGAAACCGACGAGCGAGACCGAGCCGCCTTTTTTGAGCGTGGTGCGGATGGCGCCGATGGTCGATTCGAGAGCGCGCGTGGCAGCAGCCTTGGAGATATCGGCGTTTTTTGCGATGTGCTCAATCAGTTCGGTTTTGTTCACAAGGACCCCTTGTTCAGGAAATAGTTGATCGGGTAGCGTCAGAAGCAATGCCAGCCCCGCGACGCATGCCGCGGGGAAGGTGGAGGTGAAGGATGGCAGTCCTGACGCGCCGGCAGCGCACTGCCGACAAGGATTACAACCACTGGTCCACAGGGTGTCAATAAGACACTCTCCCGTGCGCCCCAGCGAGGAGCCGCGATTCTAGTGGTGTTTCAGCGGGTCCTGCCGGCGAGCTTTTCAGGCCGGTTCAGAGGGCTTCGGCAATCGCGCGGCCCAGGTCGGCCGTGCCGGCGGTGCCACCCAGGTCCGGGGTGCGCGGGGCACCGCTGTCGGGCGCCAGTGTCTCCTCGATCGCCGCAAGGATCGCGTCATGCGCATCCTTGTGTCCGAGAAACTCCAGCATCATCGCGCCGCACCAGATCTGCCCGATCGGGTTGGCGATGCCCTTGCCCGCGATGTCCGGCGCCGAGCCGTGCACCGGCTCGAACAGCGATGGCGTGCCGCGCTCCGGGTTGAGATTGGCGCTCGGTGCGATGCCGATCGTGCCGGTGCAGGCCGGGCCCAGGTCCGAGAGGATGTCGCCGAACAGGTTGCTCGCCACCACGACGTCGAAGAAGTCGGGACGCTGCACGAAATGCGCCGTCAGGATGTCGATGTGAAACTTGTCCAGCCTGACGCCCGGATAGTTCTTGCCCATCGCGGCCACCCGCTCGTCCCAATAGGGCATGGTGATCGATATGCCATTGGATTTGGTGGCGCTGGTCAAGTGCTTCTTCGGCCGCGACTGCGCCAGCTCGAAGGCGAACTTCAACACACGGTCCACGCCCGTGCGCGACATCACCGTCTCCTGGATCACGATCTCCCGCGTCGTGCCCTCGTACATGCGTCCGCCGATGCTCGAATACTCGCCTTCGGTGTTCTCGCGCACGATGTACATGTCGATCTCGCCGGGCTGCCTCGGCGTGCCGTCGCGCCGCACCACCGGCGCGACGATGCCCGGCATCAGGCGCGCGGGGCGCAGATTGATGTACTGGTCGAACTCGCGGCGAAACAGGAGCAGCGAACCCCACAGCGAGACATGGTCCGGAATTTTCTCGGGCCAGCCGACCGCGCCGAAGTAGATGGCGTCATGGCCGCCGATCTGCTCCTTCCAGTTGTCCGGCAGCATCTTGCCGTGCTTCTCGCAGTAGTCCCAGCTCGAGAAATCGAAGTGATCGAATTGCAGGTCGATGCCGAACTTGCGGGTCGCCGCATCCAGCACCCGCAGCCCCTCGGGCATGGTTTCCTTGCCGATGCCGTCGCCGGCGATCACGGCGATGCGTTTCTTGCCGCTCATGGTGTTCCTATCTCTGTCAGGTGAAAAAACGGAGGGCTTCCTCAGCCAATGCGTCTGGAGCCTCCTCGGGAATGTAATGACCGCATGGCAGCGCGTCGCCGGACACCTGGTCCGCACGCTCGCGCCACAGCGAGAGCACGTCGAAGCAACGCCCCACCACGCCGTGCCGGCCCCACAGCACGCGCAGCGGCTGCGCGAGCCGCAGCCCTGCGGCGACGTCGGCGCGATCATGTGCCAGGTCGATGGTGGCCGAGGCGCGATAGTCCTCGCAGATACCGCGCGCAAAGCCCGGGATGGCCGCACAGCGCTCGTACTCCGCCAGCGCATTGGGCGCGAAGGGCGCCAGCCCGGCATGCCGACCGCCCATGACGCTGCGCACGTAGCGCGCGGGATCGGATTCGATGAGCGCCTCCGGCAGCGGCGGCGGCTGGATCAGGAAGAACCAGTGCCAGTAGGCACGCGCGAAATCCTCCGAGGTCCGCTCGTACATGGCGAGGGTCGGCGCGACGTCCAGCAGCATGAGCCGCTCGACGGCCTGGGGATGGTCCGCGGCGAGCCGGTGCGCCACGCGTGCGCCGCGGTCATGTGCCAGCACCTGGAAACGCGCGAAACCGTGATGCGCCATCACCGCCATCGCATCTCGGGCCATTTCGCGCTTGCTGTAGGCGAGGTGCTCGGCATCGGAAGCCGGCCGGTCCGAGTCGCCATAGCCGCGCAGGTCCATCATCACCAGCGTGAAGCGCGCCGACAGCACGGGGGCCACGCGGTGCCAGATCTCCAGCGTCTGCGGGTGGCCATGCAGCAGCAGCAAGGGAGCGCCCTGCCCGCCGATGCGGCCATGCAGCCGGACCCCGTCGCGCAACACATGAAAGGGTATGAAGCCGGATTGCATGGCACCATTGTGCGTTGCGTGCCTCATTGGTTCAAGAAACAATCAGAGAATCGACTCTTTCCAAGGCGGAACGAATGGAACGCAGCGACCTGAAGCTGGTCCTGTCCGTGCGCAGCACCGGCAGCCTGGCCGGCGCGGCACAGGCCCTGGGCGTGGTGCCCTCGGTCGTCACCAAGCGGCTGGCCGCGCTCGAACAGCGGGTGGGGCATCGACTGTTCGAGCGCACCACCCGCCGCCTGAGCCTCACCGCCGAAGGCGAGGCCGTCTGCGCCCATGCCGAGCGCCTGCTGGAGGGCTTCGCGGCACTGGAAGCGGAGCTCAGCGAACGGCAGAACGAGCCGCGCGGAACGCTGCGCATCGCGGCCACCTTCGGATTCGGGCGGCACTGGGTCGGGCCCGCGCTGGCCCGTTTCCGCGAGCAATACCCGTCTCTGCAAATCGAACTGCGCTTGACCGAGCGCCTGCCCGATCTCGCCGCGGAAGGCTACGACGGTGCGGTCTGGCTGTGGTCGGCGCCGGCCCGGCATGCAGCCGACTGGGTCACGCGCCGGCTGGCGCGCAACCAACGCGTGCTGGCCGCGTCTCCCGCGTACCTGCAGCGGCGCGGCCTGCCAGCCGATGCGGGGGCGCTGGCGCAGCACGACTGCCTGATCGTCCAGGAGAACGACAGCGTCAGCGCGCGCCACTTCGACGTCTGGACCTTGCACGATGCGCAGGGCCGCCAGCCGGTGCGGGTGCAGGTCGGCGGCCCCTTGTGGAGCAACTCGGGCGAGATGGCGCGCGACTGGTCCCTGGCCGGCCACGGCATCGTGCTGCGCAGCCTCTGGGACATCGCGCCGCAGCTCGCGTCCGGCGAGCTCGTCCACGTGCTGCCCCGCTTGTCCATGCCGGAAGCCGACATCCAATGGATCGCTCCCTGGCAGCCCAGGACGCCACGCCGCGTTCGCCTGCTGGTCGAGTTCCTGGCCGAACAGTTCCGCCACGAGCCGTGGCGATCGGAACCGCCCGCGCAACGCCGCCGCGCTGCCAGGACCGCCTGAAAGGCAAGCGACCCCACAGCGCCCGACTCAACCCTGGCTGCGCACGACCAGGCTGACCCCCACCGCCGTCATCGCGATGCCGACCAGCGTCGCCACGGTGATGGGCTCGGCGAACAGAAGCCAGGCCATCAGCGCCGTGCAGGGCGGCACCAGGTAGAGCAGACTGGTGACGGCAGTGGCGGTCCCGCGCTGGATCAACATGTAGAGCAGCGAGCTGCCGCCCAGGGACAAGGCGAGCACGGACCACGCCATGGCGCCGCCCGAATGCCAGTTCCATTGGATGGGGTCGGCCTCCAAGGCGGCGAAGGGCAGCGTGGCCAGCAGCGCAGCAGCCAGCTGAATCGCGCCGGCGATGCGCACGTCGCAGGGTGCCACGAAGCGCTTCTGGTAGAGCGTCCCCGCCGTGATCGAGAGCAGCGCCATCACCGCCAGGCCCATGGTCATCGCACTCACCTCTCCGCCCTGCTCCAGCTTGCGCAGCACCACCAGCACCAGTCCGGCAAAGCCGAGCGCCAGCCCGGCCCACTGGCGACCCGACACCGTGCCGCCGCGCATCGACAGCCACACCGCTGTGAGCACGGGCTGAATGCTCACCAGCAAGGCGACCAGCCCCGAGCCCATGCCGGCCCGCACCGCGGCCCACACCCCGCCCAGGTAGCCCGCCTGCATCAGGATGCCGGTGACCGCCAGGTGCCCCCATTGCGCGCCATCACGCGGCCAGGACACACGTGCCAGCCGCACCCACACCAGGAAGCACAACACGGACAGCGCGTAGCGCACGGCCAGGAACTTGAGCGGCGGCGCGTAGGGCATGCCGTAGCGCGCGACGATGAAGCCGGTGCTCCAGATGAGCACGAAGACGGCGGGCATGGCCCGAACCCATCCCGAGTCCGGAGCGGCCGCCGTCGTCATTTGGCCCGGGCCCGGATCTCGGGGATGGCCTTCTGCAGGTAGTAGATCATCGACCAGACGGTGAGCACGGCGGAGATCCAGATCAGCCAATGGCCCCAGGCTCCGGTGTCGATCACGCCGAACAGGGTCCCGTCGAACAGCAGGAAAGGAATCGCGACCATCTGCACGGCCGTCTTGACCTTTCCGATCATGTGGACCGCCACGCTCTTGCCCGCGCCGATCTGCGCCATCCATTCGCGCAGGGCCGAGATGGCGATCTCACGGCCGATGATGATGAGGGCCACGAACACGTCGGCGCGGTTCAGGTGGACGAGCACCAGCAGCGATGCGCACACCAGGAACTTGTCGGCCACTGGATCGAGGAAGGCACCGAAGGCCGAGGTCTGGTTGAGGCGGCGGGCGAGAAAGCCGTCGAGCCAGTCGGTGGCGGCGAACACGATGAACAGCACCGTGGCGACCAGGTTGCGCGTGGGTGCTTCCAGCGGCAGATAGAACACCCCCACGATCAGCGGAATCGCGACGATGCGCGTCCAGGTCATGATGGTGGGGAGGGTCCAGAACATGTGGGCGATTGTGTCATGGGGCCGGGGGCCGTCCCGGCCGCACGTCAATGCAGCGCGCGATAGATCTCTTCGGCAAGCTCGAGCGCGATGCCGTCGACCGAGGCGATGTCTTCGACGCTGGCCGCCGCCACCCCGCGGATGCCGCCGAAGCGCTGCAGCAGCCGCGCCCGGCGCTTGGGCCCGATGCCGGGGATGTCTTCCAGCTGGCTGCCACCCACCCGCACCTTGGCCCGCTTGGCGCGCATGCCGGTGATGGCGAAGCGATGCGCCTCGTCCCGGATCTGGGCCACCAGCATCAGGGCTGCCGAATCGCGGCCGAGGTAGACCTTGTCGCGGCCGTCGGCGAACACCAGTTCCTCCAGTCCGACCTTGCGCCCCTCGCCCTTCTCCACGCCGACGATCAACGACAGGGGCAGGCCCAGTTCGCTGAACACTTCGCGCGCCATCGACACCTGGCCTTTGCCGCCGTCGACCAGCACCAGGTCGGGCATGCGCGCGCCGCGTGTCCCGGGCCGGGCGTCGGTGCCCGCGCCGGCCGCGTCGCCCGCGGGGGGCGCGTCGGTCTCGGCCGCCATCGCCTCGGCCAGCTTGCCGTAGCGGCGGTGCAGCACCTGGCGCATGGCGGCATAGTCGTCGCCCGGCGTGATGCCGTCGATGTTGTAGCGGCGGTATTCACGGTTCTGCATGGCGTGGTGCTCGAAGACCACGCAGGAGGCTTGAGTGGCCTCGCCCGCGGTGTGGGAGATGTCGAAGCACTCCACGCGGAAGTTGTCGAGGTCGTCGGGCGCCAGCTCCAGTGCATCGACCAGGGCGCGCGTGCGCGCCTGCTGCGACCCTTCTTCGGCCAGCAGCCGCGCCAATTGCAGCTCGGCGTTGGTCTGAGCCATCTCGAGCCAGTGGCGGCGCTGCTCGCGCGGCTGGAACACGGCGGTCACGCGCGTGCCGGCCTGCTGCGCCACGGCCTCGACCAGCTCGCGGCTCACCTGCTCGCTCAGGACCAGCGTGGGCGGCACCGGCACGTCGATGTAGTGCTGCGCGATGAAGGCCTCCAGGACCTGGGTCTCGACCGAGCCGAAGACCTCGGGCACGTCGTCGTCCTCCGTCTCGGCGCCACGGCGGATCTGCGCCGCATCCTCCACGTGGACCGGGAAGTAGGCACGGTCGCCCAGGTGCCGGCCGCCGCGCACCATCGCCAGGTTGACGCAGGCCTTGCCACCCTGCACCTTGACCGCGAGGATGTCCACGTCCTTGTCGGAGGCGATCTCGACGGATTGCTGGTGCAGCACGCGCGACAGCGCCGACATCTGGTTGCGCAGCTCGGCGGCCTGCTCGAATTCCAGCCTCTCCGAGTGGGCCATCATGCGCGCCTCCAGCTGGGACAGTACCGCCTGGGTGTCGCCCAGCAGGAAGGCCTCGGCATTGGCCACGTCCTGCGCATAAACCTCGGGCGCGATGTAGCCGACGCAGGGGCCGGTGCAGCGCTTGATCTGGTAGAGCAGGCACGGGCGCGTGCGGTTGGAATACACCGTGTCCTCGCAGGTGCGCAGCTTGAAGACCTTCTGCAGCAGCTGGATCGACTCCTTCACCGCCCAGGCGCTGGGATAGGGGCCGAAGTAGCGATGCCTGCGGTCCACGGAACCGCGGTAGTACGCCAGGCGCGGGAAGGCGTGCGAGGCGATTTTCAGGTAGGGATAGCTCTTGTCGTCCCGGAACAGGATGTTGTAGCGGGGCTTGAGTGTCTTGATCAGGTTGTTCTCGAGCAGCAGCGCTTCCGCCTCGGAGCGCACCACGGTGGTCTCCATGCGCGCGATCTTCGAGATCATGTGGCCGATGCGCGTGCCGCCGTGGTTCTTCTGAAAGTAGTTGGCAACGCGCTTCTTCAGGTTGCGTGCCTTGCCCACGTACAGCACCGCGCCCGCGGCATCGAAATAGCGGTAGACGCCTGGCAGCTGCGGCAGCGCCGCCACCTCGCTGAGCAATTGATCGGAATGCGTGTCTGACATCGGGGCGCTATTGTGACGAGGCAGCGCATTGCGGCGCCGTGGCCGGGCTGTAGAGTATCCCGCGATGCGCTGGGACATTTTCTGCAAGGTCATCGACAACCACGGCGACGCCGGCGTGTGCTGGCGGCTGGCCTGCGCTCTGGCAGCGGAGGAGGAGGCCGTGCGGCTCTGGATCGACGACCCCTCGGCGCTGGCCTGGATGGCGCCCGCCGGCCATCCGGGCGTCCGCGTCATCACCTGGACGGAGAGCGGTGCCGCCCGCGAGGCCGCCGCCGGCGCACCCCCGGACGTGCTGATCGAAGCCTTCGGTTGCGATCCCGCCCCCGAGCTGATCGCGCGCTTCGCGCAGCCGCTGCCACCGGGCGCGCCGCGCCGGGTCTGGCTCAATCTCGAATACCTGTCGGCCGAGCCCTATGTGGAGCGCCTGCACGGACTGCCCTCCCCCGTGTTCCGGGGCCCGGGCGACGGCCTGACCAAGTACTTCTTCTACCCCGGCTTCACGGAGGCGACCGGCGGCTTGCTGCGCGAGAACGATCTGATGGCGCGCCGCGCCGCCTTCGATCGCGCCGACTGGCTCGCCCGGCAGGGCATCCCCTGGAACGGCGAGCGCCTGGTCTGCCTGTTCTGCTACGAGCCCCCAGCGCTCGAGGCCCTGCTGGCCCGCTTCGAGCAGGCGGGGGAACCCACGCGGCTGCTGGTCACGGCGGGCCGCGCCGCGCGTGCCTTGTCGCCCGGCCCGCCGCAGCGCGGCGCGCTCGCCATCCATTGGCTGCCCTACCTGCCCCAGGGCGAGTTCGACCACCTGCTGTGGGCCTGCGACCTCAACTTCGTCCGGGGCGAGGACTCGCTGGTACGCGCCCTGTGGGCTGGCGCGCCGCTCGTCTGGCAGATCTATCCCCAGGACGACGATGCCCACCACGAAAAGCTGGAGGCCTTTCTGCGCTGGCTGGAGGCGCCGCCCGAACTGCGCCGCTTGCACCACCTCTGGAACGGCATCGCCCGGGGCGCGCTCCCGGACCTGCGCCGCCCTGCCCTGGCGCCTTGGCAGGCCGCGGTGGCCGGCGCGCGCGACCGCCTGCTTTTGCAGGATGGCCTTCTAAGCCGTTTGCGCCGATTCATCGCCCAAAAAAGCTAGAATTGCGGGCTTTGCGGATTCGGGCCAGGGCATTTTGAGTGCCTCGCGCCGCGCCATCCGCTGAACCCGCCGTGGTGAACGTGTACGAGGGCTTCGGCCCACAGACACGCCGAGCGGCCCACATCTGAGACCCTGACTATGAAAATCGCTCAAGAAATCCGCGCCGGCAACGTCATCATGCATGGCAAGGACCCGATGGTGGTCCTCAAGACCGAATACAGCCGCGGCGGCCGCAATTCCGCCACCGTGCGCATGAAGCTCAAGAGCCTGATCGCCAACTTCAACACCGAGGTCGTGTTCAAGGCCGACGACAAGATGGAGCAGATCGTCCTGGACAAGAAGGAGTGCACCTATTCCTACTTCGCCGACCCCATGTACGTCTGCATGGACAGCGAGTACAACCAGTACGAAGTCGAAGCCGAGAACATGGGCGACGCGCTCAACTACCTCGAGGACAACATGCCCGTCGAAGTCGTGTTCTACGAAGGCAAGGCCATCTCGGTCGAACTGCCCACCAGCGTCGAGCGCGAAATCACCTGGACCGAGCCGGCCGTCAAGGGCGACACCTCGGGCAAGGTCATGAAGCCTGCCAAGATCGCCACCGGCTTCGAGATCCCCGTGCCGCTGTTCGTCTCGCAAGGCGACCGCATCGAGATCGACACCCGCACCGGCGAATACCGCAAGCGCGTCTAACCGGCGCCCCGCACCGCACGCACCGCCTGCGAATCCAGAGGCTCCTTCGGGAGCCTTTTTTGCGTACCTTGCAGCACCATCGTGATGAGCCGCCAGAAACAGCGCAACGCCGCCGACCGCGCGATGGCGACCCTGCTGCGCCAGGCCTCGAGCACGACGAGGCCGACGACAACCAGGGCGTGGCCGTGCTCTGGGAAGAGGTCGCGGCCGAGTGCGCCGTCGGCGCGGCCGCCTCGTCGCGCGCACCGGACGCCACGGCAGTTCTGAACCGGGCGCGGATCGTGCAACGCGCACAATCCGATACCCGCTCCCCTTGATCGACCCATGTCCAACCAGACCCACGACCTCCACAACAAGCGCCTGGCCGACGCCTGGGCCACCCTGCAGGCGCATGCCGACAAGGGCCTTCCTCTCAACGCCGACCCCTCGCGTCTGGCCTTCGCCGACCCCGAGTTCCTGCTGCGCCGCGAAACCCGCGGCCTGCGCATGCAACTGGAACTGATGAAACCCGACCTCGAGATGCGCGCCCACGGCATCGAGAACACCGTGGTGGTGTTCGGCAGCGCGCGCTTCCGCAGCGAGGAAGAATCTGGCGCCCTGATCGCTCAGGCCGACGCGGCAGGCGACGCCGTCGCCGCCGCCCGCTGGCGCCGCCTGGCGCGCAGCTCGCACTACTACGAGAAGGCGCGCGCGCTCGGCAAGCTGATCGCCGAGTACAGCAACGACAAGGAACCGGAAGACAAGCTCTTCGTCTGCACCGGCGGCGGCCCCGGCATCATGCAGGCGGCCAACCGGGGCGCCTACGAGGGTGGCGGCATCTCGGTGGGCCTGGCCATCGCGTTGCCGATGGAGGAGGAAGCCAACCCCTACGTGACCCCGGCCCTGAGCTTCAAATTCCACTACTTCGCCATCCGCAAGATGCATTTCATGATGCGGGCGAAGGCGCTGGTGGCCTTCCCGGGCGGCTTCGGCACCCTCGACGAGCTGTTCGAGGTGATCACCCTGGTGCAGACCCGCAAGGCGCGGCCGGTGCCGATCGTGCTGTTCGGCTCGGACTACTGGAAGCAACTGGTCAATTTCGACTTCCTCGCGGAGGAAGGCGTGATCTCGCCGGAGGACGTGAAGCTGTTCGAGTACGTGGACACGCCCCAGGATGCCTGGGACGCGATCCGGCGCTTCTACAAGCTCTGATCGTGGGCGGGCAACTTCAGGCCCCAGACGGCGCGCGTGCCCAGCGCCACCACGCCGCCGATCAGCCAGAACACGCCTGAGATACCGACCAGCGCGCCGATCGAGCCGAAGAGCAACGGCATCGCGACGCTCGAGGCATTGATGGTCATCAGCCGCAGCCCCAGCGCCTCGCCGTGCCGCGCATGCGGCGTGATCTGGTGCAGCATGCTCATCACCATGGGCTGCACCGCGCCGAGCGCGAGGCCGAGCACCACCGAGCAGACACCCATGGCCGGCGCGGAGGACAGGAAGGGGTAGACCGCGAACACCAGCGCCGTCACCACCGACGAGGTGGCAATCACGCTGCGCTCGGACGCACGCGCCGCCAGCAGCGGCAGCATGATCCGGATCAGCGCGGCCGCGATCGCGAAGGCGCCAAGAATCGAGCCGATCACCGAGGCCCCCAGACCGCGCTCATGACCCAGCACGGGCAGCAGGAAAGCATGCACATCCCAGCTGGAGGACTGCAGCCAGTTCACGAACAGCAGGCGGCGGAACATGGGCTGCTGCAGAAGGTCCCAGGCGCGCGGTTTGTGACCGTCGGCCGGCGGCGGCGCACGAGGCAGCTCCTGCGTGGTGCGTGCGAACAGCCATCCGGCGAGCGGAAGCAGCGCCAACACGACGAAGGAAATTCGAAAGCCCGGGAGGTCGGCCGGGCTGCGGCCGGCGTGGTCGATCAGCAGCCCGGCGACGAAAGGTCCGAGGAAGTTGGCCACGGCCGGCGCGATCGCCAGCCAGCTGAATACCTTCTTGAGCTGCACCGGATTGGACGCCGCCCGGCCCACATGGCGCTGCAGCGCGATGACCGCCGCACCCGTGGCACCGCCGGTCATCAGCGCCGCCAGGCACAGCATCGGAAACACCGGCCAAACCGCCGCCAGGGCGGGGCCTACCGAGGCGGCGGCTACCGACAGCACCAGCGGCCGCTTGAGGCCGTGCCGGTCGGCGAAGCGCCCGGCCGGCAAGGCGAGGAAGACCTGCGTGAGCGCGAACAGCGCGATCAGCACCCCGACCGCCGCCGCGCTGTAGCCCTGCTGCAGTGCGAGCAGCGGCGCCCCCAGGCGCATACCGGCCATGGCCGCGTGCAGGCAGATCTGAGCCCCGATGAGGCGAGGCAGCTCGCCGGTCACGTGGCGAGGTCGCCGTCGTCCGCCGCCGGCAGCAACGCCTGCGACTGGGCCTCCGGCAACGCCTCCACCTTGCGCAGGGCCAGGCGCATCTGCTTGGCGCGGGTGTCGGCCTTGTCCAGCGTGTCGGAGGCCTTGGCCACCTGCTCCTTGATGCGCGCCACCCACTCCCCATAGCGCTCGAACTCGGTCTTGACTGCGCCGAGCACCTTCCAGACCTCGGAGGCCTGCTGTTCCAGCGCCAGCGTGCGGAAGCCCATGTGGAGGCTGTTGAGCATGGCCAGCAGCGTCGTCGGGCCGGCCAGCGTGACGCGGTGCTGACGCTGGATCGCGTCCATCAGGCCGGGGCGCCGCAGCACCTCGGCATAGAGGCTCTCGACCGGCAGGAACAGGACGGCGAAATCGGTGGTATGCGGCGCCGCAAGGTAGTTCTCGGCGATCGACTTGGCCTCGGTGCGGATACGCAGTTCCAGCGCCCGCGCCGCGAGTTCGGCGGCACCGGCGTCGACACGCTCATGCGCATCGAGCAGGCGCTCGTAGTCGTCGCGCGGAAACTTGGCGTCGATGGGCAGCCAGACCGGCGCGCCCTCGCTGCCGCGGCCCGGGAAGCGGATCGCGAAGTCCACCCGCTGGCCGCTGCGCGGCTTGGTCTCGACCTGGCGCGCGTACTGCTCGGGCGTCAGCACCTGCTCGAGCAGGGCTTCGAGCTGCACTTCGCCGAACACGCCGCGCGTCTTCACATTGGTCAGCACGCGCTGCAGGTTGCCCACGCCCACCGCCAGCGTCTGCATCTCGCCGAGCCCCTTGTGCACCTGCTCCAGGCGGTCCGCCACCTGCTTGAAGCTCTCGCCCAGACGGGCTTCGAGGGTGCTCTGCAGCTTCTCGTCGACCGTTTGGCGCATTTCGTCGAGCTTGGCGTTGTTGCTCTGCTGGAGCTGCGCGAGCTGCGCCTCCATGGTGGCGCGCACCTCGGACAGCCGCCGCGCATTCGACTCGGAAAGCCCCTGCAACTGTGTGTTGAGGGTGTCGCCCAAGGTCTTCTGCAGCAGGCTCAGCTGCTGCGCAAAGGCATCGATCTGCGCGTTCTGCGTGCGCGTCGCCTCCGCGGCCTGCTGCACCAGCGCCTGCTGAAAGGTGGCGAAGGCCTGGCTGGTCTCCTGGCGCGCACCGCGCGAGGATTCGCCGATCTCGTGCCGCAACTCGCGCTCGATGCGCTCGTTGGCGGAGACCAGCGTGGCGACCAGCGCCGTGTGATCGGCGAGCGGTGGCCGGCGCAGCAGCAGAAAGACCAGCAGCACGAGATTGAGGGCCGCCAGGCCCCCCAGTAACCAGATTTCCGGCAAGGGCATGACCGACTACTTGCCTCCCAGCACCGCGGGATTGAGCGGCGTGAGCGGCTTGCCGTTCACCAGAAATCCGATCAGGTTGTCTGCCGCCAGGTCGGCCATGGCGCGACGCGTCGGAATGGTGGCGCTGGCGATGTGAGGCGTGAGCACCACGTTCGGCACGGTCAGCAGGTCCGGGTGCACCTTTGGCTCGCCCTCGAAGACGTCCAGCCCGGCCGCGGCGATGCGCCGGTCGCGCAGCGCGGCGGCCAGCGCCGCATCGTCCACGATGCCGCCGCGCGCGATGTTCACCAGGGTCGCGCTCGGCTTCATGAGCGCGAGCTCGGCGGCGCCGATGGTGTGGTGCGAGGCCGGCGAGTATGGCACCACCAGCACCACGTGGTCGGCGGTCTTCAGCAGCTCCTCCTTGCTCACGTAGGCGGCCTTGCATTCGGCCTCGAGCGCCGGGTCGAGCCGGGAGCGGTTGTGGTAGATCACCTTCATGCCGAAGCCCAGCGCACCGCGCCTGGCAATGCCCTGCCCGATGCGCCCCATGCCGATGATGCCCATGGTGCTGCCATGCACCTCGGCACCGGCGAACATGTCGTAGCTCCACTTCTGCCACTTCCCCGCGCGCAGAAAATGCTCGCTCTCGCTGATGCGGCGGGCGGTCGCCATCAGCAGCGCGAAGCCGAAGTCGGCGGTGGTCTCGGTCAGCACGTCGGGCGCGTTGGTGGCCAGCACGCCGCGGGCGGTCATCGCATCGACGTCAAAATTGTTGTAGCCGACGGCCATGTTGGCGCAGATCTTCAGATCGGGGCAGGCGGCCAGCACCTTGTCGTCGATGCGCTCGCTGCCGGTGGTGAAGGCGCCCTGCTTGTCCTTGAGCTTCGCGATCAGTTCGTCCTGGGTCCAGCCGCGATCGTCCTGATTGGTCTCGACCTCGAAATGCTGCTGCAGCCGCGCGATCGTTTCAGGGAAGACGGCACGGGCGACGAGGATTCTGGGTTTGCTCATGGTGTCAGAGGAAGAAGATGAAGGTGGAGAGGACGAACAGCGGCACCAGGATGGCGCCCGACCACATCATGTAGCCGAAAAAACTCGGCATGCGCACGCCCCGGCTTTCCGCGATGGCCTTGACCATCAGGTTCGGCGCATTGCCGATGTAGGTGTTGGCCCCCATGAACACCGCGCCCGCCGAGATGGCTGCCAGTGTGGCCGCATGCGGCCCCATCAGGACCTGCGCGTCACCCCCCGCGGTGTTGAAGAAGACCAGGTAAGTGGGTGCATTGTCCAGGAAGGAACTCAGCGCGCCGGTAGCCCAGAAGTACATGGCCGGGTCGGGCTGCCCGTCAGGCCGCGTCACGGCCGAGACGATCGCGCCGAAGGGGCCTTGCGCGCCAGCCTTGAGCATCGCGATCACCGGGACGATGGTGAGGAAGATCCCCGCGAAGAGCTTGGCCACCTCCGCCATCGGTGCCCAGCCGAACTGGTTGTCGACATGGACCTGGGGGGCCGTGATCTTCAACGACAGCAGTGTGATGCCGATCAGCCCGAGGTCGCGCACCAGGCCCGGCAAGCCGACCTCGGTGCCGAAGACGTCGAAGCGGATGGACGATTTCCAGACCCCGCTCATGAGCACCAGCCCGACGATGCCGCCCAGCAACCAGAAATTGCGCGCGCCATCGAAGCGGATGTCGCGCGTGTCCGGCGTCGGATCGAAGGGAAGCACCCCCTCCTGACGGTAGTACCAGCGGTCGAGCGCGTAGAAGAGCGCCAGCAGCACCCCCACGACGAGCAGCGTCTCCGGCAGGATGTTGCGCGCCGTCCAGAAGAATTCGACCCCCTTGAGAAATCCGAGGAACAGCGGCGGATCGCCCAGTGGCGTGAGCGAGCCCCCCACGTTCGAGACGATGAAGATGAAGAACACGATCACATGCACCCGGTGCCGGCGGTTGTCGTTGGCACGGATCAGCGGCCGGATCAGCAGCATGGAGGCGCCTGTGGTGCCCATCAGGCTGGCGAGCACCGCACCGATCGCGAGGATGGCGGTGTTGAGGCCAGGCGCACCGTGCAGGTTGCCTCGGATATGGATGCCGCCAGCCACCACGAACAGCGCGGTCAGCAGCACGATGAAAGGGATGTACTCGGCCAGCATCGCATGGACGAACTGGACACCGGCCAGGACGACCCCATGCAGGGCCGCGAAAGGCAGCAGGAAGGCCAGCGCCCACGCGCCCGCCACCTTGCCGTAGTGGTGATGCCAGAAGGATGGCGCCAGCAGCGGCAGCAACGCGATGGACAGCAGGATGCCGGCGAAGGGCAGGCCCCACCAGGGCGACAAGGTCGTGCCGTCGATTTCGGCCGCGAAGGCACCGGCGGGGGCCAGGATGGCCAATGCGGCGGTGGCCGGCCGCCGAAGTAGGCGGAGGCAGCGGAGGTGGCGTGCCAGGCGCATCGAGCCGATCATTCGATCGGCTGCGCGATCTCGAAGACCTGGCGCAGGTAGCCGAGGTAACGCTCGTCCTCGCACATGTTCTTGGCGGGGGTGTCCGAAAGCTTGGCCACCGGCTGATCGTTGCAGCGGACCATCTTGATCACGATCTGCAGTGGCTCGTAACCGAGATCGTTGGTGAGGTTCGTGCCGATGCCGAAAGCCAGTTGGCAGCGCCCTCGGAACTGCAGGTAGAGCTCGATCGTGCGCGGCACTGTGAGGCTGTCGCTGAAGATCAGCGTCTTGGTCTGCGGATCGACGCGGTTGGCGACGTAGTGGGCCAGCATGCGCTCGCCCCAGCTGAAGGGATCGCCACTGTCATGGCGGGCACCGTCGAACAGCTTGCAGAAGTAGAGGTCGAAGTCGCGCAGGAAAGCGCTCATCCCGTAGACGTCGGACAGCGCGATGCCCAGGTCGCCGCGGTACTCTCGCGCCCACGATTCGAAGCCGAAGACCTGGCTGTCACGCAGGCGCGGCCCCAGCGCCTGGCAGGCCTGCAGATACTCGTGCGCCATGGTGCCCAGGGGTATCAGGCCGAGCTTCATCGCGTAGAGCACGTTGCTGGTGCCGGCGAGTTGCGGCGGCTTCTCGATGCCCCGCTGCGGCGGCGAGGTCACGGGACCGAGCCGGGCTGTGAGGGTGCGCAGCACCTCCTCGTGCCAGTCCTTGGAGAAGCGGCGGCGCGTGCCATAGTCGGCGATCTTCAACTCGCGCAGGCCGTCGGCCTGCAATTGGCTCATCTTGGCCTCGAGCCGGCGGCGCCCTTCGGCGAAGTCGGGCTGAGGCTGCGTGTTGCGGAAATAGACCTCGTTGACGATCGCCAGCACCGGGATCTCGAACAGGATGGTGTGTAGCCAAGGGCCCTCGATGCGGATGTCGAGTTCGCCCGAAGGCAGCGGGGTGATGGCGATGTACTTCTCATTGAGGCGGAACAAACCCAGGAAGTCGACGAAATCGCTTTTGATGAAGCGCATCGAGCGCAGGTAATTGAGCTCCGCATCCTTGAATTGCAGCGAACACAGGTGGCGCACCTCCTCGCGGATCTGGGTGGCGAACTGCGCCAGGTCGATACCCGGATTGCGGCACTTGAAGCGGTACTCGACGCGCGCGCCGGGAAAGTGGTGCAGCACCACCTGCATCATCGTGAACTTGTAGAGGTCGGTGTCGAGCAGGCTGTGGATGATCATGTTGGAGCTGCGTGCGCGCGGTTGTCCGGGTTCTGCGTGCGTCCGATTATCACGGGGTGCGTCGGCATGTGCCTACGGTCCATTCCCCGGGCGTCCTACCGGTCCGGCAAGGAGCGAAAGCGACAGTGTCTTCACGTCGGTAGTCCCAGCGTGGAGCCGGCGATAAACCATCATCTGAGAAGGAGATCGGTCCATGAACAAGGACACCATCGAAGGCAACTGGAAGCAGCTCAAGGGCAAGGTCAAGGAGCAATGGGGCAAGCTCACCGACGACGACTTCGACGTCATCGCCGGCAAGCGCGACCAACTGCTCGGTCGCATCCAGGAGCGCCACGGCATCAGCCGTGACGAGGCCGAACGGCAGGTGAAGGACTGGGAATCGCGCGACGGCCGCACGCCGGACGCGCTCTGGTTCGAGAAGTACTGATAGCCCTGCAACCTGAAAGGAACACATCATGAAAAAGCATCTGCTCATGCTCGCCATCGCCTCCTCGTGTCTGATCGCCGGTCAGGCCGGCGCAATGACCAAGGACGAATACAAGGCCGCGAAGGACAAGATCGAGGCCAACTACAAGGCCGACAAGGCCAAATGCGATGCGTTGAAGGACAACGCCAAGGATGTATGCAACAAGGAGGCCAAGGGCAAGGAGAACGTGGCCAAGGCTGAGCTGGAGCAGCAATACAAGCCGAGCGACAGCAATGCTCGCAAGGTCGAAGAAGAAAAGGTGAAGGCGAACTACGAAGTCGCGAAGGAAAAGTGCGACGACTTGAAGGGCGACGCCAAGGATGCATGCGAAAAGCAGGCCAAGGCGGACGAGACCAAGGGCAAGGCCGACATCAAGGCGATGCACGCCAAGAAGTAAGCGCTACGACCCGGAAACCAAGGCGTCCTGCGGGGCGCCTTTTCCGTTGGCCAAGGCGTCCAGGGCGGCGCCATTTCGCTTGAAAAGGTCAGGCTCGCAGTTCGTTCACCACCGCCTGCAGCGCGGGGGGCAAGCGCACCGGCTTCCGGGTCGCCCTGTCGACATAAACGTGAACGAAATGCCCTTGGGCCGCCGCCGTCCCGGCGCCTTGGGCGAACAGGCCGATTTCATAGCGAACGCTGGACCTGCCGGCATGCGCGACTTTCAGGCCCGCCTCCACCGTCTGCGGAAAGGCCAGGGGCGCGAAGTAGTTGCATTGCGTCTCCACCACGAAGCCGACCGTCTCGCCCTGATGGATGTCCAGCGCGCCGCGCTCGATCAGTAAGGCGTTGACCGCGGTGTCGAACCAGCTGTAGTAGACGACGTTGTTCACGTGGCCATACAGGTCGTTGTCCGCCCAGCGCGTGGGGATGCTGCGAAAAACGCGGAACGCGCTTCGCGGATGGGGAGTGGGTTTGGCGCTCATGGGTTTCCTCGGGCCGCGGCATTCTGCCATCGGCGCCAGTACTCGAAGGCCACGCGAAAGGTGCCGAGCTGGACCTGGACGGTTTCGGCGATGTCGCTGGCATAACCGCCGGCCATCGCGAAGGCCAGCGGGATGCGACGCTGCCAGGCGAAGTCGAAGACCCGTCGGTCGCGGGCTTCCAGACCGTCGAAGCTGAGCTTGAGGCGCCCGAGGCGGTCCCGCTCGAAGGGATCGGCACCCGCGAGGTAGATCACCAGGCCGGGGGTGAAGCGCCGGTCGAGTTCGTCCAATGCGTGCTCGAGCGCCGCGAGGTACTCGGCATCGCCACAGCCATCGGGGAGTTCGACATCCAGATCGCTCGCCTCCTTGCGAAATGGGAAGTTCTTCTGCCCATGCATCGAAAGCGTGAACACGCTCGGATCGTCGCGGAAGATGCGGGCCGTCCCATTGCCCTGGTGCACGTCCAGATCGATCACTGCAACCTGCAGCGGAGCCTTCCCGGAGCGGCCCTGTTCGGCCTGCATGAGGCGCGCCGCGACCGCCGCGTCGTTGAATACGCAGAAGCCGCCGCCCCGATCCGAACTCGCGTGGTGAGTGCCGCCCGCCATGTTGGCCGCCACGCCCTCTGCCAGCGCAGCCCGGCAGGCCTCGATGGTGGCGCCAGCCGAACGGCGCGAGCGCTCCACCATCGCCTCGCTCCATGGGAACCCGATTTCGCGCATGGCCTGGGCGTCGACGCTGCCGTCGGTGATGGCGGCGATCCAGGCCGGCGTGTGCGCCAGTGCGAGTTCGCCGTCGCTGGCGCGGGGCGCCTCGAGCATCCGGACCTCGGGCAGATGCCGCTCCAGCCCCTCGCGCAGGAGGGCGTAGCGCCCCATCGGAAAGCGGTGCCCCGAGGGCAGTGGCAGCACGAATCGGCCCGAATAAAACGCACGCATGAGCAACATTGTCGGGCCGCTTTTAGACAGCCGTTCCTAAATTGCTGCACAGCAACAAAAATGGCTTGGAAAGCACTCGCCCCCTCTCTATACTTCGTCTCATGCTGCGCCGCAACATAAGTGATGGGGCAGCGATCGTGAACATTCCCAACCCCCTCAACCGGAGCTTCCACATGGCATTGACCGCTGACCAAATCATCGCCTCCCACAAGGCCAACGTCGAAACGCTGTTCGGCCTCACCACCAAGGCCTTCGAAGGCGTCGAAAAGCTGGTCGAACTGAACGTCACCGCCTCCAAGGCCGCCCTGACGGAAGCCGCCGGCACCGCCCAGGCCATGCTGAGCGTCAAGGACGCGCAAGAACTGCTGGCCCTGCAGGCCGGCCTGTTCCAGCCCCTGGCCGAGAAGACCGCCGCCTACAGCCGTCACCTCTACGAAATCGCCCAAGGCACCGGTGCCGAGTTCACCAAGGCTTTCGAAGCGAAGGTTGCCGAAAGCCAGCAAGCCTTCGTCGGCCTGGTCGACAGCGCTGCCAAGAACGCCCCCGCCGGCTCTGAAACCGCCGTCGCCGTCATGAAGAGCGCCGTGGCTGCCGCCAACAACGCGTTCGAATCGGTTCAGAAGGCCGTCAAGCAAGCCAGCGACGTCGCCGAAGCGAACTTCCAAGCCGTTTCGAACTCGGCCGTCAATGCCGCCAAGACGGCCACCGTCGCCCGCAAGCGCGCCGCCTGAAAATGACAGCCCGCCTGGAGCGGGCGACTTTGACAGTTGTCTCCTTGGGTCCTTCGGGATCCAATTCAGGGCCTCGTCTCCGGACGGGGCTTTTTTTTTTGCGCTCTATGATCCCCGGACGAACAGATTCATCGAGGAGCTGAGCACATGCAGATCGAAGGCAAGGTTTTCATCGTCACCGGAGGCGCATCGGGCCTGGGCGAAGGGACGGCGCGCATGCTGGCCGCAAATGGCGGCAAGGTGGTGATCGCCGACATGCAGGCAGACAAGGGCGAAGCGGTCGCCAAGGAGATCGGCGGCGTCTTCGTGAAGTGCGACGTGAGCCAGGAAGCCGACGGCCAGGCCGCGGTGGCTGCGGCGCTGAAGCTGGGCAAGCTGGTCGGCCTGGTGAACTGCGCCGGCATCGCACCGGCCGAAAAAACGGTGGGCAAGAACGGGCCCCACGCGCTGGCCGTCTTCAGCAAGACCGTGACGGTCAACCTGATCGGCACTTTCAACATGATCCGCCTGGCAGCCGATGCGATGGCGAAGAACGACCCCGAAGCCACCGGCGAGCGTGGCGTGCTGATTTCCACCGCCTCCGTCGCGGCTTACGACGGCCAGATCGGCCAGGCCGCCTACAGTGCCTCCAAGGGCGGCGTGGTCGGCATGACGCTGCCGATCGCCCGCGACCTGGCGCGCAACGGAATCCGCAACATGACCATTGCCCCCGGCATTTTCGGAACGCCCATGCTGTTCGGAATGCCGAAGGAGGTGCAGGAGGCCCTAGCCGCCAGCGTGCCCTTCCCCTCACGCCTCGGCACCCCGGATGACTACGCCAAGCTGGCCAAGCACATCATCGAGAACGACATGCTCAACGGCGAGGTGATCCGGCTCGACGGCGCGATCCGCCTGGCGCCGCGCTGAGCGCCACGGTCACCGATCGACCTCCGGCTCCACCGGCGCCATGCTCCCGGTGCGCTCCAGGCGTTCGTACTGCGCGATCACCTGGGCGCCGAACAGCACCAGCGTCGCGGCGATTTCCAGGCTCAGCAGTACCACGATCGCGGTCGTGAGCGAGCCATAGACCACGTTGACCTGCGACAGGGTCGAGAAGTACCAGACCAGTACCCGGCGCGTCACCTCCCACAGCAGCGTGGCTGTGACGCCGCCCAGCAGTGCATGGTGCAGGCGCAGCCGACCGACCGGCATCACCAGGTAGAGCGAGGTCAGCATGAAGATCTCCCCACCCAGGCCGAGCAGGTAAAGCAGCACGCCGGAGACGCCCGACAGCGACCAGCTGCGGCCGAACAGCTCGACCCGCTCCTGCCCGATCACCTGCAATGCCCCCGAAACCAGGGTGACGAGCAGCAGCCCGACGCACAGGCACAGGATGTACAGGTAGGGCATCACCGCCGACACCAGGAAGTGTCGCGAATGGTCGGCCCGGCGATGGTGGAAGATCACGGCCATCGCACCCTCGAGCACGGTGAAGGCCAGGGAGCTGAAGAAGATCATCGTGATCAGCAGCACCGGCCCCATCACGTCGCGGTGATCGAGGAAGTTCGAGAGCTCCGTCACCACGGCGCCCGATTGCCCCGGCAGCAGCCATGCCAGGTACCGACCGATGGCCCCCAGCAGCGCCTCCTGGTCGATGAGGTGCGACAGCGCGATGACGCTGACGATGGTCAGCGGGACGATCGACAGCAGCGCGTAGTAGGCCACCGCCCCTGCCAGCAGCAGGCCCTGGTTGGCCTTGAAGCCCTTGAGCGCCTCCCAGAAAAAGCGCAGGGGATGGCGCAACAAAGGTTCGGCGTGAGAAAAGGTTCGGCGGAGCATGCGGCGGCGTGTTGTCCGGCCAGTATGCCGAAGAGCGCCGGGATGCTTGCGTATCATTTGGCGCTCTCCGCCCCATGACCATCCCCGCTTCTTTCATCCAGGAACTGATCGCGCGCGCCGACGTGGTCGAGATCGTCGGACGCTATGTCCAGTTGAAAAAGGCCGGCGCCAACTTCATGGGCCTGTGCCCCTTCCACGGCGAGAAGTCGCCGTCCTTCTCGGTCAGCCCGAGCAAGCAGTTCTATCACTGCTTCGGCTGCGGGGCACACGGCAACGCGATCGGCTTCCTGATGGAGCATGCCGGCATGGGCTTTGTCGAAGCGGTGCACGACCTGGCCGGCCAGTACGGCCTGCAGGTCCCCGAGGACGACGCCTCGCCCGAGGAGCGTGCCCGCGCCGCCGGCCAGCGGCAGAAGCAGGCCACCCTGTCCGAAGTGCTGGAAAAGGCCGGCGAGGCTTATCGCCGGCAACTGCGCCAGTCAAAGACCGCCGTCGGCTATCTCAAGGGTCGCGGCCTGTCGGGCGAGATTGCCCGGCGCTTCGGCATCGGCTACGCGCCACCCGGCTGGCGGACGCTGGCCAGCGTGTTCCCCGACTACGACGACCCCCTCCTGGCCGAAAGCGGTCTGGTGATCGCCGGCGAGGCCGAGGAGAACGGGGAAGGCAAGCGCTACGACCGCTTCCGCGACCGGATCATGTTTCCGATCCGCAACGTCAAGGGCGAATGCATCGGCTTTGGCGGCCGGGTGCTGGGCGACGAGAAGCCCAAGTACCTGAACTCGCCCGAGACTCCCGTCTTCAGCAAGGGCCGCGAGCTTTACGGTTTGTACGAGGCCCGCACCGCGTTCCGCGAAAAGGGCTACGCGCTAGTGACCGAGGGCTACATGGACGTCGTGGCGCTGACTCAGTTGGGCTTTCCCAACGCGGTGGCCACCCTGGGCACGGCATGCACCACGGACCACGTTCAGAAGCTTTTCCGCTTCACCGAATCGGTGGTCTTCAGCTTCGACGGCGACGCAGCCGGCCGGCGCGCCGCGCGCAAGGCCCTGGAAGGCGCCCTGCCCTACGCCACTGACGTACGCAGCGTGAAGTTCCTTTTCCTGCCGGCCGAGCACGATCCCGACAGCTTCATCCGCGAGTTCGGCTCCGAGGCGTTCGCCCGCTTCGTCGGCGAAGCCACGCCGCTCAGCCGGTTCATGGTCGAGGTGGCACGCGAGGGCTGCGACCTGGGCGCCGCCGAGGGCCGGGCGCGCATGGCCAGCAACGCCCGCCCGCTTTGGGCGGCGCTGCCGGACGGCGCGCTCAAGCGGCAGTTGCTTACCGAAATCGCCGAGATGGTCCAGCTCACGGGTCCGGAGCTGGCCGAGCTCTGGCAGCCAACGGCCGGGGGCCGTTCGCCCGGCGCCGGGCCGCGCGAACGGCGCGACGGTCACGCCTATCCACAGGAAGGCCGTCGCGCCCGCGCCCCGCGCCCGCCGGCACGTGGCCGCACCCTGCCGCCCGGAAGGGCCGACGTGGCGGCGCGCCTCCTGTTGTCCAACATGGCCGAATGGGAGGCCCTGCCGCACGAACTGCACGCGCTCCTGTGCGAGCTGCCGGGCGAGCACGGGCAGCTCTTCGCCTGGTTGGACAGCCAGTTGCATGAGCACGGCGTGCTGCCCTGGGCGGCGCTGCGGGAAGGCCTGCGGGGCCTGGATTTCGAAGGCCTCGCCCTGCGCGCCATGACCGGCCCCGATGGCGAACCGATTCCCGACCCGCGGGGCGACGAGGCCGCGGAAGCCGCCCGCGAGTTGCGCAACGTCCTCGATTTCATGCTCGACGACCGGCTCAAGGTCCAGCAGAGCGAGGCGATAGCCGCCGTGGGCAGCGATCCGCATGCGCTGGAGCGGTACAAGGCCCTGGAAATCCGCCGGCTGGAACTGCGCGCACGACTTCATCCGCGTTAAAACTTGCTTCAAAAATACGCAACGCGCTATAATTAAAGGCTTCGCCCAAGGCGAAATAAGGCAAGTGCGACAGCAGCACCTCCGGGCCGACCCGATGCGCAATGCAATTTCCGATGATTCCACGTCGGAATACGGGTCAATATCCGCAAGGACTGCACACCAAATGTTCGCCCGACATCTTGCCTTTCGAAGTGTTCGAGGAGCAGTCGCCTCTTGGTCTCTTCGCCCCTTTGTTTTTTGTGCTCCCCGCCCCGCGCCGGGTTGTTGGCGCCTGTGATTGCGTTTGGTTCATCTTGTTGCACGAGGTCGTATGCCCAGTTCAAAGACGCCTGCCGTATCCACCGCCAAGAAGCCGGCAGCAGAAAAGCCGTTGAAAGCTGCGGCATTGCCGGCAACTAAGACGGGTGCCGCCGCGTCCAAGGCGACAGCCGCAACGAAAGTGAAAACCGTGTCCACCAAATCGTCCACCACCGCCGAAACCAAGAAGACCGCGGCAGCGGTTGCTGCCGCGCCCGCCACCACCACCCGCAAGGTCGGCCGCCCGCCCAAGGCGGCCGGTGCCGCCCCCGCTGCCGGCGGTGCCAAGCGCGGCCGCAAGCCCAAGGCCGGCAACGAGGCGCCGGCAAGCGATGTCGATCTGTCCGACATCGAAGACGACCTGACCGGTGACGAACCCGCGGCGACCGAAGAGAAGGTCAAGCCGCTTCGCATGAAGATCAGCAAGGCGAAGGAACGCGCCTTGATGAAGGAATTCGGCCTCGACGAAACCGTGCTGTCAGAGGAAGACCTGGCCAAGCGCCGCTCCCGCCTCAAGACCCTGATCACGCTGGGCAAGACCCGCGGCTACCTGACGCACGGCGAAATCTCCGATCACCTTCCCGACAAGCTGGTCGATGCCGAGACCATGGAAGTCGTGGTCACCATGCTCAACGACATGGGCGTGGCCGTCTACGAGCAGACTCCCGACGCCGAGACCCTGCTGCTGAACAACACCGCCCCCACCGCCACCACGGTGGAAGAAGCCGAGGAAGAGGCCGAAGCCGCGCTGTCCACCGTCGACAGCGAATTCGGCCGCACCACCGACCCGGTGCGCATGTACATGCGCGAGATGGGCACGGTCGAGTTGCTGACGCGTGAAGGCGAAATCGAGATCGCCAAGCGCATCGAGGGCGGCCTCATGGCCATGATGGAAGCCATCTCGGCCTCGCCCGCCACCATCGCCGAGATCCTGCGCCTGGGCCAGGAGATCCGCGAGGGCAAAGTGGTCATCTCCACCGTCGTCGACGGCTTCTCGAACCCGAACGAGGCCGACGATTACGTGGCAGAGGAAGACTTCGACGAATTCGACGAGGAAGACGACGATGACGGCAAGGGCGGCTCCAAGGCCCTGACCAAGAAGCTCGAAGAACTCAAGAACGAGGCGCTCAGCCGCTTCGACCGCATCGCCGAGATGTTCGAAAAGGTCCACAAGATCTACGACAAGGAAGGCTACGGCACGCCGGCCTACCAGAAGGCCCAGCAGGCCCTGTCCGACGAGCTCATGACCATCCGCTTCACGGCCCGCACCATCGAGCGCCTGTGCGATCTGGTGCGTACCCAGGTCGACGACGTGCGCAAGAAGGAGCGCGAGCTGCGCCGCATCATCGTGGACAAGTGCGGCTTTCCGCAGGACGAATTCATCCGCGACTTCAGCGGCTACGACAAGAACGGCCACCGCGTGCCCTCCAACCTGCTCAACCTCAAGTGGGTCGAGAAGCAGGCCGCTGCCGGCAAGCCCTGGAGCGCCGTGCTCGCGCGCAACATCCCGCCGGTGCAGGAATTGCAGCAGAAGCTGGCCGACATCCAGTCGCGCGTGGTCGTGCCGCTGGCCGAGCTCAAGGACATCAACAAGCGCATGAACGAGGGCGAAGCGTCCTCGCGCGACGCCAAGAAGGAAATGATCGAGGCCAACCTGCGCCTCGTGATCTCCATCGCCAAGAAGTACACCAACCGTGGGCTGCAGTTCCTCGACCTCATCCAGGAAGGCAACATCGGCCTGATGAAGGCGGTCGACAAATTCGAGTACCGCCGCGGCTACAAATTCTCGACCTACGCGACGTGGTGGATCCGCCAGGCGATCACCCGCTCGATCGCCGACCAGGCGCGCACCATCCGCATCCCGGTGCACATGATAGAGACCATCAACAAGATGAACCGCATCAGCCGCCAGCACCTGCAGGAGTTCGGCTTCGAGCCCGATGCCGGCATCCTGGCCGCGAAGATGGAGATCCCCGAGGACAAGATCCGCAAGATCATGAAGATCGCCAAGGAGCCGATCTCGATGGAAACCCCCATCGGCGACGACGACGATTCGCACCTGGGCGACTTCATCGAGGACAGCAGCAACACGGCCCCGATCGAGGCCGCGATGCAGGCCGGCCTGCGCGATGTGGTCAAGGACATCCTCGACAGCCTGACGCCGCGCGAAGCCAAGGTGCTTCGCATGCGCTTCGGCATCGAGATGTCCACCGACCACACACTGGAAGAGGTGGGCAAGCAGTTCGACGTGACGCGCGAGCGCATCCGCCAGATCGAGGCAAAGGCCTTGCGCAAGCTCAAGCATCCTTCACGCTCCGACAAGCTGCGCAGCTTTATTGATACCCTCTGATCCCCTGGCGGATCCCGGAACGCCCGCTCGGCCTTCAAGGCAGCGGGCGTTCTCTTTTGCCTCGCGCATCCTCGAAGAAGAACGGAGACCAGCCCTTGAACCCCGACGCCGACAAACTCTGGCATGCACCGCGCTGGGCGCTGGCCGTGCTGTTGGCCGTGCTGGGCATGCTGGGCCCCTTCTCCATCGACACCTACATCCCGGCCTTCTCCGGCATCGCCGCGTCCATCGGCGCGACGCCGGCCCAGATGCAGCAGACGCTCTCGGCCTACCTGTTCGGCTTCGCCTTCATGAACCTGTTCCACGGCGCCCTGTCGGACAGCTTCGGCCGCCGGCCGGTGGTGCTCTGGGGCCTGGCCGTGTTCACCCTTGCCTCGCTGGGCTGCGCCTTGTCGCAGAGCATCGGCCAGCTGGTGCTCTTCCGGGCGCTGCAGGGTCTCTCGACCGGTGCCGGCATCGTCGTCTCGCGTGCGGTGATCCGCGACATGTTTCCGCCGGCCGAGGCACAGCGGGTGATGAGCCAGGTCACGATCTACTTCGGCGTCGCGCCGGCGATCGCGCCCATCATCGGCGGCTTTCTGTTCGTGCACCTGGGCTGGCACAGCGTGTTCTGGTTCCTGGTCGCGGTGGGCGTGGTGCTGTTCGCAGCCAACTTCAAGCTGCTGCCCGAGACGCTGCACTCCAGCCAGCGCCAGCCCTTCGAGGTGCGGCACCTGATGCGCGGCTACTGGAATCTCTGCTCCGACCCGCGCTTCCTGTTGCTCGCACTCGCCAGCGGCGTGCCCTTCAACGGCATGTTCCTCTACGTGCTGGCCGCGCCCGCCTTCCTGGGTGACCACCTCGCGCTGGCGCCCACCCAGTTCTTCTGGTTCTTCCTGCTGACCATCGGCGGCATCATGGCCGGCGCCTGGGCCAGCGGCCGGATGGCGGGCAAGGTGGCCCCCAAGCGCCAGATCCGCGACGGCTTCCTGATCATGCTGCTGACCTCCGTGGTCAACGTGGCGGCCAATGCCCTCTTCGTGCCGCACCCCGCCTGGGCGCTGTGGCCGCTGGCCTTCTTCGCCTTCGGCTGGGCGCTGATGGTGCCGGTGGTCACGCTGCTGGTGCTCGACCTTCACCCGGAGCGCCGCGGCATGGCCTCCTCGCTGCAGGCCGTGATCGGCTCCACCGCCAACGGCATCGTGGCCGGCGTGATCGCCCCGCTGGTGATGCACTCCACGCTGGCGTTGGCGCTGACCTCGATCGGCATGATGAGCGTCGGCCTGGTGGCCTGGGTCTGGCTGCACGGGCGCTGGCCCGAGATCGGGCGCCGCGTCGCCGGAGAGGTCGCGTGAGCCGCACGGCCCCGCGCGAGGCCGCCGCAGAGGCCGGCACGCCAGCGCGGACCCGTGGCGGCCGGGAGGCGCTGCGCACCTTCGCACGCTCCTGGCTGCCGGCCCGCACCAACGTCAATTCCCGCGAACGCGTGCGTGCGGTGGGCGGCGCGGGGCTGGGCCTCGCCGTCACCGCGCTGATCATGCACCTCATCGGCCCCGGCGTCGAAGGCCACTGGCTCGTCGCGCCGCTGGGCGCGAGCGCCGTCCTGGTGTTCGCCCTGCCCGCGAGCCCGCTCGCGCAACCCTGGCCGGTGGTTGCGGGCAACCTGTTCTCGGCGCTCGTCGGCGTGGCCTGCGCGCGTTGGTTGCCGGATGCGCTCTGGGTCGGCCCCCTCGCGACCGCCCTCGCCATTGCCCTCATGTTCGGACTGCGCTGCCTCCATCCGCCCGGCGGGGCGGTGGCGCTGCTGGTGGCACTGAACCACACGACCCACTTTCCCTTCTCGCTCCAGGTCGCGGGTGGCTCGGCGTTGCTCGTGCTGGCCGGCGTGGTCTACAACAGTCTCACGGGCCGCCGCTATCCGCACGTGCAGCTGGCCCCGAGTACACCGGCCGCCGATGCGCGCTTCAGCTCGGCCGACGTCGATGCCGTGTTGAAGCGCTACAACCAGGTGCTCGACATCAGCCGCGACGACCTGGAAACCCTGATCCGCGAGACCGAGCTGGAGTCCTACCGCCGCCGGCTCGGCACCGTGCGCTGCGCGGACGTGATGACGCGCGAGCCGGTGGTGGCCGAGTTCGGCACGTCGCTGCAGGAGGCCTGGACCCTCATGCACACGCGCCGCATCAAGGCGCTGCCGGTGATCGACCGCACCCGCCGCGTGGTCGGCATCGTGACGCAGGCCGACTTCTTCCGCCACATCGACCTGCAGCACCACGAGGGCCTGGGCGGGCGGTTGCGCGACTTCATCCGCGCCACGCGAACCGTGATGTCCAGCAAGCCCGAAGTGGTGGGCCAGATCATGACCCGGCAGGTGCGCGTGGCCAGCGAGGACCGGCCGCTGGTCGAACTGGTCCCGCTGTTCTCCGAGGGCGGCCACCACCACATCCCCATCATCGACGACGAACGACGCCTGGCCGGCATGATCACGCAGTCCGACTTCGTGCGCGCCTTGTACCGCGCCGTGGGGCCGGAGACTCCCGAGGCACCGCAGGGGCAGCCGGCGGCCAGTGTCCCGGGGCGCTGAAGCGCTTCACCGGCAAGGACCTCAGCGCGAGACCCCCAGCAGCCGTTCCAGCACCTCTGGCTGCGCCCGCAGCGCAGCCGCCCGGTCCGCATGCACCACCGTGCCGTGGTCCAGCACCACCGCCTCGTCCGAGATCGCGAGGATGGCCTGCGGGTGCTGCTCCACGATGATCGCCGCCAGACCCTCGTCCTGCGTGATGCGGCGGATGGCGCGCAGCAGTTCTTCCACGATGATGGGCGCCAGGCCTTCCAGCGGCTCGTCGAGCAGCAGCAGCCGCGGGTTGAGCACCAGCGCCCGGCCCACGGCCAGCATCTGTTGCTCGCCGCCCGACAACTGCGTGCCGAGGTTGCGCTGGCGTTCGGCCAGGCGGGGGAACATCTCGTAGACGCGCTGCGGCGTCCACGGGCCGGGGCGCGCCACGGCCGTCAGGTTTTCGTGCACGCTGAGCGACTTGAAGATGTTGCGCTCCTGCGGCACCCACCCGATGCCGGCTGCGGCCCGCTGGTGCGACGACAGCCTGTGCAGCGCCGCGCCTCCCAGCGCGATGCTGCCGCCGTGCTGGCGCGTCGCGCCGGCCAGCGTGTTGATCAGCGTGGTCTTGCCGGTGCCGTTGCGGCCCAGCAGGGCCAGCGTCTGGCCTTCGCCCAAAGCCAGCGAGACGCCGTGCAGCACCACCGCTTCGCCGTAGCCGGCGCTGAGCTCGTCGATGCGCAGAAGCTCAGACATGCCCCGCTCCATGGCCCAGGTAGACCTCCTTCACCTTCGGATCGGCGGCGATCGCGTCCGGGTCGCCCTCCGTCAGCAGCGCGCCGTTGACCAGCACGGTCATCCGGTCGGCGAAGCTGAACACCAGGTCCATGTCGTGCTCGATCAGCAGCACCGACACATCGGCCGGCAGCACCGCGACGGTCTGCAGCAGTTCCTCGCGCTCGCCGGCCGGCACACCCGCCACCGGCTCGTCCAGCAGCAGCACGCGCGGCTGGCAGGCCAGCGCGATCGCGATCTCCAGCAGGCGGCGTTTGCCGTAGGCGAGTTGGCGCGTCGGCTGCTGCGCCACGTCGGCCAGGTGAAACTGCTCGAGCAATTGCGCCGCCCGCTCCGAGACGCCCGACGACGAGCCCAGCGGCCGCCACCACTTGGCGCCCAGGCCGGACTGCTGCGAGACCACCAGCGCCAGCGTCTCCAGCGGCGTCATCGAATCGAAGAGCTGGTTGATCTGGAAGGTGCGCACCATGCCGCGCGCCACCCGCGCATGGGGCGGCAGGCCGGTGATGTCCTCTCCCTCCAGCACGATGCGCCCGGCCGTGGGCGCGAGCACGCCGGTGAGCAGGTTGATCAGCGTGGTCTTGCCCGCGCCGTTGGGTCCGATCAGCGCATGGCGTGCACCGCGGCGCAGGTTCAGCGTCACGTTGTCGGTCGCGGTGATGCCGCCGAAGCGCTTCGCCAGCCCGGTGGCGGAGAGGACGACATCGCTTCCTGGAGAACACTCGCCTGCGGCGACGGTATTCGTCTTCGGAACGGCCGTGCGACTCATGGTCCGGCCCTCCCGCGCCCGCCGAACCAGGTCCAGGGCCGCAGCAGCCGGTCGCGGCCGACCAGCACCAGCAGCACCAGGATCAGCCCGATCCAGAACATCCAGTACTGCGGCGTGACGGTGGAGAGCATGTCCTGCAGCAGCTTGAAGACGACCGCACCCGCAATGCCGCCGTAGAGCCAGCCCACCCCGCCGATCACCAGCATCAGCAGCACGTCGGCCGAGCGGTCGAAAGCCAGCACGTCCAGCGAAGCGAAGCCGCTGGTCTGCGCCAGCAACGCGCCCGCCGCGCCCGCCACCGCGGCCGCCACGGTGTAGATCACCGCGATGCGCGACACCACCGGGATGCCGATCGCCATCGCGCGCAGCCGGTTGTCGCGGATCGCCTGCAGTGTCGCGCCGAAGGGCGAATGCACCACGCGCCGCATGAGGACGAAGACCACCAGCAGCACGGCCATCGAATACCAGGCCGCAACCCGGCCGTAGAGGTCGAAGTCGAACAGCCCCAGCACCGGCCCCATCACCACGCCCTGCAGCCCGTCGGCGCCGCCGGTCAGCCAGTCCAGCTTGTTGGCCAGCTCCAGCAGCAGCAGCGCGGTGCCCAGCGTGACCATCAGCCGCGTCAGGTCGGTGCCGCGCAGGATGGTGATGCTCGCCAGCGCCCCGAGCACGCCCGAAGCCAGCACCGCGACCACCAGGCCGACGGTCGGGTCCGGCATCACGTGCTTGGCGAACAGCGCCGCCGTGTACGCGCCGAAGCCGAAAAAGGCCGCGTGGCCCAGCGAGACGATGCCGGTGTAGCCAAGGATCAGGTCCAGCGAGAGCGCGAACAGGGCCGTGATCGCGATCTCGTTGATCATCAGCGCCTTCGACGGCAGCAGGGCCGGCAGCACGAACACCAGCGGCCAGAACACGAACTCGAGCGGCCGCCAGCGCGCGTGGCGCAGCAGCGTGGCACGTGGCTCCATGGACTAGCCGCCCCCCCGGCGGGTGAAGAGGCCCTGCGGCCGCCACATCAGGATCAGGATCATCAGCAGGTAGACCGTGAAGGCCCCCATCTTCGGGATGAAGTACTTGCCCGCCACGTCCGCGATCCCCAGCAGCAGCGCGGCCAGCAGCGGCCCGGTGATCGACGAGGTGCCGCCGACCGAGACCACGATCAGGAAATAGATCATGTACTTGAGCGGGAAGGTCGGGTCCAGCCCCAGGATCTCCGCGCCCAGCGCGCCGCCCAGCCCGGCCAGCCCCGAACCCACGGCGAAGGTCAGCAGGAACACCACGTTGACGTTGATGCCCAGCCCCGCCGCCACGCGCGGGTCGTCCACCGCGGCACGCAGGCGGCTGCCGAAGCGCGTCTTCGACAGGATCAGTTGCAGCACCACCGTCAGCAGTGCGCACAGCACGATGATGAAGATGCGGTAGTGCCCCATGCCCAGCAGCAGCGGGCCGTCGCCGATCTCGGTACGGCCGCGCAGCCAGTCCGGCAGATGGATGTTCTGCTGCGAGGAGCCGACGAAGTAGTCCACCCCGGCCACCGCCATGAAGGCCAGGCCGATGGAGAACAGCACCTGGTCCAGGTGCTGCTTGCCGTACATGGGCCGGTACAGCGTGCGCTCCAGCAGCGCCCCCAGCAGCCCGACCCCCACGAAGGCCAGCAGCAGGCAGGCCAGGAAAGGCACGCCCGCCTTCTGCATCGCGAACACGGTGAGGTAGCCGCCCGCCATCGCGAAAGCGCCGTGCGCGAGGTTGATGAAGTTCATCAGCCCCAGCGTCACGGCCAGGCCGACGGCGAGCACGAACAGCAGCATGCCGTAGGCGATGCCGTCGAAGAGGATGGTGAGCATGCGGCGGGCTGCGCTTCTTCGCTACTTGGCTTTGCCGGGGTCCTTCACGGCCTTGATCACGTCGAACTCGACGTTGTAGAGCTGCCCGTCCTTCTTCTCCACCTTGCGCAGGTACACGTCCTGCACGATGTCGCGCGTCTGCGCGTCGATCAGCACCTGGCCGCGCGGGCTCTCGAAGATCTGGCCCTTCATCGCGGCGAGCAGCGCATCGCCGCCGCCCTGTCCCTTGGTGGTCTTGAGCGCCTCGTAGATCACGCGCATGCCGTCATAGCCGCCCATCGCCATGAAGTTGGGGCGCATGTTCTTGTTCGCCTTCTGGAAGGCCTCGACGAACTTCCTGTTGGCCGCCGACGGATGCGCCGCCGAGTAGTGGTGCGTGGTGACCACGCCCAGCGCACCGTCCCCCATGTCGTTGAGCTGGTCGTCGTCCGTCACGTCGCCGGTGGCGATCAGCTTGATGCCGGCCTTGTCCATGCCGCGTTCGAGGAACTGCTTCATCACCGCAGCGCCCGCGCCCGAGGGCACGAAAACGAACAGCGCGTCCGGCTTGGCGTCGCGCACCTTCTGCAGGAAGGGCGCGAAGTCGGGGTTGCGCAGCGGCACGCGAAGCTTGTCGAGCACCTTGCCGCCGTTGAGCTGGAAGCGCTCGGTGAAGAACTTCTCGGCATCGTTGCCCGGCCCGTAGTCGGTGACCAGCGACACCACCGACTTGATGCCGTTCTTCGGTGCCCAATCACCCATCGCCACCGACACCTGCGGCAGCGTGAAGCTGGTGCGCACGATGTAGGGCGAGGCCTCGGTGATGCTGGAGGTGGCAGCGGCCATCACCACCATCGGTGTTTTCGACTGCGTGGCGATCGGCGCCGTGGCCATGGCCGAGGGCGTGATGCCGAAGCCGGCCAGCACGTTGACCTTGTCGTTCACCACCAGTTCCTGCGCCAGGCGCTTGGTAACGTCGGGCAGGCTGGTGTCGTCCTTGACGATCAGTTCAACCTTCTTTCCGGCGACGGTGTCGCCGTTCTGCGCCATGTAGAGGCGGGCTGCCGCCTCGATCTGCCGGCCCGTGGAGGCCTGCTGTCCCGTCATCGGCAGCACGAGGCCGATCTTGAAGGTGTTGCCCTGGGCCTGTGCCAGCGGCATGGCCAGTGCGATGGCCGCCAGGCCGGCGGCCTGGACGAGGTGGCGACGTTGCATGAGATCTATCTCCTTTTATCGTTGGATGCGAGACGCGGATCGACGGTTATTGTGAACAAGCCCGACCAGGCCTGCGCCCGAGGCAAACACCTAGCAGCGGTCGCGGCTCCTGCAATTTATGCGCGATCATCCGATGCCGCGCGCGATGATCGCGCAATCGCCGGCAAGCTGCTCAGGGCCCATCCGGACGCCAGGCGGAATCGATGGTCAGCGTGCCGACCGCGCGCGACACGCAGGCGCAGATGCGCCGGCCCTCGCGCTTCTCGTGTTCCGACAGGAACACGTCTCGGTGATCGATCTCGCCCTCGACGGCCAGCACGTCCATCGCGCAAAGGCCGCATTCGCCGCGTCGGCAGTCCCACAGTGCCTGCACGCCCGCGGCCTCCAGCGACTCGAGCAGGCTGCCGTCGGCCGGCACGGTGATGCGCAGGTCGTGGCGAGGGATGCGCACCTCGAAGGCCTGCGCGGGTAGACGCCCGCTGCTGCCGAAGGTCTCGAAGCGCAGGTCGGCCGGCGGCCGCCCCGCCGCCGCCCAGGCGCGCCGGACCGCTTCCAGCATCGGCACCGGCCCGCAGGTGTAGAGCTGGCCGCCGCGCGGCAAGTCTGCGATCGCAGCGGCGAAGTCGATCGGCGCGCTGCCCACGTGCGTCTCCACCGCGTCGCCCAGGGCCTGGCGCAGCTGCGGCAGGTAGGCCAGTTCGTCTTCGCTGCGCGCGCCGTAGAGCATCCGCACCGGCACGCCGCGGCGCGCCGCCAGCGCGCCCAGCCGCTGCGCCATGCAGACCAACGGCGTGATGCCGATGCCGCCGGCCACCAGCAGGTAGCCCGGCGCGCCGGCGTCCAGTCCGAAGTGGTTCTGCGGGTTTGCCACCAGCAGGCGGTCGCCCGGCGCCAGCCGCCACATCGCACGCGAGCCGCCGCGGCCGTCGTCCAGGCGCTTGACCGCGATGCGCCAGGCGCGCGGGTCCGGCTCGCCGATCAGCGAGTAGTGGCGCGTCTGGACCCGGCCTGCCCCGGGTTCACCGATCAGGACCTGCACCTGCAGGTGCGAGCCGGGTTCGTAGGAACTTACCAGGCCCGACTCGGGGACGATCCGGAATTCACGCACCGTCGGCGTCAGGTCGAGGCAGCTTGCGATGCGGGCGGGCATCCAGTGAATGTCGTTGGTGGTCATGTCATGCACGCCGTCGGATGAGTTGCACTCCCGGCAAGGGATGGTCATGCGCGCCGTGCAGCGCCTCGCGCAGGTTGCGCTGCGCAAGCCGGCTGTGCTCGCGCATCAGCGCCTCGGCGCGCGCGCCTTCGCGGTTCTCGATCGCATCGAGCACCTGTTCGTGCTGGTCCTGCGCGATCACCAGCATGTCGCGCGCAGCGGGGGAGTTGGCCTGCACCACGACGAAGGCCGAGGGCGAGGCGAAGGGAAGGTTCACGACGCGCTCCAGTTGCTGCGCGACCAGCGCGCTCCCGGCCATCTCGGCCAGCAGACGGTGGAACCGGCCGTTGAACTCGACGTAACGGGAGAAGGCGGCGTCGTCCAAGGCCGGTTGCTGCAGGAGCTCGTCGATGCGGCGCAGGCAGGCACGTGCCTCGCGCAGCACCACGGGCGCCGCGCCACGCTCCGCCGCGAGCCGGGCCGACAGGCCTTCCAGCGTGCCGCGCAGCTCGATCGCGTCGGCGACATCGCCCTCGGAGAACGTGCGAACCGCGTAGCCGCCATTGGGCAGGGACTCCAGCAGCCCCTCCTGCTCCAGCCGCATCAGGGCGCTGCGCACCGGCGTGCGCGAGATGCCCAGCTGCTCGGAGATCGCCACCTCCGCCAGCCGCGTGCCGCCCGGCAGCTCTCCGGCCAGCACCATCTCGCGCAAGCGCAGCTGGGCCTTGACGGCCTGGGAGCTGCCGGCCTCGTTCGGCTCCATCGCGCTCATATCCGAACCGTCGGTTCCGGCCGGATCGGGATCCTGGCCGCAGCCGGCCTTTCCTTCGCGATCATCCCTTCGATCAGCCGCCGCGCCCACATCGCGCCCGCGTCGATGTTGAGGTTGTGGAACTCCCTGCCCGGCCGCTCGTCGATGGCGCGCTGCTGCGCCTCCAGCACCAGCTCGTCCTCGCGGAAGATGCCGGCCACGCCCTCGCGCAGCTCGTGCGTCAGACGCTGCTCGCCGATGCAGTAGTTGCGTGCGAAGGCCCAGAAGTACAGGCAGGTGGTCTCGGTCTCCGGCGTGATGGTGTTGAGCACGTAGCCGTTCACGCCCCGGCTGCGGTCCCCCGGCTGCCCGTCGCGCGGCACCGCGCCGCTGCCGGCCTCGGCCACGCCGACGTCGATGTTCACGGTGCAGGGTCCTTCGAAGCGGATGATCTGCCACCGGTCCACCTTGCCCTCGTACCCGCGCGCATGCCGGATCTGCGCGGCCCAGAACGGCGGCGCATCGATGTTCTCCATCCAGCGTGTCACGGTGGCCGACCGGTCGCCGTGGGTCGCCACGAAAGGCGCCTCCGCCACCGCGCGGTTGCCGATGGATGAGCCATGCACGAAGGTCTCGTGGGTGAGGTCCATCAGGTTGTCCACCACCAGCCGGTAGTCGCAGGCCACGCGGATCATCTTGCCGTCGCCGGCCCAGGCCGGATCGTCGTTCCAGTGCATGTCGGGCACCGAGGCGGGATCCGCCAGCGCCGGGTCGCCGGGCCAGACCCAGACGAAGCGGTGCTTCTCCACCACCGGGTAGGCGCGCACGCAGGCCGAGGGGTTGAGCGTCTCCTGGCTGGGCATGTGGGTGCAGCGCCCCTGGCTGTTGTAGACCAGGCCGTGGTAGCCGCAGACCAGCTCGTCGCCCTCCAGGCGGCCCAGCGACAGGGGCATCAGCCGGTGCCAGCAGGCATCTTCCAGAGCGGCCACCTGACCATCCCCACGCCGGTACAGCACCAGCTTCTGGTTGCAGACCGTGCGCGCGAGCAGGTTGCGCCGCACCTCCACGTCGTAGGCAGCCGCGTACCAGGCATTGAGCGGAAAGGAGCTGGTCGACACACTCATGGATACGCAATGTATACATTCGCACCAGAAAATCCAGAGATTTTGGTTCTTTCGAGGGTAAACACGCATATTCCTGTATCCAAAGAGACCCTTGCCGTGCGTTTACGATCGACCGTTCTTTCCAGAGATTCGACGGAGCCCCACCATGTCCCAGCACGCCCGCCTCCCTGCCCGCTATGACCACGTCGGCAGCTTTCTCCGCCCCAAGTACCTGCTCGAAGCGCGCGAGCAGAAAGCCCGGAGCGAGATCACGCCGGAACAGTTGCGCGCGGTGGAGGACAAGGCCATCACCGAGATCGTGAAGTTCCAGGAGGACATCGGTCTCAAGAGCATCACCGACGGCGAGTTCCGCCGCACCTACTTCCACATCGATTTCCTGGAGCAGCTGGGCGGGGTGAAGACCGACATCCCGGTCACGATCAGGAAGCCCGACGGCACGGAAGAGCTGGCCCCGCCGGTGATGCGCGTCATCGACAAGGTCACGCATGCCAAGGCCATCCAGCTGGCCGACTTCGAGTACCTCAAGAGCCAGGTTTCGCCCGGCCGCACGCCCAAGGTGACGATCCCCTCGCCCACCATGCTGCACTTCCGCGGCGGGCGCGCCGGCATCAGCAAGGAGGCCTACCCCGAGCTCGACCCGGACTTCTACGACGACGTGGCCCGAGCCTACGGTGACGAGCTGCGCTCGCTGGCTGCTGCCGGCTGCACCTATGTGCAGATGGACGACACCAACCTCGCCTACCTGTGCGACGAGCGCATGCGCGAGGCCGCCCGCCAGCGCGGGGACGACCCCAACGAGCTGCCGCACCGCTATGCCGCCTTCATCAACAAGGTGGTGGCGCAGAAGCCCGAGGGCATGACCCTGGCCATGCACCTGTGCCGCGGCAACTTCAAGAGCACGCACGCCGCGGCCGGCAACTACGAGCCGGTGGCCGAGGCCCTGCTCAAGGAGATGGACCTGGACGCCTACTTCCTCGAGTACGACGACGCCCGCTCGGGCGACTTCCGCCCACTGCGCTATCTGCCCAAGGGCAAGACCGTGGTGCTGGGCCTCGTGACCACCAAGTTCGGCCAGCTGGAGGACAAGGACGAACTCAAGGCGCGCATCGAGGCGGCCGCGAAATACGCGCCACTGGAACAACTCGCGCTGTCGCCGCAATGCGGCTTCTCCAGCACCGTGCACGGTAACAACATCGCGGTGGAAGACCAGCGCAACAAGCTGCGGCTGGTGGTGGAGACGGCGCGGGAGGTTTGGGGGGAATGAGAACCGCAGTGTCTCAATGGTTCTTATGGCTCATCCGGTACTGCGGGAGCAAGTCGGCGGTGATTCGGGAAACCCGGCTTCTTGCGCTACTGCACAGCTTGCGCAAATACTCCCGATACCTACGGGTACCGCTGCGCTTTGCGCCTTGTATCGCATCCCGGCTCGGGCGGCCCTCAACCAGCCTTTGAATGTTTCAGCGGACTCTAGAGTAGCCAGGATGTTCACTGCCGAAGAGGCGGCCCGCACCCGTAACGCGAAGAGTCCCAATCAGGTGCGCAGTGCCTGGACACTTCAATCTGCATGGAGGAAGCGAACGACGACACTGCCTGTCGTCATGGTCGCCTGCTGCGCCCTTCGGCAAGCGCCAGCTTCTTGGTCTCCGCAGGGCTCAGACGATCTCTGATGCGGCCATACAGCGCAGCGGCCGCCGAGTAGTCCCCTCGCCGGAACGCATCATCAGCCTTCGGTCGCAATTGGGAGGCAAGGACATCAAGGGTGTACTCTTCCAACCATTGCCTTCGTTGCGCTTCGAGCATCGAGAAGAAGCCCGCATGACCCTTTAGCGCCGCACTCCCGTAGCGCTCCATCAACGAACTCAACGCCTCAAGGCCTGCGGCTACTCCCTCGGGGGTTGTCGCCACCGCATTGCGATACCCCTTCGCCGCTTCCGGATCGGTGGCACGAACGATCTCTGACATCGCATATCGGGTCCCGGAGAAGGTGACCCCGGCTCCGAGCTCATACGACTGGCGCCCGTGATACACGTCGACTTCAATGCCGCTTTTATGGAAGCGCACCAGCGTTGGCAATGCATCAATCTCTACGAAGCCCTCGTCCGTGAGGAACGCAAACGCTTCTCGGACCTTTCGCACGAAGTGCAGATACGAACGGTCTGGCGTATCCATGGCGCCTGAATTCTTCATCATTGCTTCGGTGGCGTCCAGAAGCTGGTCTTCGAGTCAAACGTCCAACCGCGATCCCTCAGCAGATTGCGTTCAGCATTGAGGAACTGACCCGCTGTATCGCCCGGCGAGGCGTCACGAATCGGCAGGCCGCGCCGCATCTCTTCGCGAAGCACGCCAGCGTTCTGCTGCCAGTTGGCCTTCGGGTTCCCCAGACTCGGCAGGCGATCGAGCAGCGACTTCTCGCCGGCCTCAAGATCATTGAGATCCCTGACCCGACCAATCACGGTCGTTGTCTCCTGTGCGGCATGCAACGCTCCCGGCGAGCAAGACGGTCCACCCATGGCTTGCGGGCCAGCGGGCAACCCTCCAGAACCTGGACGTGCACCACTGAGCACACCGATCTGCACAGGCTGCCATCCGGGTACCGGCGAAGCCTTGATCGTGCCCCCGGTCAGCGGCGAGAACGGCGCAGGCGCAGCGCCGCTGGGCTTCTTCGGCTCCAGTCCGTCATCATCGAACACGCCCAACGGATCACCCAGCGCATAGATGAAGCGGTTCGGGCCTGCATTCAGCCCGTACCCGTCACCTTGCGTGTAGCGGCCGCTCGGCGGGTGATAGAAGCGGCTGCGGTTCTCGAAGAGCCCCGACTCCTTGTCGGCGTAGTGGTTCTGGTACCGAAGATTGAACTCGATCGGCGCGATGGAGGTCGTGCCTGGATTCGGGTTGATATCAGGGTTGGCAAATCGATTCGCCGCGATCGTCGGCTTCTCGTCACCGAAGGCCGAGTAGGCCCACTGCCAGGCCACCTGCCCCTGGCTGTCGGTCAATCGCCTGGGGGTGTTCAGGTGATCGCTGTGCACCGCATACAACTGCCCGTTGATCTCCGCTGCGATCGGCATCGGCCCGTTGGCCGTCGGCAGGTAGATGTAGTTGACGGTGCCGCCGCTGTTCGCGCCTCCCGTTCCCACCTCGGAAAGCAGGCTGCCGTCTTCACCGTAGAGGTAGACCGTTCCAAGCGTCTCCGCATCCGAAACCCCAGGGCTCCAGAGCCGGCTGAAGAAGTCCTTGAGCGTCTGCGTCAGGCTCGCCGTGGCCGGGGTGCCCGGCACGGAGCCCGAGGTCGGCATGGCCTCGATCGCGCCGGCAGCCCCGATGATGAAGAGGACGATGGCAACGGTGCGAAAAAAACTGAAGGCGACCGAGGGCGCCTGAGAAGTCAGAGTTGGCGCCGACACCGGAGCCTGTCGATCTCGTCCCACGGCCTGTCGTTGGCTGCGACGAGGGTCTCGAGAGTGAGAGTGGCCCTTGGCGCTGCGTTCGGGGCTGATGTCGCGCCTGGATCGTGCGGACTTCGACCAAGCAGCCCGGAGAGAAGCAGCGAACGCCTGGAAAGGCGCCAGCCATGATTGGCTTTTCACGTGACAGACATCCCTTGACCTGGATTCTTATTGATCGCACCGCATCAGGCCGATCTGCGGGGCCGCGCGAATATAAGTGCATCGTCGTCCCAGTGCAAGATGCGCACGGCCGCCGGCGGTGATTCGGGAAACCCGGCTCCGTGTGTTGACCACGCAGCTTTCCTTTCCGAGGCTGTGGCGTCCATCGCGAGCGACGCCAAAGCGCGTGAGCGCCACGGCACCGAGATGCAGTCCGCGCAAAGTCACGGCATGATCGCGGCTCATGAAGCTTTACACCGGCCCCCTCAGCATGTTCGGCGCCAAGGCGCAGATCGCGGCGCTCGAAAAAGGCATCCCGATCGAGGCCGAGATGGTGCCCTTCGACAAGGACGACAACTACCTGCCCCGACACCCCGAGGTGCTGCGCGTCAATCCCAAGCGGCAGGTGCCGGTGCTGATCGACGGCGAGGTCGAGATCTTCGATTCGACCCAGATCTTCGAATACCTGGAAGACCGGGTGCCCGAGCCGCCGCTGTGGCCCCGCGACGTCGCAGCCCGGGCCCGGGCCCGCCAGCTCGAACTCCTGTCGGACGAGGTGTACTTCCCGCACGTCATCAAGCTCATGGGCCTGCAGCACGACATGGGCAGCGAGGCGGCGATGGCGGCATGCGACGCCTGCGCCCGCTTCTACGAGCAAATGGAAGCGCGGCTCGGGCAGACGGACTTCCTGGCCGGCGACTATGGCTTCGCCGACATCGCCTTCTACATGGCCCAGATCTTCGGCGACCGCAAGGGCGCCGGCATGACCGCGGCGACGCCGCGCCTCCTGGCCTGGCGCGAGCGCGTGGGGGCGCGGCCCGCGGTGCGCACCGTGGTCGGGCGGATGATGCGCTTCCTGGCCTCCGAGGGCAGGCCGGTCCCCGAGTCCCTCCAGTCCCACCTGGCCGCGTGAACCGCATCGACGACTGGCTCGACTGGCTGCCCTCGCCGTCGCAGCACCTGCTGGTCGTGACCGTCGCGCTGCTGGTCTACGTGCTGAGCACGCGCGCGCGGCGCGAGCAGCGCGCGCCCACCACCGCCATCGCCTGGGTCATGGGCCTGGTACTGCTGCCCTACTTCATGCTGCCGGTCTACCTGCTGTTCGGGCAGCGCAAGCTGCGGCCGGCCGGCTCGGCACGGCCGCCGCGCTCCGTGCCGGCCGGGCATTGGGCGGCCGACCTGATCGAGAGCTTCGGCCTGGCCGCGCCCGGCCCCTGCAGCGTGCGCTTCCACGCCGACGGCACGGCGGCGCGCGATGCGCTGTGGCAGGTGATCGAGGGCGCGCGGCGGCGCATCGACGTCTGCACCTTCATCATCGGCGACGACGCGCTGGGCCACGAGGCGATCAACCGCCTGTCGCGGCGCGCGCGCGAGGGCATCAAGGTGCGCGTACTGCTCGACGGCTTCGGCGCGCTGTCGCTGCCGCGCCATCACTTCGAAGCCCTGCGCGAGGCCGGGGCCGAGGTGGCGGTGTTCCGCCCCATCTTCAGCCTGCGCCGCACCGGCCCGCGCAACCTGCGCAACCACCGCAAACTCACCATCGCAGACGACGGCTGGCTCTGGTCGGGCGGGCGCAACCTGGCGGGCGAATACTTTCTCGGCAACGACGAGCACCCGAAGCCCTGGCACGACCTTTCCTTCGACCTGAAGGGCAGCGTGGCCGTCGCGGCTGCGCGCCAGTTCGACCATGACTGGGCCTCGGTGCGCGGGCGCAGGGCGCGCACCATCGCAGCCGCCGAGCCGGTATCCGGCAGCCTCGCGCAATTCCTGCCCAGCGGTCCCGACCAGACTGAAGACACGGCCCACGCGCTGCTGATCGACGCCTGCTTCCGCGCCGAGCACCGCATCCTGGCCGTCACGCCCTACTTCGTGCCCGGCGACGGCCTGCGCGACGCCCTGCGCCTGGCCGCGCGCCGCGGCGTGCAGGTCACCATCGCCATGCCCGCGCGCTCCAACCACCGGCTGGCCGACTTCGTGCGCGCCCGGGCCATGCGCGACCTCGCGCGCGCCGGCGCCACCTTCCGCATGCTGCCCTTCATGGCCCACGCGAAGGCGGTTGTCGTGGACGAGCAGCTCGCCCTGTGCGGCTCGATCAACCTCGACATGCGCAGCCTGCTGCTGAACCACGAGGCCGCGGTGGTGTTCTACGGCGCGCAGGACATCGACTGGCTGGCCCAGTGGATCGAAACCACGGCCTCGGCCGGCGAGACCTACCGTGCACGGCGACCGGGGCTGGTCCGGGACATTGCCGAGGGGCTGCTGCTGACGATCGCGTTCCAGCTTTGATCGCCGGGCTGGACGGATCGTTGCAATGAGCGAATACCAGTACTACGAATTTGCAGCCATCGACCGCCCGCTCACAGCGGCCGAGATGGCGCAGTTGCGCAAGGTGTCCACGCGCGGCCACATCAGCGCTTCCAGCTTCGTCAACCACTACGAATGGGGCGGGCTGAAGGCCGATCCCACCGAATGGATGCGAGGCTATTTCGACGCCTTCGTCTACACGGCCAACTGGTGCAGCTGCCGGCTGTCCCGCGAACGCGCGCAGTCGGCCTCGCCGAGGCCGGACTGTGGTCTGGGTGACGCGTCATGCCGAACGACGGCCACGACGAACTCCTCGGTGGCGAGTTGACGATTCCTTAGTAACGTTGCCAACATAACCGCCGTTCCCGACTTGGATCGGGAGTCGAGGCCTACCCGGCGCGATCGCCGGCGTGCCGAGCACTCGTACTGAAAGGGACCGCCATGGGACACGCACAGATCAAGACCGTCACGAGCCGAGAGTTCGTGCACAACGTGAGCGCCGCCACGCGTGTGGCCAGCGAGGGCGGCACCGTCATCATCACCGACCGCGGCGAGCCGACCCTGGCGCTCATCCCGATCGCCGAGTACCGACGCCTGACGCACACCGACAAGAACCTGGTCGAGTTGCTGCGCATGCCCGAGGCCGACGCCTTCGACGTCGATTTCGAGCCGATCCGCATCCACCCGAAGGACATCGACGCTTGACCACAGGAATCTGATGCTGCTGCTCGACACCAACGTCGTCTCCGAAGTCCGCAGAGCACCTGCCATCCGAACGTGCAGGCCTGGATGGCGGCTCAGCGCACGGACACGCTGTACATCTCCTCCATCACCGTCCTGGAAATCCAACGCGGCATCAGCCAGGCTGCGCAGCGAGGCGATGAGATGCAGGCCAGCGTTTTCAACCGATGGCTGGAGGACATGGTGCTGCCTGCTTTCGCCGGCCGCGTCCTGCCGGTCGATCACAGGGTGGCCCGGCGGGCGGCGCAACTGCCGTGGGCCGACGCCAGGGACTATCGCGACCCTCTGATTGCGGCGACGGGATGGGTGCACGGCGCGACGGTCGTGACGCGCAACGTCAAGCACTTCGAGGCTTCCGGCGTGCGATTGGCGAACCCATGGGAACCCCTCCTCGCCCGAAGCAGCGGCGGCTGATCGAAGGTCACAACGATCCTGCGACGGCCGCTGCAAAACCCCCAGCCTCACGCAGCGCCCCAGCCGCTGCGCCCAGCAGATTGGCGTGATTGAGAAAGCCATGGTTCATGCCTGCGCATACGCGAAGCACTGAACGGCTCCCGGCTGCTGCCATGGCATGGTGCAGCCGCACCGAATCGTCCAACAGCAAGTCCAACTCGGCGGCCAGCAGATAAGCCGGCGGCAGGCCATGGAGCCGGCCGAGCAATGGGAACACGCGCGCGTCCGCACTCGCGGACGTTGGCAGGTAGGCATCGAGGTAGCGCCGCTGCGCAGCCACGCTGAGTCCGAATTGACCGCCACCATAGGCCGCGCAGGACCCGCTTTCGCGCAGCGGTGCGTAGACACCGTAGAAGAGCAGCAACGCCGCAATCCCCTCCCCCGCGCCTGCGTCGCGGCGGCGCATGGCCTCGGCCAGCACCAGGTTCGCGCCCGCGGAATCCCCGGCCAGCACCACACGTGGATGCCGTGCCAGCAGTTCATCCACCACCGCGCGTACGTCGTCGAGCGCAGCCGGAAAGGGATGCTCCGGCGCCAGCGAATAGTCGACCCCGCACACCGGCAAGGCCGAGGCGACTGCGAGATGACGCAACACCGTGTCGTGCGTGTCGTTCGATCCCACGCACCAGCCTCCGCCATGCAGATAGACGAGCGCGACGGCATCGGCCTCTGCCGGACCCGCGTGATACCAGCGCAGGCCGACCCACCGATCGGCCACCTGCAGTCCCGACGTTTCGATGCTCTGCATCGCAGGCTCGCCCGTCTGGCCCAGACGCCGCTCCTGCAGCAATTGCAGCCGCGCCTCCGGGAAGGGCAAGGCATAGCGATCGACCGGCCCGCGCGCCACGCGCTGCGCCTCGAGCAGTTGCGCCAGTTGCGGGTCCAGCACGCGCGGATAGGCGTAGGACGCGAAGGCTTCCGGCTCGAAGCCGGGACTGCTGTCGAACAAGCCCGGGGACGCCACGCCGCGGTCAATCGGCCCGGAAGGCCACGGCTTCGATCTCGAACAGCCACTCCGGCCGCGCCAGCTCGCGCGCGACGATCAGCGTCGAGGCCGGGCGCGCATCGCCCAGGAAACGCGCACGCACCGGGTTGACCAGCGCCAGGTGCTCGCGGTCGACCAGGAAGGTGCCGAGCTTCACCAGGTGCTGCACACCCATCCCGGATGCTTCCAGCAAGGCCAGCAGGTTCTGCCACGCGACGGTGGCCTGCGCTTCCACGCCTTCGGCCAGCGAGCCGTCGGCGCGCATGCCGATCTGGCCCGACACGTGCAGCCACTGCCCGGGCGCGGAGACGCGCACGGCTTGCGAATAGGGGCCGGCGGGCGCGGGGACGGTGGGTGGATTGATGGAATCGGTCAAAGGGCGCTCCCTATGCAGTGGATGCGGGCGTGCGCGTGATCGCCTCGAACACGCGCTGGAACAGGGAAAACTCCGGCCGCGCCAGGTCTTCCAGCACACTGAAATGCGTGCGCCCCGGCACGATCTGCAGCGTCGCCTTCGCGCCCTTGCGCTCGGCGGTTTCGACGAAGTCGCGGCTCTGGCCGATGAAGCCGTCCGTCTCCTTCTCGCCCACCGCGACGATGAACTCGCCGGTGTAGAAGCGCTCCATGGCCGAGGGGCTCAGGCGCAGCGCATCGTCCGGCGTCATGCGCACGTCGTGGTTGATGCTGGTGAGCAGCAGCGGCGCCAGCGAGAACACGCCGCTGACCGGCGCCACGCACATCAGCGGGTGCCCGCCAAGGCTCTGTGGCGGCACCGCGCTGACCATGGCCGCGAGATGCCCGCCGGCCGAATGGCCCGAGACGCCGACGCGGCGCGTGTCGAAGCCCAACTCGCCGGCCCGGCGATTGAGACAGGCCAGCGCATCGGCCGCCTGGTCGACGATGTCGGTGAGCTTGGCCACCGGTGCCAGTTCGTAGCCGACCATCGCCACCGCGATGCCGGCCTTCACGTAGTGCTCCGCGATGAAGCTGAAGACTCGGCGGTCGAGCGCACGCCAGAAGCCGCCGTGGATGAAGACCAGCAGCGGCGTGCCTTCCGCCGGCGCGGGCGGCGCGCCCGGCGGGCGCTGCGCCGGGAACCAGTCGATCGCACAGCGCTCCGCCTTGCCATACGGAAAGCACTGCCAACCGGAGGCCTCGGCGCGGAAGCGCTCGCTGCGCGCCTCGTAGTCCGCGTAGATGGCCGCGCGTTCGGGATGCCGCGCGCGCAGGCTGTAGTTGCGCTCGAGCACCTGCATCAGTTCGACGATGCCCTCGGTATCAAACTCCAAGATAGGCTTCCTTCACACGTGAATCGGCAACGAGCTCGGATGCCCGCCCCGACAGAACGAGGCGGCCGCTTTCCAGCACATGCCCGGTGCGCGCGTGCCGCAGCGTCACTTCGCTGTTCTGCTCGCAGACGAACACGGTCATGCCCTGGGCGGCCAACTCCGAAAGGGTCTGGAAGATCTGCCGCACGATCAGCGGCGCGAGCCCCATGGAGGGCTCGTCCAGCAGCAGCAGCTTCGGGTCCGACATCAGCGCGCGCCCGATGGCCAGCATCTGCTGCTCGCCGCCCGAGAGCGTGCCGGCGGGCTGCGCGAGGCGCTCCTCCAGCTTGGGGAACAGCGCCAGCACGAAGTCCAGGCGCGAACGGCAGCGCTGCGTATCGCGACGCATCAGGAACTGGAAGGCGCCCATCTCCAGATTCTCGGCCACCGTCAGCGGCGCGAACACCTTGCGCCCTTCGGGCACGAGCGCCAGGCCCAATCGCACGATGCGTTCCGCGCCGAGGCCGCCGATGTCCCGGCCCTCGTAGCGCACCGCGCCGCGCGTGGGCTTCATCAGGCCGCTGATCGTCTTCATCAGGGTGGACTTGCCGGCGCCATTGGCCCCGATGAGGGCGGTCAACTCGCCCCCCGGCACGTCCAGCGAGATGCCGTGCAGCACGTCGCCCTGGCCGTAGGAGGCATGCAGGTCGCGGATCTCAAGCATGGGCCGGCTCCTCGCCCAGGTAGGCGCCGATCACCTCGGGGTCGGCCGCGATCTCGCGCGGCGTGCCCTGCGCAAGGAAGCGGCCGCTGCGCAGCACCAGGATCTCGTCGCACAGGCCCATCACCATGCGCATGTTGTGCTCCACCAGGATGACGGTCACGCCGCGGGCGTTGATCTCGCGGATCATGCGCACCACCGGGGCCTGCTCGGCGGCCGGCACGCCGGCGATCGGCTCGTCGAGCATCAGGATCTTCGGGTCGGCGGCGAGTGCACGGGCGATTTCCAGCAACTTCGATTCGCCGAAGCTCAGGTCGCCGGCCGGCGAGAGCGCTCGGTCCTGCATACCCAGCAAGCCCAGTTGCGCGTAGGCCCGCTCCTCGATGGTCCGTTCTTCGCGCCGCACGCCGGGCAGGCCGAGCAGCGCACCGCAGAAGCCCGCCCGCGCCTTGGGATGGCAGCCGATCATCACGTTCTCGATCAGGCTGAGCTCGGGGAAGATCTGCAGGTTCTGGAAGGTGCGCGCGATACCCAGCCCCGCGCGCTGCCAGGGCTGCAGCGACTCGATGGGCCGGCCCTCCAGCCGGATCGAGCCGGCACTGAGCTTCTGGATGCCGGCGATGGCATTGAAGAGCGTGGTCTTGCCGGCGCCGTTGGGACCGATGATCCCCTTGATCTGCCCCTGGCGCACCGAGGTGCTCAGGCCGTCCACGGCGTGCAACCCGCCGAAGCTGATGCGCAGGTTCTCAACGTCCAGCAGTGCCATCGGTGGCCTCCATCGACGACGCGGGCAGCCGCCCCTCCTTGCTGCTGCGCACGGGCGCGGCAGGTGGGCGCGACCGCGACAGCAGGCGGGCCGCCAGCGCCGCGATGCCGCCCGGGATGTAGAGCAGCACCACGATCATGCAGGCGCCGAAGACCAGCAGTTCCAGGTCCTGGAAGCGGCGAAGCAGCTCCGGCACCACCGTGAGGATGGCGGCGCCGTACATCGGCCCCCAGTAAGAGCCGATGCCGCCCAGCGCCACCATCACCACCAGCAGCACCGAGGCGAAGAAGCCGAAGGTCTCGGGCGAGGCGAACAGGTTGAAGTGCGCGTACATCGCGCCCGCCAGGCCGGCCATGCCGGCCGAGAGGCTGAAGGCGACGACCTTGTAGCGGAAGGTGTCGACGCCCAGCGTGTTGGCACCGATCTCGCTGCCTTCGATGGCCCGTAGCGCGCGCCCCGGCACGCTGCACAGCAGGTTGAGGAGCAACCACATCACCGCCGCGCCCACGCCCCAGGCCAGGCCGTAGAAGCGCCCCGGCGTGTCGAGTTCGAAGCCGAACAGCGAATAGGGTGCGATGCCCGCCAGGCCGTTGGGCCCGCCGGTCAGCGGGACCAGTTCCACGAACAGCACCGACAGGATGCCGCTGAAGCCCAGCGTGCCCATCGACAGGTAAGGTCCCCGCAGGCGCAGCGTGGCCAGCCCGATCAGCGCCGCGACCGCCGCCACGCCCAGCGTGGCAGCCACGGTGCCGAGCCAGGGCGACACCCCCCAGCGTGTGTTCAGCACGCCGCTGACGTAGGCGCCCAGGCCGTAGAAGGCCGCATGCGCCAGCGAGACCTGGCCGGTCCAGCCCATGATCAGGTTGAGGCTGGCGATCAGCACCAGGTGGATGAAGAAATAGACGCCCAGGCTCAACAGGTAGTCGTTGGGCGCCACGAAGGGCCACACGAGCGTCAGTGCCCAGATGATCACCAGCGCGCGCCGGCTGCGACCGAGCCGGCCGCCCAGGGTCTGCGATGAAGCGGTGCTGCCCATGCTCAGACTTTCTCGACCTGGCCGCGCCCCAGCAGCCCGTTGGGCCACTTCACGAGCACCGCCAGCAGCACCACGAAAGCCACCGCATCCTTGAAATGCGAGGACAGCATGCCGCCGGCGAAGCTTTCGGCCAGCCCCAGCACCAGGCCGCCGACCATCGCGCCGGGCAGGCTGCCCAGGCCGCCCAGCATCGCGGCGCAGAAGGCCTTGAAGCCGAGGATGGTGCCGTGGTCGAACGAGGTCAGCGTGAGCGGCGTGACGATCACGCCGGCCACCGCGCCCACGCCAGCCGCCAGCGTGAAGGACAGCGCCATCGTCAGCCGCGGGCTGATGCCCACCAGCGCCGCGGCCTCCGGCTGGGCCGCGGCCGCGCGCATCGCCTTGCCCAGCGTGGTGCGGTTGAAGAAGAAGCCGGCGCCGGCCATCACCAGCGCGGCGATGCCGATGATCCACAGCGACTGCGACTCGAAGACCGCGCCGGCCAAGGAGATCGGCCCCTCGCCGGAGAAAGGCGGCAGCCCGGCCGGGTTCTTGCCCAGCAACAGCATCACCAGGCTCTTGGTGCAGATGGCGATCGCGATGGTGAGGATGGTGATCGACATGGCGCTGGGCCGCTTCAACTGCCGCACCACCAGCCGCTCGGACAGCCAGCCGAAGGCCATCGCGACCGCGGTGGCGACGAGAAAGGCCACCGGCAGCGGCACCTTGGCCGCGTAGAGGGTGGCGGCCACCATGCCGCCGAGCATCACCCACTCGCCTTGCGCGAAATTCAGCGCGCCGGTGCTCTTGAAGATGATGTTGAAACCCAGCGCCACCAGGGCATAGATGCTCCCGGTGCCCAGGCCCGAGAACAGCAGTTGTACGGAATCGCTCATCGCCGGCTTGCTCCCGCTGGTGCGTGATCGAAGTCAGACTTCGCCGAGCACCGGATGGCGCAGCACCGGCAGTGCCAGGCCCAGTTCGCCCAGCCGCGCGCGCGCACTCGACAGATAGTCGCGGAAGGCCTGCTGCTCACGCGCGGGCGTGGCGGCGCCCAGGCCGGCCTCGGCCACCAGCGTCGCCGCCGCCGACTCGGCGCTCGCGTCGATTTCGCTCGACAGGCTGGGGATGTGGTAGCCGGCGAAGGCGACCTCCTGCAGCCAGGCGGTGATCTGCGCGACCACGGAGGCCTGGAGGGCCGCATCCATCTGCGAAGCGCGCTCCTCCAGGTAGAGCCAGCCGAAGGCGGCATGGCGCTCCTTCGCGGCCAGCGCCTTCTGCAGGATCTGCGCAGCCACCGGCTCGCGCGCGTTGCCGGCGTAGAGGCGATAGAGCTCGAGTTCCAGTCCGTCCTCGACCGCGCAGTGCACCGCCACGTACGCATCCAGCGACTGCATCGCGTTGAGCGCGTCGCGGTAGAGCGTGCGGTTGAGCACCGGCTCCCAGGCCGGATCGGCCGGCCGCGCGAGATAGCCGCCCAACGCCTTCGCATAGCGATGGAAGCACTCCACGTGCCAGGCTTCTTCGGTGTTGCGCACGGTCAGGAAGTACTTGGGATCGGATTCGCGGTCGAGTTCCAGGCAGAAGCGGATCAGCAGCGCCGGCGTTTCCGCCAGTCCCGTGTACTCGACCCAGGCGCGCCGGCTCCACACCTGGCGCGCGGCCTCCACGACCGGCGGTGGCCAGGCCCCCGGGTCCAGTTCGCTCCAGGCGATGTCCTTCTGCGGAACCCAGTGCTGCTGCTTGCCGGCCTCGTAGAGTTCGCGGATCGAAAGAATCGAGCGCTGCAGGTCGAGCGGGAAGCGCCGCTCCACCATGATCGGCGTGGGAGCGTATGAAGAAGAAGTCTGCATCTCAGTTTTCCAAACGCTGTCGCGTCACGCGCGACACATGAAAACCCGCGGGCCGCGAAGCCGGCCCGTTGTGGAGCACCCGCGGAACCGGCTTTGCCGGGCCGCCGGGTGCGCCCCCGGTGAGGGGGTTGGCGGACCCCACGAAGTGGGGGAGCCTGGGGGAGAGCTCAGAACTCACCGTCGATCTTGGGGTGGCGGAACATCGGCAGGCGAATGCCCCAGGACTCTTCCATCTGCCGGCGAATGCGCTTGACCGAGGCCACGAAGACGGGCTTCTCCAGTTCCTCCACGGTGGCACCCAGGCCAGCTTCCCAGGTGATGCGGTCGGTCTCGATCTCGGCGCGCTTGGCCGCGTTCTCCGGCGCCAGCCAGGCGCTGTGGTAGCCGTTGAGCTCCACCTTCTCGATCATCAGGATGATGGCGTCCTGCACCGCCGAGACCTGCGCCTTCGACAGGTGCGGGATGCGGCTGTCCATGAAGGCCCAGCCGAAGGCGCAGTGCCGCACCTCGTCGCGCATGATGCTCTTGAGCACCTGCCTGGCCACCGGATGGGGCGTGATCTCGATCAGGTGGCGGAACACGTCGAAGGCGATCTCTTCGGCCGCGCAGACCAGCGCGGCGATCACGCCTTCGAGCGGCACCTGCGGGTCCAGCGCCATCTTGCGCACGCCGTGGGTGGCCACCGAGCCCTGGAACTCCGTCAGGTCCGGCTGCTGGATGTAGCCGCCCAGCCGCTCGGCCATGCGGAAGCACACCTCGGCATGGCGCGATTCCTCCTGTGTGCGGATGGTGAAGAACAGGCGCATGTCGGGCGCGCAGTTCTCCTGGCAAAAGCGGATCTGCAGCGCCGGCGACTCGGAGATCGCGCCGTACTCGCCCCAGGCGCGGCGGCTCCAGTACATGCGCGCGGCATGGCGCTGGGCCTCGGTGTACTGCGAGGGATCGAGCTGCGACCAGTCGATGTCGAAGGCCGGATTCCACTGGTTGCTGGTGGCCGAGTGGAACAGGTTGCGGATGCGCGGCACCGCGACGTCGAGCTCGAGCGGGAAGCGGTTCTCGGGCGCGTCGAGGATGGTGGGCGCGGTCAGGGTGGCGGCGGCGGTCATGGCGGTTCCTTCAGGAGCGGGCGGGTGCGTCACTGGTAGTCGGCCAGCCGGAAGCGGCCGTCCTCGTATTTCAGCAGCACCAGGTCCGACTTCGACAGGCCCGAATGCCGGGTCGGCGAAAAGTTGAAGGTGCCGCCCACGCCGTTGTAGGCGCGGATGCCGCGCAGCGCGTCGCGCACCTTTTCCTTGTCGTCCCCGCCCTTTTCGAGGGCCTGCCGGGCGAGGTAGATCGCGTCGTACGTCTGCGCCGCGAACTGGTTGGGACGGCGCTTGAAGCGCGCCTCGAAGTTCTTGTTGAGCGCCAGGATGCGCGGCTTGGCCGGGTCGCTGTCGGGCAGGTCCTCGCCGACCGGGAACTTCACGCTCACCAGCAGCACGTTCTTCGCGGCGTCGCCGGCCAGGTCCATGTAGCGCTTGTCGACGAAGCCGTAGCTGTGGATGAAGGGGATCTCGCCCAGGCCCAGCGTCTTGGCCTGCTTCATCGCCACCACGCCGGCCGGCGTGACGGTCCAGCAGACGATGGCCTGCACGCCGGCCGACTTCAGCTTGTTGAGCTGCGGCGCCATGTCGGTGTCGGTCGGATTGAAGGACTCGTACACCACCTCCAAGCCGCGCGCGGGCGCGACCTTCTTCCACTGCTCCACCGCGCTCTGGCCGAAGCCGGAGGAGTCGGCCAGCATGGCGATCTTCTTGATGTTCTTCTTGGCGAAATAGTCGGCCAGGCGCTCCATGACCTGGTCGTCATCGACGGTGGACTTGAAGGTCCACGGCCGCTCGGCCACCGGCGTGACGATCTGCATGCTGCCCTCGGTGGAGATGAAGGGCACGCCGGCCTTCTCGGTGAGCTGCAGCATGGCGATGGCCATGCCGCTCATGTTGCCGCCGCCCACGATCATCTCGACCTTGTCCTGCGTGAGCAGCCGGCGGGTGGCGCTCAGGCCCTTCTGGGTCTGACTCTCGGCGTCGTAGAAGAACCACTCGATCTTCTTCCCGTTCACGCCGCCCTTGGCGTTGATCTCGTCCAGCGCCAGCTCCATGCCCGCCTTCATGTCCTCGCCCAGGAAGGCGGCCGGCCCGGTCATGGAAAGCACGGAGCCCACCTTGTAGGTCTGCTGCGCCGCCGCGCAAAGCGCGGCACCGAGGAGGGCGAAGCCTGCAAGCACCTTCGTCGAACGGCGGAGAAATGAGCTGTTCATGGCAGTGAGAAGCGTGAGTTGAGAAAGGGAAGGATGGAATGAATGCCGACAGGAACGCCGCCGCCGGCGCGTCAGTCCGCGGCCTCCACGGTCATCTGGTGGCCGGTGCCCGCGGAGGCGGCGTTGAAGTCCGCGCCCGACAGTGCCACCGTGAAGCTGTGGCGCACCGACTTGCCCGGCGAGTAGGAACGCCCGGCCATCGCGGGCAGGCCGTCCTTGCCGAAGTAGACCAGCTCGCGGACCATCATCGCCGAGTTGGGCGGCACGCCGAGCAGGCGCCCCATCTCGGGCCCCGCGAGCGCGGCCTCCAGCCGGTTGTGGGCATGCGAGAGGACGACGCGGCGCGATAGCAGGTCGAGCAGGGAGTGCTGCAGCGCCTCCGGCCGCGTGATCGAGCCGCCGAAGTCGGGATGGATGTAGCGGTAGTCGTAGGAGATGGCGACGCCGCCGCTCTGCCGCTCGCGCTCGATGTGCAGCACCTTCTGGCCGGCACCCACGCCGAGATGGAACGCCATGTCTTCCGGGCAGGGCAGCAGCGCGAAGCGATGCAGGCGGAAGGACAGCGGCCGCCCGCGGCGTTCCCACTGGTGCTGGAAGTCCATCTGCGGGCCGAAGATCTCGTCGAACTTGTCGGTGTTGACGAAGGTGCCCTGCCCCTGTACGCGGCGCAGCAGCCCCTGCGCCACCAGTTCCTGGATGGCCTGGCGGACGGTGAAGCGGCTCACGCCGAACATCGCGCAGACTTCCTGGTCGGAATAGAAGCGCCCGTCGGGCAGCGACTCGGTCTGGATGATCGCCTGCAAGCGTCGCTTGACCTGCGCATAGAGCGGCAAGGCCGAATCCCGGTCGAGCGCAATGCCTTCCGCGGCCACCGGCGCCTCGGCACGCGCAGGCGGGGCGCTGGCGGCGGGTGCCGCGTCGCGGCCGGGAAGGCCGTGCGGACGTTTCGGAGCGTCGGTTGCCGTCATGGAATTGTGGGGTCCACCGTGCGAGTCATCAGCTTGTACGGATATCATGCTATGCGGCCAAGCGGCCTGTCAACACGCTTTTTCTTCCTCGCTTCTGAAGACGCTGTATGCCCATCGCCCTGCTCGACTTCCAAGCTGGCCCGGAGGCGGCGAGCCACATGAGCTTCGCGCAGCCCGCCTCGCTGGACGGCGCCGACCTGCTCATCTGGCGGCCGGCCGCGATTGCCGAGGTCTATGCCACCGAGAGCCGGCACGAGGGCCGGCCGGTGCTGGCGGTGCGCGACTCGCAACGGGCCTACCGCGACACGCGCTTCTGGCGCGAGGAGTTCCTGCAGTTCCTGGGGCGCGGCGGCACGCTGGCGCTGTTCGCGCCCGGATTCGGGCGGCTGGCCCTGCACACGGTGCAGGACATCGTGGGCTACGACATGCTCGAGGCGCTGCCCGGACACGCGGACCTGGGCCACGACGCGTGCGAAGCCACGGCCGTGCAATGCGAGGCCGGGCAGCCCTTCCGCGATTTCTTCGACGCCTTCGGCGCGCATTTCCAGGCCACCTCGGTGTTTTGCCCCCGCCACGCCCAGCCGATCGCCACCCTGGCGGGCACCGGGCGCGCCTGTGCGCTCTACCAGTACCACCATCCGGGCCGCATCCTGGTGCTGCCGGCGCTGCGCGAGGCGACGCCCGTGGACGCGATCGACGGCATGGTGGCCGCCCTGCAGGACATGAGCGCGCGCCTGCGCTTCGACGCGCGCGCTTCGTCCACCTACGCCTGGCGCGAGCCCCTCGTCCTGCCGCGCGAGGCGGCCCTGCGGCAGGAACTGGCCGAACTCGCCGCCCAGCGACGCGCGCTCCAGACCCGTGAAGCCGCCCTCGTCCGCGAGCTCGCGGGCATGGCGCTGCTGGGGCAATTGCAGCGCGGCGATGCGGTGGGCGTGATCGAGGCCGCGCTGCAGGTCTTTCACGCCCTGGGCGCCTCTGTGCAGCAGGGCGTGGGCGCGGCCCACACGCTCATGGTAGAACGGGACGGCCTGACCTGTGTGATGGTGGCCGTCGACGATGCCGAGGCTGCGCTGGACGAGGGACTGCCCGCTCATGTGCGGGCACAAGCCGCGGCCTGGAGCGCGGCGCTGCGCCGCGAGGTGACGCCGGTCGCGCTGTACATCGGCGGCAACCGGCGGGGCGCGCGCGAGACCGCCGACGAGCTGACGGCGCTGCGGCGCCGACATCCGGGCCTGGACTTCGTCAGTGGCGCGGAACTGCTCGCGGCCCACGAAACGGGCGACGCCGCACTCGCGCTGCCTGCGCTGCGGCGCGATGCGGGCGCCCGCCCGGCGTAGGGATCAAACCACGTTGGTGTAGCTCGCGTTCCCCAGCCCCGTGCCGATGGTGAGCACCGCCCAGTGCTTCACGTCCCGCATGAAGGGCAGCTCGCTGAGGCCCTGGACCACGGCATCGTTGTGCATCAGCGCGATGGTCGGCACGCCCATGATGGTGGGGAGCTGGCGGCGCAGCGCGGTGGGGAGGTGGAAGTGCTCGCTGGTCCAGTCGCCCGGCATGTTCTGCGCGCCGCGTGCGATCGAGCCGTCCTTGCGGATGAGCCCGGGGCAGCCGATGCCGACGAAGGGCGCGAGGCGGATGCCCATTTTCTTGCAGTGGCGCACCTGGTCTTCGAGCATCTCGGCCAGCCCGGTCACCAGCGCGCGCCGGTTGGGGCTGTCGTCCTTGTGGCGCCACTTCTTGCGCCGCAGCACCTTCGCCTTCGACAGGTCGGGCGCACGCTTGCGGCGCAGCTTGACGATGCCGCAGCGCACGTTGGTGCCGCCGATGTCCAGCGCGAGGATCGCGTCGTAGTGCTCCAGCAGCTCCGGCGGCGCGAGATGCACCCAGCCCAGCAGGCCGGCGTCGTCGGTGTCGTGGCAGATGCGGGCCAGCGGCACCCGCTCGCCCATCTCCTGCAGGATGGCCGCGGCCTGCAGCACGGCGCGCTCGCCGACATCGCTCTCGGGAAAGCCGCCGCCGATCACGATGCGTTCGACGCCCTTCCAGGACGGCTGCCGCATGAAGCCGCGGATGACCTGGGCCAGCCCCTCGGCGAATTCCTCCATGGCCGCATGCACGACGTCGGTGGCTTCCGAGGCGCGGCCGGACTTGAGCGCCGCATCCAGCGTGCCCTTGCCAAGATCCTTCGAATGCCGGTCGCCCAGCGGGTCCTTCTTGCCCTTGCGGCGATGGCGGCGGCGCCATTGCTCGAGCAGTTCGCGGAAGGCGGTCTGGCTGGCCTGGTCGCCCAGGAAGCCGCCCTCGTCCCGCAGTTGCAGGCTGTAGCCCTCCACCAGCACGGTGGGCAGTTCGCGCGCGCCGTGGACGTCGTGGGACGGGGCCGGCCCGTCCGGGTCGTCCTTCGTTTTTTTCTTCGATCGCTTGCGGTCGTCGGATGCCATGAAGTCCTTTGCGTGGCGGTCATCGAGGCACAGAGCATCCACAACTCGACGGGGTTGCCGAGTAGGCCGTTTCAGCCAATCAAAGCCGGCCCAGCGCCCGCTCCACGCCCTTGTTCGCCAGCCTGTCGGCGCGCTCGTTGCCCGGGTCGCCCGAGTGGCCCTTGACCCAGCGCCACTCGATCTGGTGGCCGCCCTGCGACACCAGCTTGTCGAGTTGCTGCCACAGCTCCACGTTCTTCACCGGCTGCTTGGTGGAGGTCAGCCAGCCCTTGGCCTTCCAGCCGCGGATCCATTCGGTGATGCCCATGCGCACGTACTGGCTGTCCAGGTACAGCACCACCTTGCACGGCCGCTTGAGCGCACCCAGACCCTCGATCACCGCCTTGAGCTCCATGCGGTTGTTGGTGGTGTTGAGCTCGCCTCCGAAAAGCTCCTTCTCGGTGGCGCCCGACTTGAGCCAGGCACCCCAGCCGCCCGGGCCGGGATTGCCCTTGCAGGCGCCGTCGGTGTAGATCTGCACTTCGGTCAAGACCCTCTTCCTTGTCGTTGTCGTGTTCGATGGTGATGATGGCCGCGATGCACCCTCCCGGCGATCGGCACCGGGGCGCTCGCACGCTGCGCCGCGCGCCGCCAGTCGGCATACAACAGGCGCATGCCGCGCACCCGCTTGACCGCGACCAGGAAATAGACCGCGCCGAAAATCGGCCACCAGCGCTCGCCCAGGCCGTCGAACCAGCGCAGGCGCTCCAGCCAGGCCTCGCTGCGCACCGCGGGGCGATAGATGCCGAAGTCGCCCGACTCCACCTCGAAGCTCAACAGACGCAGCCAGTCGCGCATGCGGCGGTAGCCGATGAAGTCGCCCGAATCGGGCAGGAACAGTTCGCCGAAGCCGAGCCGCTGGTAGAGGCGCGCGCGCCACTGCCGCATGCCCCAGAGGCTGGCCGGATTGAGCCCGCAGACGACCACGCGGCCTTCCGGCACCAGCACGCGCTCGACCTCGCGCAAGGTGGCGTGCGGGTCATGGCTGAGTTCGAGCGCGTGCGGCAGCACGACCAGGTCCAGGCTGTTGGCCGGAAAGGGCAGCGCGGTGAAATCGGTGACCAGCGCGCTGCCCGCGGTGCAGGCCGTGTCGTCGACGGCCAGCCAGCGGTGCGGCATGCGGTTGGTGCGCAGGCCCTCGATCTCGGGCAGGCCCAGCTGCAACGCGTGGTAGCCGAAGACATCGGCCACCGCCTGGTCGAAACGCGACTGCTCCCACTCCAGCAGGCAGCGGCCGGGAGGGGTCTGGAACCACTCGTGCAAACCTATAATTTGACCGCTCATGAAGCTCGTCCCACTGCCCGCTTTCGCCGACAACTACATCTGGATGCTGCAGGACGGTCGCAACGCGATCGTGGTGGACCCGGGAGAAGCCGCACCGGTCTTCGATGCGCTCGCACGTGGCGGCCTGCATTTGGCCGCGATTCTAGTCACGCACCACCATCCCGATCACACGGGTGGCGTCGCGGCGCTGCGCGAGGCCACGAATGCACAGGTCTTCGGCCCTGCGCGCGAGACCATCCCCGAGCCCCTCGTGCGCCTCGAACAGGGCGACCATGCCGAGGTGCTGGGCCTGCGCTTCGAGGTGATGGACGTGCCGGGCCACACGGCCGGCCACATCGCCTACTTCCTGCCGGCCGACGCGCACAACCTCGCTGCGGGTGCGCCGGCGCCGCTGGTCTTCTGCGGCGACACGCTGTTTTCCGGCGGCTGCGGGCGGCTCTTCGAGGGAACGGCCGCACAGATGCTGGCCTCGCTCGACGCACTGGCAGCGCTGCCCGGCGACACCCGCGTGTGCTGCGCCCACGAGTACACACTTTCTAACCTGCGTTTTGCACAAGCCGTGGAACCCGGCAATGCCGATCTGGCTCAGTACACGGCGCGATGCGAGGCATTGCGTGCCCGCGGCGAGCCGACGCTGCCTTCGCAGCTGAGCACCGAGCGCCTTGTCAACCCCTTTCTTCGCAGCCGCGAAGCCGCTGTCCTGCAAGCGGTCCGCCGCCACGCCGGCCTTTCGCCCCAAAGCGGGCAGCCCGACGTGTTCGCCGCCCTGCGCCAATGGAAAAACGACTTTCGATGAAATTCATACTCGCTGCCTGCCTTGCCGGCTCGCTGCTGCTCGCGGGCTGCGCGAGCACCACCGGTCCGGGTTCTTCCACCTCCACCTCCTCATCCGGCGCACCCGCCGCACCGGCAGACACCGCCGCCCCGGTCTACCCCAACGGCCCCCTGACCCCGATCACCTCCGGCGCGACACGCTCGCGCTCCGTGGCGACGCTGGCAGCGCCCACCGACATGTGGGACCGCATCCGCCGCGGCTTCAAGATGCCCGACCTCGACACCGAGCTCGTGCGTGACCGCGAGCAGTGGTATGCGAGCCGGCCCGACTACATGCAGCGCATGACCGAACGCTCGAGCCGCTACATCTTCCACATCGTCGAGGAACTCGAGCGCCGCGACATGCCCACCGAGCTCGCGCTCCTGCCCTACATCGAAAGCGCCTTCAATCCGCAGGCGGTGTCCAGTGCCAAGGCCGCCGGCATGTGGCAGTTCATGCCCGCCACCGGGACCGACTTCGACCTCAAGCAGAACGTCTTCCGCGACGACCGGCGCGACGTCATCGCCTCCACCCGCGCGGCGCTCGACTACCTGCAGAAGCTCTACAACATGTTCGGCGACTGGCACCTGGCCCTGGCCGCCTACAACTGGGGCGAAGGCAGCGTGAGCCGTGCCATTGCGAAGAACCAGCGCGCCGGCCTGCCCACCGGCTACACCGACCTCAACATGCCGGCCGAGACGCGCTACTACGTGCCCAAGCTGCAGGCGGTGAAGAACATCGTCGCCAATCCGCAGCGCTTCAACACCGACCTGCCCCTGATCGCCAACCACCCCTACTTCCAGACCGTGTCGCTGACCCGCGACCTGGACGTCGCGCTGGCCGCCAAGCTGGCCGACGTGCGCATCGAGGACTTCCGCGCCCTCAACCCCGCCGCCCACAAGCCGGTGCTGCTGGCCGCCGGCACGCCCGAGATCCTGCTGCCCTGGGACAACGCGGCCGTGTTCCAGCGCAATTTCGACGCCTACAGCCAGGGGCAGTACGCGAGCTGGACGGCCTGGACGGTGCCCACCACCATGACGGCGGCCGACGCAGCTCAGCGCTCCGGCATGAGCGAGGCCGACCTTCGCGCCATCAACAACGTGCCGCCGCGCATGATGATCAAGGCCGGTTCCACGCTCATCGTGCCGCGCGGCGCTCGCGTGCAGGAAGACGTGCAGGCCGCGGTCGCCGACACGGGCCACCTGAGCTTCCAGCCGGAAATCGTCACCCGTCGCACCACGGTCAGGGCCGGCCGCAACGACAGCGTGGCCAGCATCGCGCGCCGCTACAGGCTCAGCGCCGCCAGTGTCGCCGACTGGAACGACGTGAAGAGCAGCCATGTCTTCAAGCGCGGTCACGCCGTGGTGGTCTACCTGCCCGTGCGGGCCGCCGCGGCCGAGCGCGTGGGGCGTGGCACGCGCGGCCGCGACAGCACGGTGGTGGTGACCGGCAAGCGCGGCGGCGGGGTGGTCAAGACCAGCACCGGTCGCGAGGCGTCTTCGGCCCGGCCCCGTGCCTCGTCGAAGATCGTGCGCGAGAAGCGAGGCGGCACGCCATCGAAGAAAAAGCGCTAGCCGCTCAGGGCGGTACGGCTGCCTCCTCCGAGGCGGCCCGGAGCTTCAGATCTTCTCGGTCTCGCCGCTCTTCGGCTGCCACTTCATCAGCCGCCGCTCGATCAGCCCGACCAGGCCGTCGAGCGCGAGCGCGAAGGCGGTGAGCACTGCGATGCCGGCGAACACGGTATTGACGTCGAAGGTGCCTTCGGCCTGCAGGATCAGGTAGCCCACGCCGCGCGCGGAGCCGAGGTATTCGCCCACCACGGCACCGACGAAGGCCAGGCCCACCGAGGTGTGCAGGCTGGAGAAGACCCAGCTGGTCGCACTCGGCAGGTACACGGTGCGCAGAAGCTGCCGCCGGCTGGCGCCGAGCATGCGCGCATTGGCCAGCACCACCGGGCTGACCTCGCGCACGCCCTGGTAGACGTTGAAGAACACGATGAAGAACACCAGCGTCACCGCCAGCGCCACCTTGCTCCAGATGCCCAGCCCGAACCACAGCGCGAAGATGGGCGCCAGGATGACCCGCGGCATGGAGTTCGCGGCCTTGATGTAGGGGTCGAGGATGAGGCTGGCGGTCGGCGCCAGCGCCAGCCAGAGCCCGCAGGCCAGGCCCAGCAGCGTGCCGATGCCGAAGGCCAGCACGGTCTCCAGCAGCGTGACGCCCAGGTGCCGGTAGATGTCGGCGTTGCCCGGCAGGCCCTCGGGAAAGAGCGCGTTCGGCGCCAGCGCGACGGGCAGGAACCAGCTCCAGATCCGGCCCGCCACCTTGATCGGCTCGCCCAGGAAGAAGGCGATCTGCGTGTCGCGCGAAGCCAGGTGCCACGACAGCAGCAGCACGATCAGCAGCAGCACCTGCCACGCACGCGCGTTGCCTTCGTGCGGCCACAGCTTCATCAGGCGGCCTTTTTCAGTTGCTGGGCGTAGCCCTTGAGCACCTCGTCGCGCAGCACGCCCCAGATCTGCGCGTGCAAGTCGACGAAACGCGGATGCGTGCGCACCTCCGCCACGTCGCGCGGACGGGCCAGGTCGATCACGAACTCGCCGATCGGGTGGGTGGCCGGGCCGGCGGAGAGCACCACCACACGGTCGCTCATGGCGATCGCCTCGTCGAGGTCGTGCGTGATGAAGAGCACCGCCTTCTGTCCCTGTTGCCCCCCGGGCGCTTCGCGCCCACCCCCCGAGGGGCTGAGCCCCGGCCTCGGCGCGGCCCGGCGCCCGGCGCCCGGCGCAGCCCACAGCTCGAGCACCTCGTTCTCCATCAGCTGCCGCGTCTGGACGTCGAGCGCGCTGAAGGGCTCGTCCATGAGGATGATGTCCGGGTCCAGCGCCAGCACCTGGGCCAGTGCCGTGCGCTTGCGCATGCCGCCGGACAGCTGGTGCGGATAGCGGTCGCCGAAACCGGCCAGGCCCACGCGTGTGAGCCATTGCTCGGCCTGCGCCCTCGCCTCCCGCTCGGGCACGCCGCGGTACTGCAGACCCAGCATCACGTTGGCGAGCGCACTGCGCCAGGGCATCAGGGCGTCGGACTGGAACATGTAGCCCGCGCGGGTGTTGATGCCCGAAAGCGGCTGGCCGAAGACCTTCACCGCGCCCGAGGTCGGTTCGAGCAGGCCGGCCGCCACGTTGAGCAGCGTCGACTTGCCGCAGCCGGTGGGCCCGACCACCGAGACGAACTCGCCCGCCCGTACGCGCAGCGAGGTGCCCGCCACCGCGGTGTAGCGCTGCCCGGGTGCATCCTTGGCCCGGAAGGTGCAGCTGATGTCAATCAGTTCGAGCGCATCGTCGGACATATCGGCCAGGAGCAGGATGAAAAAAACCCGGCAGAGCCGGGCGGGCAAGTGGCAACTCTCAGGCTTTGAATCGTTCCTTGGCGCGGCGTGCGAATTCGTTGGTGTACGTCTTGCCGAGCTCGATTCTGTCGGCCTTCACCGTCGGGTCGAAGCTGGCGATCGCGGCCAGCGCGGTCCTGGGGCCTTCGGCCGGCACGATCCCGTCGGTCGCGATCGCCTCGCGCACCTTGTCGAAGGAGGCGAGGTACAGCGCGCGGTCGCCGAGCAGGTAGGTCTCGGGCACGGTCTTGATGATGTCGCCCGGCCCCGCGGTCTGCAGCCACTTGAGGCCGTGCACGATCGCGTTGGCCAGCGCCTGGCAGGTGTTGGGGTTCTTCTGCACGAACTCGGCCGGCGCGTAAAGGCAGGCCGCCGGCATCGGGCCGCCGAACACCTCCTGCGTTCCCTTCAGGGTGCGCGTGTCGCTGATGATCTTCACATCGCCCTTCTGCTCCAGCATGGTCATGACCGGATCGGTGTTGCTGATCGCGTCGATCTGGCCCGAGCGCAACGCCGTCAGCGCACCGGCTGCCACCCCCACGCCGATGAAGCTCACGTCGCTGGCCTTGAGCCCGGCGCGCGAAAGCACCAGGTTGGCCACCATGTTGGTGGACGAGCCCGGCGCCGACACGCCGATCTTCTTGCCCCTGAGGTCGGCGACGCCGGCGTAGCCCGGCATGTTCTTGGTCGACACCCCGATCGCGATCTGCGGCGCGCGGCCCTGCAGCACGAAGGACTGGAAGACCTGGTTCTTGGCCTGCAGGTTGATGGTGTGCTCGTAGGCGCCCGAGCAGACATCGGCCGAGCCGCCCACCACCGCCTGCAAGGCGCGCGCGCCGCCGGCGAAGTCGGAGATCTCGACGTCCAACCCCTCGGCCTTGAAGTAGCCCAGTTGCTCGGAGATCGTCAGCGGCAGGTAGTAGAAGGCCGCCTTGCCGCCCACGGCGATGGACAGCTTCGGTTTCTCGATCCTGGCTTGCTGCGCACGCACCCACAGCGGCAAGGCGATGGAGGAGGCGGCACCCAAGGTCGCAGCGGCAACGGTGAAGCGACGGCGATTGAGCATGAGACGACGCCCGCGGGCGCTCTGGTTCGTGTAGTTCGAATCGAGCTTAGGGGCGCGCCGCGCAGGCCGGCATCGGGAACATCCCGTGCGGGTTTCCACGTAAGCATGAAGGCCTCCAAAACGCTGCCTGCGGCCTGCGGAAAAGTGCGCGATGCGACCCCGGATGCATCGCGTTGCGGACGATGCGCGCACCCGGCATCCAGCCCGGTCAGCAACGCTCAGCGCAAGGCCTCAGCGACGGTCCACCAGCGCATGGGCGATGGTGCCGAGGTCCACGTACTCGAGCTCGCTGCCCGCCGGCACGCCGCGTGCGAGCCGCGTCACCGACAGGCCGCGCTGCCGCAGCGCCTCGCCGATCACGTGCGCGGTGGCCTCGCCCTCGGCGGTGAAGTTGGTGGCGAGGATCACCTCGCTGACCTGGCCGTCGAGCGCGCGTTCGAACAGGCGGGCCAGGCCGATGTCCTTGGGGCCGATGCCGTCGAGCGGACTCAGCTTGCCCATCAACACGAAGTAGTAGCCGCGGAAGGCACCCGTGCGCTCCAGCGCGGCCTGGTCGGCCGGCGTCTCGACCACGCAGAGCTTGGAGGCGTCGCGCCGGGCGTCCAGGCAGACGCTGCACACGGGCGCTTCAGTGAAGGTATTGCAACGCTCGCAGTGCCGCACCTGCGCCGCCGCCTGCTCCAGCGCACGCGCCAGCACACGAGTCCCCTCGCGGTCATGCTGCAGCAGGTGGAAGGCCATGCGCGAAGCCGACTTGGCGCCCACCCCCGGGAGGCGGCGCAGGGCCACGATGAGGGTGTCGAGCGCGCTCGAATCCGCCACAGTCACTTGCTCCCGCGCACCATGCCGGTTTCAGGAACACCGCGGAACCGGCTTTGCCGGGCCGCTGGTGTTGCCCCCGGCGATGAGGTTGGCGGCCACACGAAGTGGGCAAGCCTGGGGGAGAGCATCAGAAAGGAAGCTTCATGCCGGGGGGGAGGCCCGGCATGCCGGCGGCGATCTTGCCCATCTTCTGCTCGCTGGTTTCCTCGGCCTTGCGCACGGCGGCGTTGAAGGCCGCGGCCACGAGGTCTTCCAGCATGTCCTTGTCGTCGGCCAGCAGGCTGGGGTCGATGGTGACGCGCTTCACGTCGTGCTTGCAGGTCATCACCACCTTCACCAGGCCGGCCCCCGATTCGCCTTCCACCTCGATGGTGGCCAGCTCTTCCTGCGCCTTCTTGAGGTTGTCCTGCATTGCCTGCGCCTGCTTCATGAGGCCGGCCAGTTGTCCTTTGTTGAACATCGTTGGTCCTGTCGTCGTTGATGGATAAGGAAAAAGATCAGGCGGGCTTGAGCGAGCCCGGCACGATCCGCGCGTCCCAGTCCCGCATCATGGACTGCACTTCGGGGTCGTTGCGGATGGCCTCTTCGGCCTCGCGCTGCCGCGCGTCGGCCGCCTGCTTGTTGCGGCGCGCCGGGCTGTCGGCCACGCCGCCGATCTCGATGGCCAGCTTGACGCCGTGGCCGATGCCCGCGAGCGCGGCCTGCAGCTTCTCGCGGCTGCTCGCCTGGTTGAGCGACTCGCGCTCCACGCGCAGCAGCCATTGGTCGACGTCGCGCGCCACCAGTTGCGACTGCAGCGCCAGTTCGCGCGCCAATGCGTTGATCGCCTCGGCCGCCACGAGCCGGGTGACGGTGGCGTACCAGAAGTCGCCGTCCTCGCTGGGCTCGATGGGCGCCGGCAGGGCGTCCCGTGCGGTATCGCGCGCGCCGGGCGGGGGCTGGACGCGCACCGGGACGGCCAGCACCTGACCCGTCGGCACCGGCTCCGCGCCGGGCGGAAACGGCGCGGCACCGACGCGGCCCTCCTCGCGCACCGGCAACCGGTGGCCGGGCGGGGCGACACGCGGGGCTTCCGCGCCGGCGGGGGATGCAGGGGATGCAGGCACGGCGGGCGCAACGCCTGCGGATGGGCGCCCGGCCTGCACCGTTCGCGGCGGCTCGGCGCGAACGGGCACCGACCCGCGCGCCGGCCCGGGCGCCGCTTCATTCAGAGTTTTTTTTTCCGCCGGGGCGTCTTCGCCCGCCCCTCGCGCCGGCGCCGGCTTGAAGGCCAGCAGGCGCAGCAGCACCATGGTCAGCGCGGCGTATTCGTCGGGTGCCAGGCCCAGCTCGCCACGCCCATGGAGGCACAGGCTGTAGAGCAATTGCGTCTCGTCCGGCGGCATGGCGGCGGCCAGGCGCGCCGTCTCGGCGGCATCGGGGTCGGTGGCATCGGCGGCCTGGGCGCGCGAGGGCACGGCCTGCAGCACGGCCATGGCCTGCAGCACGGCCGTCATCTCCTCGAGGGTGGACGCGGCCGAGAGGCCGTCGCGGCGCAGGCCCTCGGTGGTTTCGACCACCGTCCGGCCGTCGCCCTGGGCCAGGGCCTCGATCAGGCGGAACACGTGGCCGCGGTCCACGCTGCCCAGCATCTGGCGCACGCCGCCTTCGGTCAGCTCGCCGTTGCCGAAGGCGATGGCCTGGTCCGTCAGAGAGAGGGCGTCGCGCATGGAGCCGCGGGCGCCGCGGGCGATCAGGCGCAGCGCATGCGGCTCGGCCGGCACCGACTCGGCCTGCAGCACGCGGGTGAGGTGCTCCAGCACCGTCTCGGGCGCCATCGGCCGCAGGTTGAACTGCAGGCAGCGCGACAGAACCGTCACCGGCACCTTCTGCGGATCGGTGGTGGCCAGCACGAACTTGAGGTACTCGGGCGGCTCCTCCAGCGTCTTGAGCATGGCGTTGAAGGCATGGCCGGTGAGCATGTGCACTTCGTCGATCATGAAGACCTTGAAGCGCCCTTGAACCGGCTTGTAGACCGCCTGCTCCAGGAGGGCCTGGACCTCGTCCACGCCGCGGTTGGAGGCAGCATCCAGCTCCGTGTAGTCGACGAAGCGGCCGGCATCGATGTCCTGGCAGGCCTGGCAGGTGCCGCAGGGCGCGGCCGTGATGCCGCCCTGCCCGTCCGGCCCCTGGCAGTTGAGGGATTTGGCAAGGATGCGCGAGACGGTGGTCTTGCCGACCCCGCGCGTGCCCGTGAAGAGGTAGGCGTGATGCAGCCGCTGGGACGTCAGCGCGTTCTCGAGCGCCTGCACGACGTGCTCCTGGCCCACCATCTCGCTGAAGGTCCTGGGGCGATGTTTGCGAGCGAGCACGAGATAGGCCATCGGCGCATTCTAGGTTGTCGCACCGGACGCCTCCCGCCATGGCATAGGCCTTTTTACTTATAGATTTTCATCCCATCTCCCCTAGCATGGCAGGGCCTCTTCGAGGAGCTTGACATGCCCACTGCGCACCCGAGGACCGCGCGAGCACCCGCGCCCCCAAAAGCCAAGCCGCAGGCGGCAGGCGCGCGCCGCTATTGCGCCCAGCCGATCCAGACGATCCGGCAGTTCGACAGCAGCGTCTCCGCAGGCCGGGCGGCCGCCATACTGGCCGGGGGCAAGAAATGGGTGAACGCCACCCAGCTCACCTACTACTGCTACAAGCGCGGCGACACCGTTCCCGCCGCCTGGCAGGGCCACAGCGCCGACACCGAGGTGGTGGAGGAATCCTTCGAGATCTGGGCCAAGCTGGGCATCGGCATCTCCTTCCGGCGCGTCGACGCCGCCGAGGACGCGATCGTGCGCATCGGCTTCGACGCGGAGGACGGTTCCTGGTCCTATGTGGGGCGCGACGTGCTCATGGTGCGCGACCCGCTGCAGCGCACGATGAACTTCGGCTGGCCGCTCAACACCGACTACGGCCGCGACACCGCATTGCACGAAATCGGCCACACCCTGGGCCTGGAGCACGAGCACCAGAACCCCCATGCCGGCATCACCTGGAATCGGCAGGCGGTGCTCGACTACTTCTCCGGCCCGCCCAACAACTGGCAGGAGCAGCAGATCGAGTGGAACATCCTGCGCAAGCTCCCTGCATCCCAGATCAAGGGCACGACCTGGGACCCCGACTCCGTCATGGAGTACCAGTTCGAGGCCGGCCTGATCGATGCCCCGGCCCCCTACCGCAACGGGCTGGTGCCCAAGGGCGGCCTGTCCTATGCCGACAAGGCCTGGGTGGTGGAGTCGTACCCGGGCGTGCGCGCACCGGCGGTCGGCACGCTGAAAGTGGGCCTGTCGCAACTGCTGAAGATCAAGGCCGGCGAGACCCGCAATTTCGAGTTCGCGCCGCCGCGCACGCGCAGCTACACCATCGGCACCTTCGGCACCTCCGACACGGTGCTGGTGCTGTTCGAGGTCACGTCCGCCGGCAACGTGCAGATCGCGGGCAACGACGACAGCGGCACCGACCTCAACGCGCGCCTGAGCGCGCGCCTGCAGAAGGGCCGGCGCTACCTGGTGGGTTTGCGCCTCTACTATGCCGACGCGGCGCTCGAGACCTCGTTGATGGTCTGGTGACGCTTTGCCCAAGCCGGACGATCAGCCCTGACGCCGAGCCCGGCCGTAATGCTTGAAGCGCTCGCGCACTGCCGCCATCTGCGCCGCGCTCAGCAAGGGTGGCTCGGGCTGCACGGCCAGCATCTGGAGCCAGGTGTGGCACAGCGATTCGATTTCCACCGCCAGCTTCATGGCGTGGGCGATCGAGCGGCCCGCGGTCACCAGCCCGTGGTGCGCCATCAGGCAGGCATCGCGCGCCTGCAGCCCGTCGACCACGGCCTCGGACAGTTCCGGCGAGCCGAACAGGTGATAAGGCACGCAGGGAACGTCGTCGCCGCCCGCCACCGCCACCATGTAATGGAAGGGGGGCAGCGGCCGCTCCAGGCAGGCCAGCGCCGTGGCGTGCACCGAATGCGTATGCACGACGGCCTGCACTTCGGGCCGCGCCCTGTAAATGGCGGTGTGCAAGGGCCATTCCGAGGAGGGGTGCCAGCGGCCTTCGAAGGTGCGGCCGTTCTCCCCCACCCTGACGAAGTCCTGCGCTTTCATGTCGTCGGCGCCCATGCCGGTGGGCGTGATGAGGCAGCCGTCTTCATGGCGAACGCTCAGGTTGCCGGTGCTGCCGCGGTTCAGCCCCAGCGCGTCGAGCCGCCGCACGGCGGCCAGTGCCTGCGCACGCAGGCTGGCCTCGTCGCAGAACTCGCTTGTCTCGTTCATCTCCTGCAGCGCGTTCATCTCAAATCCTCCAATGACGTTTCGTTTGCCGGCACGACGCCGCGTTCCGTGATGAGCGCCGTGACCAGCCGCGCGGGCGTGACGTCGAAGCCGAGGTTCAACGCGGGCGATGTCGCCGGCGTGAGTTGTACCTCGACCAGCGCCCCGTCCGGGCCCAGGCCGGCGATGTGCGTGAGCTCCCGCGGCGAGCGCTCCTCGATGGTGATCTCGCGCAGCCCATCGGCCATCGTCCGGTCCAGCGTGGACAGGGGCATGGCCACGTAGAAGGGCACCCCGTTGTCGTGCGCCGCGAGCGCCTTGAGGTAGGTGCCGATCTTGTTGCACACGTCGCCGCGCCGCGTCACGCGGTCGCAGCCCACGATCACGAGGTCGACGCGCCCATGCTGCATCAGGTGGCCGCCGGTGTTGTCCGCGATCACCGTGTGGGCGATGCCCTCCTGCCCGAGCTCCCACGCCGTGAGGCTCGCGCCCTGGTTGCGCGGCCGCGTCTCGTCCACCCACACGTGCAGGTCGACGCCTGCGTCGCGCGCCTTGTAGACCGGCGCGAGCGCCGTGCCCCAATCGACCGTGGCGATCCAGCCGGCGTTGCAGTGGGTCAGCACGTTCACGCGGCGCTTCAGGCGCTGCGACGCCTCGACGATGAGCGCCGCGCCATGCGTCCCGATGGCCGCGTTGCAGGCCACGTCTTCATCGGCGATGCGCCCGGCCTCCTGCCACGCGGCGGCGGCGCGACCGCCCACCGGCAGAGGCAGGAGGCGCTCGAGCATGCGCTGCAGCGCCCATGCCAGGTTCACCGCGGTCGGCCGCGTGGCGTTGAGTTGCGCCGCCGCCGACCGCAGCGCGGCGTCGTCCGCCGCCGTGCGCGCCTGCAGCGCCAGGCCCCAGGCGGCGGTGGCGCCGATCAGCGGTGCGCCCCGCACGGCCATGTCGCGGATGGCGGCCGCTGCGGCCTCGGGCGTGTCCAGGCGCAGCACCGCCAGGCGATGCGGCAGCAGCCGCTGGTCGATGACGAACACCGCATCGCGCTCCGGCGCCGGCCAGATCGCCGTACGCGCTTGGCCTTCGACCCTCATCGCAGCACCCGTCCAGCGATGCCTTGCAGGCGCTGCACCATCGCCGGGTCGCGCACCGCGGGTGCGGTGATGAGCGCGTGATCCAGTGCGCGGCGGCAGGCACAGCCCGGCGCATGCGCATCGTGCGCCAGTGCATCGCTCACGCGCGCGACCAGTTGCTGCGCGTGCGCGGCGTTGCCCAGCAGCACCCGGATCACCGCATCGACGGTGACGTCGTCGTGCGTGGGATGCCAGCAGTCGAAGTCGGTCACCATGGCCACCGAGGCGTAGCACAGCTCCGCTTCGCGGGCGAGCTTGGCCTCGGGCATGTTGGTCATGCCGATCACGTCGCAGTTCCACGCGCGGTAGAGCCGGCTCTCGGCAAGCGTGGAGAACTGCGGGCCTTCCATCACCAAGTAGGTGCCGCCGCGCCGGTGGGGCAACTGCTGTGCCTCCAGCGCGCGCCCGATGTGCTCGCCCAGCCGCGCGCACACCGGCGAGGCCATCGCCACGTGCGCCACGAGGCCGGTGCCGAAGAAGCTTTTCTCGCGGGCGAAGGTGCGGTCGATGAACTGGTCGACCACCACGAAGCAGCCCGGCGGAAGATCCTCGCGCAGCGAGCCCACGGCGCTGAGCGAAAGCACGTCGCTCACGCCCAGGCTCTTCAGCGCCGCGATGTTGGCGCGGTAGTTCAGCTCGCTCGGCGGCACGCGGTGCCCACGGCCATGGCGCGGCAGGAAGGCGAGTTCGGCGTCGCCGAGGCGGCCGAGAAAGACCTGGTCGGACGGCGGCCCCCAGGGCGTGTCGCAATCCACCCAGCGCGTGTCCGTGAGTCCGGGCAGGTCGTAGAGACCGCTGCCACCGATGATGCCGATCATGAATACACTCCCCTGCGCTCGAAGCGCGGCAGCATAGCATCCGCCAAGCCGCCCAAAAGCCCTCCTCGCGGTCGCACCGATGGCATCGCCTACAATCGCCGCTGACGGGCCTCCCCGCATGGTGAAGCGGCCAACCGGGTCAGGTGGGGAACCAAGCAGCCCTAACTGCGTAGCCAGTGCCGGGGGTAAGGCTCGTCATCTTCATGCCGCGGGGCGGTTTCCCTCTGAAGCCAGCATTCAGTAGGCGAGTCCGAGCGCCTTCGGGCGTGCATCTGGCCCCGAGCAGCAACAGCTGCTTTCCTGCGGGTCCATGTTCAGCGGAGCCCGCGCAAGCCGAAGGCGCTTTCCGAGCACAGCCGACGTTTCTCTCGTGGGACCTGTCACACCAGGCCCTCCCGATTCGTCTTGCAGGAGATGGGCCGGCTCGACCGCCGGCTGTCGCATCTTCCAACTCGCAAAGGAAATCGTGATGAACCGCGCAAACTGGTTTGCTGTCTCGCCGGATGGGGCGAAGGTGATCGGGGGTCTGCACCACTACGTGCTTAACGACACCAACTTGCCCAGCACCCTCGTTCACCTTGTCTTCCTGCGCGTCTCCCAGATCAACGGGTGCGCGCACTGCATCGACATTCACACGCGCGACCTGATCAAGGAGGGCGTGTCGGTTGACAAGGCCGTCCTCGTTCCTGTGTGGCATGAAGCCGAGTACCTGTTTTCGGAGCAGGAGCGCGCTGCGCTGGCCTGGGCCGAGGAAGTCACCCTCGTGAGCGAAACGCATGCTTCGGATGCCGCCTACGCGGCCGCAGCAGCAGCCTTCAACGAGCGGGATTTGGTGGATCTCACCCTGACCATCGCTGCAATGAATGCCATCAACCGGCTTGGCGTGAGCTTCCGGCTGAAGCCCAGGGCCAGAGCCTGACAACGAGGGCCCGTCGACACTGTTCGAGGGGTCGCGTCGCCCCGCCAAGGGGCTGGTTGCAAGGCGTGCGCGCGCAGCAAGGCTGAGTTTTTTCGTCGCGGGAACATACTCGAAGAGGCGGCACCCCCAACGGAAAGTGGAGCAGATCAGCCTCGACGAAAGTCGCGAAGCGGGGAAGACTGAGGAAAGCCTAGTGCCCAGGCACCAGGAAGTCCTGGCTGATCCGCCAACCCAGGTCGTTCACCCGGTCGAGGAACTGCGTGAGGTACGCATGCAGCCCCGTGGCGAGGATCTCGTCCACCCGCGCGTACTGCAGGTCCGCCAGCAGCTTGCCGGCGCGCCGTTGCGTTTCGGCGCTCTGATCGTTCTGCACCTTCGCGAGATCGTTCACCACCTCGATCAGGCTGGCATGCAGCGAGCGCGGCATGTCGGGGCGCAGGATCAACAACTCTGCCACGCGCTCGGGCTTGATCACGTCGCGGTACACCTTGCGGTACACCTCGAAGGCGGAGACGCTGCGCAGGATCGCGCTCCAGTGATAGAAGTCGTACTCCTGGTCCTCTTCCGTCGCGGCACCGAAGAACTCGCTGTTGAGGGCATGGAACTTCACGTCGACCAGGCGCGCCGTGTTGTCCGCACGCTCGATGAAGGTGCCCAGGCGCGAGAAATAAAAGGCCTCGTCCTGCAGCATGGTGCCGACGGTCACGCCGCGCGAAAGATGCGAGCGGAACTTGACCCACTCGAAGAACTGGCCCGGGTCGCGCTCGAACTCGCCCGCGCGCAGCATGCGGTTGACCTCCAGCCATGTGGTGTTCTGCGTCTCCCACGACTCGGTGGTGAGCGCACCTCGCACGGCGCGCGCGTTCTCGCGCGCCGCGCGCAGGCAGGAGAGGATGGACGAAGGATTGGATTCGTCCTTCACCATGAACTCCATCACCCGGTCCGGCGTGATCTGGTCGTACTTCTCGTTGAAGGCGGGCAGCAGTTCGCTGATCGACAGCAGGCCCTGCCAGCCGTACTTGGCGACTTCGGCGGACTGCGGCAGCAGCGAGGTCTGGTAATTGACGTCGAGCATGCGGGCGGTGTTCTCCGCGCGCTCGGTGTAGCGGGACATCCAGTAGAGGTGATCGGCGGTGCGAGACAACATGGTGTTCTTTGCTCCTCGGAGGTCAGCTCGACTGGGTCTGCGTCTGGGTCTGGGACGGCGATGGCGTCTGCTCCTGCGCCCCGTTGCCGTTGCCGCCGTTGCGCGGCTTGTTCCAGCGGTCGGCTTCGAGGATCCAGGTGTCCTTGGTGCCACCGCCCTGCGAGGAGTTGACCACCAAGGAGCCCTCCTTGAGCGCGACCCGCGTGAGCCCGCCCGGCACCATCTGCACCTCCTTGCCCGAGAGCACGAAGGGCCGCAGGTCGATGTGGCGCGGCGCGATGCCGGCCTCGACGAAGGTGGGCGAGGTCGACAGGCTCAGCGTCGGCTGCGCGATGTAGCCGTCGGGCTTGGCGATCACCGCCTTCTTGAAGTCCTCGATCTCGGCCTGCGTCGCCGCCGGGCCGATCAGCATGCCGTAGCCGCCGGCGCCATGCACCTCCTTGACCACCAGGTCCTTCATGTGGGCCAGGGTGTAGTCGAGGTCTTCCTTGTTGCGGCACATCCAGGTCGGCACGTTTTTGAGGATGGGTTGCTCGCCGAGGTAGAACTCGATCATCTTCGGCACGTAGGGGTAGATCGACTTGTCGTCGGCCACGCCGGTGCCGACGGCATTGCAGATCACCACGTTGCCCTCGCGGTAGGCGCGCATCAGGCCGGCACAGCCCAGGGTGGAGGTGGGGCGGAACACCTCGGGGTCGAGGAAGTCGTCGTCCACGCGGCGGTAGATCACGTCCACCCGGCGCGGGCCGCGCGTGGTGCGCATGTAGACGAAGTTGTCCTTGACGAAGAGGTCCTGCCCCTCGACCAGTTCCACGCCCATCTGCTGGGCGAGGAAGGCGTGCTCGAAGTAGGCGCTGTTGTACATGCCGGGCGTCAGCACCACCACCGTGGGCTCGGCGGTAGCCGGGGGCGCGCAGGCGCGCAGGGTCTCGAGCAGCAGGTCGGGGTAGTGCGCAACGGGAGCCACACGGTTCTGGCTGAAAAGCTCGGGGAAGAGCCGCATCATCATCTTGCGGTTTTCCAGCATGTAGCTCACGCCGCTGGGCACGCGCAGGTTGTCTTCGAGCACGTAGTATTCGCCGCTGCCGCTCGCGTCGGGGGCGCGCACGATGTCGATGCCGGAGATGTGCGAGTAGACGTCGTTGGGGACCTTCACGCCCACCATCTCCGGGCGGTACTGCGCGTTCTGGAAGATCTGCTCGGCGGGGATGATGCCGGCCTTGACGATCTCCTGCCCGTGGTAGACGTCGTGAATGAAGCGGTTGAGCGCCGTCACGCGCTGCACCAGGCCCTTTTCCATGCTCTCCCATTCATGGGCGGGGATGATGCGCGGCAGCAGGTCGAAGGGGATCAGCCGCTCGGTGCCCGAGCCGTCCTCGTCCTTGGCGCCGTAGACCGCGAAGGTGATGCCAACCCGGCGGAAGATCATCTCCGCCTCCTCGCGCCGCGAGCGCATCATTTCGACGGGCTGCTTGGCGAGCCACTGCTCGTAGCGCTTGTAGTGGTTGCGGACCGCCGCGCCGTGGTAGGGCAGCTGCTCGTACATCTCGTCGAATTTGTGCATGGGACGATCCAATCTCCTTGGACGAAGCTTAGCAAGTTCAAGGCCAGTCACCTTGCAGCGCTTACCCGATATTGCCGGTTTCAGGGCAGCCGATGGTGCCAGTAGCGCCGGGCTTCCTGCCGCTCGCAGCGTACCGTCTCGGGCCACATGCTGGACCAGTGGGCCGCGCCGCAGCGCGCGGAGTCGATGACGTCGATGCCCCGCTCCGCATAGCGCGCCGTCACCTCCGCGGCCGGGTGCCCGAAGCGGTTGCGGTAGCCGGCCTGGACCAGCGCGATGCGCGGGCGCACGGCATCGAGCAGTGCCGGGCTCGACGAGGTCTTGCTCCCATGGTGCGGCACCAGCAGCAGATCGGCCTTCAGTTCCGGGGTGCGGGCGACCAGGGCGAGTTCCTGCAGGCGCTCGATGTCCCCGGTCAGGATGGCCGTGCTGTGGCCGTTGCCGATGCGCAGCACGCAGGACACCGCGTTGGGCCGGGTGAAGGTCGAGTAGTCGTCCACCTGCGGATGCAGGATCTCGAATCGCACGCCATCCCAGGTCCAGGACTGGCCGGCCAGGCAGCGCTGCACCGGCCGCGACTGCTGCAGCGGATGTCCGGCCTCGATCGAACTGCGCAATGCCGCGGCGGGCTGCATGGCCAGCACGGCCGGCGCGCCACCGGTGTGGTCGCTGTCGCGATGGCTCAGGACCACCGTGTCGACCCGCTCGTCCAGCGCCCGCAGCAGCGGCACCAGCACCCGCTGGCCGGCGTCGCTTTCCAGGCTGTAGCGCGGGCCGGCATCGTACAACAGGCCGTGGCGCGCGGTGCGCACCAGCACCGCATTGCCCTGCCCCACGTCCGCGGCCAGCAGCTCGAACTCGCCCACGGCAGGGCGCGGCACCTGCCACAGCAAGGCCGGCAAGAGCAGCGGCACCCCCTGCACACGCAGCGACCAGGGCAGGCGCATGGCCAGCAGCGCGCCGCCCACCACGCCTGCGACGGCGGCCCACAGTGCCGGGGCCGGCGACGACAGCGTCGCGAGCGGCAAGGCGGCCAGCCACTCCAGCAGCCAGGCCAGCCCCTGCACCGCCCGCGCGGCCACGTCCCACAGCGGCGGCACGGCACCGCCGAGCATCGCGAGCGGCGTGATCACCAGCGTCACCCAGGGAATGGCGAGCATGTTGGCCACCAACCCCACCAGCGACAACTGCTGGAACAGCAGCAAGCCCAGCGGCGCCAGCGCCAGCGTCACCGTCCATTGCTCGCGCCACAGCCGGCAAAGGCGCGCCACCGCGCCGGTCCCGGGCTCGTCCGGCGACCCCGCCGCGAACAGCACGCCCACCGCCACGAAGCTGAGCCAGAAGCCCGGCTGCAGCAGCCCCCAGGGATCGAAGGCCACTACCACCGCCCCGGTGCAGAGCCAGACGAAGGGCCAGGGCCACTGCCGCCCGGTGAGCCGCAGCAGCGCCACGGTGGCCAGCATCCAGACCGTGCGCTGCGCCGGCAGCCCCCATCCGCTGAAGAGCGCATAGAGCGCCGCCAGCACCACCCCGCCGACCAGTGCCGCATGGGGTGCCGGCCGCCACAGCATCAGGCGCGCGCTGCGGCGCCAGGCCGCGCCGACCAGCGCCCCGGCCAGCCAGGCGAACATGGTGATGTGCAACCCTGAGATCGACATCAGGTGGGCGACGCCGGTGGCGCGGAACATGTCCCAGTCGGCCCTTTCGATGGCGTTCTGGTCGCCGGTCACCAGCGCGGCGATGACGCCGGCCTGCCGCTGATCGGGCACGCGTTCGAAGACCGCGTCGCGCACCGCCTCGCGCGCCCGCTCGACCGGGTGGCGCCAGCTCTGGCCCTGGCCCTCGCGCTGCGGGCGCGCGTCGCCGGCGCCCGTGCGCACGTAGCCGCTGGCCTGCACGCCCTGCTCCCAGAGCCACAGTTCCAGGTCGAAGCCGTGGGGATTCAGATTGCCGTGCGGCGCCTTGAGGCGCACTTGCAGGCGCCAGCGTTCGCCGGCATGGACGGGGCCCGGCGCCTCGGCCGCCTCGGGCTGCAGAGGCTGCTCGGGCGCGCGGCCCCAAAGCCCGGTGTTGTCCGCATACCAGCCCAGGGCGATGCGCGCGGGCACGCGCGGCGGCGGCCCGGCCCCTTCGCCGACCCACCGGGCCGAGGCCACGTCGAAGAGAAATCGCACGCCGCCCTCGCTGCGCTGGGGCATCTGCGCGACCACGCCCACCACTTGAAGGTCCCGCCCTTCGAGGGCCGGGTCCAGCGCATCGGCCGCGTCCACCGAGGCACGCCAACCCGCGAGACCGGCACCGGCGAGCGCACCCGCCGCCAGGAGCAGCAGCAGCCACAGCGTCGGCCATCGCCCCTGGCCGGCCCACCGCAGCCGCCTCAGCCACCGCAGCAGCCAGGCACCGCTCAAGCCCCCCGCCAGCAGGCCGACATACGCCGCCCGCTCCCACAGCGCCGCCTGCTGCAAGTGCAACGCCGCCCCCGCGACCGAACCCGCCATCAGGGCAAAGAAGCCCAGCCCGCGCCCCGGCGCACCGGGCGTCACGAAACGCTCCCTGTCGTCATGCCGCAATCACTCCCTCGCGCATTCGAATGGCGCGCTAATTGCTAAACCAGTGGACTAGTATGCGTCTCGTCCCGAGGCCTCTTTCGATCAACACGAAAAAATGTCCATCCACGCCGCGCTCCACCACGTCACGCACTACAAGTACGACCGGCCCGTGCAGCTGGGCCCTCAGGTGGTCCGCCTGCGGCCCGCGCCCCATTGCCGCAGCAAGCTCATTTCGTATTCGCTGCGGGTCGAGCCCGAGCAGCACTTCATCAACTGGCAGCAGGACCCGTTCGCCAACTACCTCGCGCGCCTGGTCTTCCCGGAGAAGACGCGCGAGTTCAAGGTCACGGTCGACCTCGTGGTCGAGATGGCGGTCTACAACCCCTTCGACTTCTTCCTCGAGCCGCAGGCCGAGAACTTCCCCTTCAAGTATTCCGAATCGCAGGCGCAGGAACTCGCCCCCTACCTCGTGGCCGAGCCCGCCACGCCGCTGGTGGCCGCCTACCTCGACAAGATCGACCGCGGCACGCGGCGCACCATCGACTTCCTGGTCGACATCAACCAGCAGGTCCACCAGGACGTCAACTACCTGATCCGCATGGAGCCCGGCGTGCAGACGCCCGAGCAGACCCTGGCCAACGCCTCCGGCTCCTGCCGAGACTCGGGCTGGCTGCTGGTGCAGCTGCTGCGCCATTGCGGGCTGGCGGCGCGCTTCGTCTCGGGCTACCTGATCCAGCTCACGCCCGACGTGAAAGCGCTGGACGGCCCCAGCGGCACCACGGTCGATTTCACCGACCTGCACGCCTGGTGCGAGGTCTACCTGCCCGGCGCCGGCTGGATCGGCCTCGACGCCACCTCGGGCCTGCTGGCCGGCGAGGGCCACATCCCGCTGGCCTGCACGCCCACCCCGTCCAGCGCGGCGCCCATCGAAGGCGCGGTGGACATGGCCGAGGTCGACTTCGGCCACGAGATGACGATCACGCGCATCCACGAATCGCCGCGCGTGACCCGGCCCTACACCGACGAGCAATGGGCCGAGGTGCTGGCCCTCGGCGAGGCGGTGGACGCGCGCCTGGACGCCGGTGACGTGCGCCTGACCATGGGCGGCGAGCCCACCTACGTCGCCACCACCGACCGCGACGCGCCCGAGTGGAACACCGATGCCCTGGGCCCCACCAAGCGGGGCTACGCGACCGAGCTGGTGCACCGGCTGCGCGAGCAGTATGGCCAGGGCGGCTTCCTGCATTTCGGGCAGGGCAAGTGGTACCCGGGCGAGCAGTTGCCGCGCTGGGCGCTGTCGATCTACTGGCGCGCCGACGGGCAGCCCGTGTGGCACGACCCCACGCTCTTCGCCGACGAGCGCCATCCCACCCACTACACCAGCGAAGACGCCGAGCGCTTCACCCGCACCCTGGCGCGTCGGCTGGGCCTGACCGACCGCTTCGTGCAGCCCGGCTACGAGGACGTCTACTACTACCTCTGGCGCGAGCGCCGCCTTCCGGTGAACGTGGACCCCTTCGACTCCAAGCTGGACGACGAGCTCGAGCGCGCCCGCCTGCGCCGCGTGTTCACGCAGCAGCTCGATGCGGTGATCGGCTACGTGCTGCCGCTCGAAGCCACCGGTGCGCGCACCGACGCGCCGGCGCTGGCCGGCCCCGGCTGGAAGACCGGCCCCTGGTTCCTGCGCGACGACCGGCTCTACCTGGTGCCCGGCGATTCGCCCATGGGCTACCGCCTGCCGCTGGATTCGCAGCCCTGGGCCAGCAAGGGCGACTACCCCTACCTGGTCGAGCGCGACCCGAGCGCGCCACTGGCGCCGCTGCCCGCGGCCACGATCCTGCGCGCGCGCTACGCGGGCGGGCCCGGTGTGCCGGGTGCACCCGGTGCTTTCGGCGCCGGGGGCGAGCTCGGCGACGTGCCCTACGCCTTCGGCACGCCCCAGCAGGCCCCGGCCGCGCTGCGCTTCCAGGCCGCCCACGGCAACGCCGCGGCTGCGCGAGCCCAGGCATCGATCGAATCCTCCACGGTGCACTATCCGAAGCGCGGCGAATCGGCCCACTGGGTCACGCGCACCGCGCTGTGCGTGGAGGTGCGCGACCCGCGGCGTGCCAACGGCCCCGCGGCCGAGAAGGTGGGCAGCGCCTCGGGCCTGCTTTACGTCTTCATGCCGCCGCTGAGCCGGCTGGAGGACTACCTCGACCTGCTCGCCGCGGTCGAGGCCACGGCCGAGGAACTGGGCCTGCGCCTCGTGATCGAGGGCTACCCGCCGCCGCGCGACCCGCGCCTGAAGCTGCTGCAGGTCACGCCCGACCCGGGCGTGATCGAGGTCAACATCCACCCCGCCCACAACTGGCGCGAGCTGGTGGCCCACACCGAGTTCCTCTACGAGGCGGCCTTCCAGACCCGCCTGTCGGCCGAGAAATTCATGACCGACGGCCGCCACACCGGCACCGGCGGCGGCAACCACTTCGTGCTGGGCGGCGCCACGCCCGGCGACAGCCCCTTCCTGCGACGGCCCGAGCTGCTGGCCAGCCTGATCCTGTACTGGCACAACCATCCCTCGCTGAGCTACCTGTTCTCCGGCCTCTTCATCGGACCGACCAGCCAGGCGCCGCGCGTCGACGAGGCGCGCAACGACCAGGTCTACGAGCTGGAGATCGCCCTGGCCCAGATCGCGCGCAACCGCGAGATCCACGGCGACGAGATGCCGCCCTGGCTGTTGGACCGCACGCTGCGAAACATTCTGATCGACGTCACCGGCAATACGCACCGCAGCGAGTTCTGCATCGACAAGCTGTACTCGCCCGACTCCGCCACCGGCCGCCTGGGCCTGCTGGAACTGCGCGCCTTCGAGATGCCGCCGCATGCGCGCATGAGCATCGCGCAGCAGCTGCTGCTGCGCGCCCTGGTCGCGCGCTTCTGGGACGCACCGTACCGCGCGCCGGTCACGCGCTGGGGCACCGAGCTGCACGACCGCTTCCTGCTGCCCACCTTCGTGAAAATGGACTTCGAGGACGTGATCAGCGAGATGCGCCAGGCCGGCTTCGCCTTCGACCCGGCCTGGTTCGCGCCGCACTTCGAGTTCCGCTTCCCGCTGGTCGGCCAGGTGCAGGCCATGGGCGTGGAGCTGTCGCTGCGCAACGCGCTGGAGCCCTGGCACGTGATGGGCGAGGAAGGCGCGCCCGGCGGCACGGTGCGCTACGTCGACTCCTCGCTCGAGCGCATCGAGGTGCGCGTCACCGGCCTCAACGAAAGCCGCTACGCCGTCACCTGCAACGGCCAGATGCTGCCGCTGCAGCCCACCGGCACCGCGGGCGAATACGTGGCCGGCGTGCGCTACAAGGCCTGGAACCCGCCTTCGGCCCTTCATCCGGGCATCGGCGTGCACGCACCGCTCACCTTCGACATCGTCGACACCTGGATGAAGCGCTCGCTCGGCGGCTGCCAGTACTTCGTCTCGCACCCGGGCGGGCGCAACTACGAGACCTTCCCCGTCAACGCCTACGAGGCCGAGAGCCGGCGCCTGTCACGCTTCTCGCGCATGGGCCACACGCCGGGGCTGCTGCGCACGCCGCCGGCCAACATCGAGATCGCGGGGAGTCGGGAGTTTCCGTTCACGCTCGATTTGCGCAGAAGATAGACGTCGTCAATCCAACTTCCGGACGAGGTGGCTCGAGCCATGGGAGGCAAGACGACTGCGGCTATCGCGACGAGCCGCGGAACCAAATCGGCGCGAGGCGTTACGCAAGCCAGGTGCGAACGTCACGGTTGGCACACACAGAACAATTCCAACCACCTCTGCATCGTCACGGGAGAACCGACGAATGACCACCCCAAGAGCCAACGGCTCATCCCCGCCGCGCTCACCCCCCATCACTCCGCGCGAATCAAACAACGCGCCAGCGAGGCGTTTTTCCAAGCTGCTTCCGAGCTCGGAGAAAATCGACAAAGGGCGCCCCACCGTCGTCGTTGTCACGGCAGGCGGCTCCAACCACATGTGCACCGAGCTGCTCGCGAATTGGAAGGACCAAGCCCATGGCTTGGCATGGAATTTCTGCGCCATCGAGGCAGGCGACAAGAACGATCTGGACGAGCAACCTGCCAGTTTGGCCGACTTGCTGACGGAGAACGTACCGAAGGGCGCCAACGTCTACATCGTATTGCCCGACCGCAAGGTTTCCGACGACGAAGTTGAAACGGTTCGACAAATCCTAGATCGTCTGGAGATCAGACTCGCATCCAATCAACCCTTGATCGCCAACGAGGAGGAAGCCTGGACCCTGAGCCCGTTCAGATCCGATGAGCCCGATCTTCAGCCCGACTCGACTCAGCCCGCGACTCCGAGTTCGTGCAACTCCTCCCGTCCGCTCGAGACCGATCTTGCGATTGCCTTGCAGCGACATGCGGCGCTTGAAGAAGAAATCGCGCAATATCGCAAGGATGCATTTGAACTGAACCAGAAGATGGAAGCGGCCCTGCAGTTGCTAGCCACGCTGCAGGGGGCGCCTGAACCAGCCGACCCCACACCTCTGGGAAAAAGGCTCACCCATGCGTTCAACGAACTCCAGTTCACGCCACATTGGCAGGCGGCAGTGAACACAGCGGGAGCACAGGCCCTGTGCAAGCTGATCGAGCGTGTCATCAGCGAGGGGGAACCCACTCGGAAAGAGGTGGAATTTCCTCTGTCGATCGTTCTGCTCGCCATGCGTGAAGATCCAGCCATCCTCTCACCAATGCTGGCCTTTGCAAGCAAGCTGCCCGACCATCGACTTCGCAGCACCAGCCAGGCGAAACAACTGTACGTCGCCTACATGGAATGCCGCATTCGCTCAGGCGCGCTGGACGACGGCCCGCTGCTGGCGGATGCGCTCACTTATGCCCACTGCGTACACCGATACCGCTTGCTGGCAGGAGAAGCTGCCCAAGCCTGGGAAAGCGAGTCGCCCCATTTCAACCTCCTGCAGCAGTCCGAGCTCCTAGCGGTTTTCGACAAGGCGTTGATGCACACTTTGCTGAACGGCGGTCAGCAAGGCTTGCCGCTCGCAGAAGACGTGACGCCCGAGGTTGCCGCAGTCGCGAAGACAGCTTGGCGGCAGGCGATGCAATACGCAACAGAAGCCAGCTTCCGGGACTTCTTGGACACGTGGGAACCCTGGCAAGGGCTGGTGAACCGCCGCCAAACACGGCCTGAGGCAAAACGCGCGTCGGTCGGAGCGAATTGAGTGACAGCGGGCGCCCTGCGCCTGCTGGTCAGGCGCCTGATTCGAGCCAGGCACGAATCTTGAGCGCTCAGGTTCATGCAGGCGGCGGACACTCGCCGACTCCAGTGTGACAATCAGCGCAACGTGGACTCCTTGAACGAATCCCTCTTCGACGCACAGGCGCTGGAATCGCCTGCCGCGCTGGCCTCGTCGCTGGCGCCTCCGGCCGCGCCGGGGCACTTTGACGAGCTGCGCGGCATCGCCACCCCGGCGCCGTCGGGCGTGCCGCGGCTGGGCGTACCTTCGCAGCCGGCGCCGCTGCACGACGCCGCCATGCCGGCGCCCGCGCCGGCCGATGCCGCAAGCGACGAGGCCGCCGCCAACGAACGCGCACCCCTGGCGCCGCACTGGGCCGGCTTCTTCGAGCAACTCGGCACCGACGGCTTCGCCGACCTGCCGCGCCGCGCCGTCAGCCTGCAGCGCCAGATCCGCGACAACGGCGTCACCTACAACGTGTATGCCGATGCCGACAGCCCGCAGCGGCCCTGGTCGCTCGACCTCTTTCCGCTGATCGTCCCGCCCGAGAGCTGGGCGCAGATCGAGGCCGGCGTCCTGCAGCGGGTGCACCTGCTCAACCAGCTGATGGCCGACGCCTACGGCCCGCGGCAGATGGTCGCCGAGGGCCTGCTGCCGCCGGCCCTGGTGCGCGGCAACCCGGGCTATCTGCGCGCCATGCACGGCGTGCGGCCGCCGGGCGACACCTGGCTGCACATCGCCGCGTTCGACCTCGCGCGCGGACCCGACGGCAACTGGTGGGTGCTGTCGCAGCGCACGCAGGCTCCGTCGGGCCTGGGCTACCTGCTGGAGAACCGCCTCGCCATCGCCCGCCAGTTTCCGCAGGCCTTCGAGTCGCTGCGGGTGCAGCGCCTCGCCGCCACCTACGCCGCGATGATGGAAGGCCTGCAGCACATGTGCCCGGCCGGCCAGCCGCCGCACGTGGTGCTGCTCACGCCCGGCCCCTACAACGAGACCTACTTCGAGCACGCCTACCTGGCACGCTACCTGGGCATCACGCTGGTCGAGGGCAACGACCTCACGGTGCGCGACCAGCGCCTCTACCTCAAGACCCTGCAAGGCCTGCGCCCCGTGCACGGCCTGATCAAACGGCTGGACGACCAGTTCCTCGACCCGCTGGAACTGCGCCCCGACTCCACGCTCGGCGTGCCGGGCCTGCTGCAGGCCGTGCGGGCCGGCAACGTGCTGGTGGCCAACATGCCCGGCTCGGCCTGGCTCGAATCGGCGGCGCTGCTGGGCTTCCTGCCCGCGCTGTCGCGCCGCCTGCTCGGCGAGAAGCTGCTGCTGCCGGCCCTGCCCACCTGGTGGTGCGGCGAGCGCGCCGCCATGGAGGCCGTGCTGCCGCAGCTCGCCGGCTGCGCGATCAAGCCCACCTACAACGGCGCGGACGGCCATGCCAGCTTCGAGACCGTGCTCGGCAGCCGCATGGGCCGCCGCGAGCTGGACGAATGGGCCGGCCGCATCGTGCGCGAAGGCGAGGAATACACCGTGCAGGGCTACCTGCCGATTTCGCAGATGCCGACCTGGACGCAGGACATGGGCCCCGGCCACATCACGCCGCGCTCGGTGCTGCTGCGCGTCTTCGCGGTAAGTGACGGCGCCCAGTCCTGGCGCGTGCTGCCCGGCGGCCTGGCGCGCCTGGTCGGCGTCGACGCGCAGATCGCCTCCATGCAGCGCGGCGGCAGCAGTGCCGACGTCTGGGTGCAGACCCATGGCGAAGTCGACCGCACCACGCTGCTGCCCGCGCATGCCACGCCGGCCTCCCTGGCACGGCACCGCGCTCCGGTCACCAGCCGCGCCGCCGAGAACATGTACTGGCTGGGCCGCTACACCGAGCGTGCCGACAACGCGGTGCGCCTGGCCCGGCTCACGCTGAACCTGCTGTGCGGCGAAGACCTTTCCTCGCCCGCCATGCTCGCCTGGCTGCACGACATGGCGCTGCGCAACGCCCTGGTGCCGCGCGGGGTGCCCAGCCTGGCGCGCTCGCGGCGCGTATTCGAGCGCGCCCTCATCGACGAGCTGGCCGACCTCGACGACGGCGGCAGCGTGGGCTACAGCCTGGGCTGCATCCGCCAGGCCGCGGCCGCGGTGCGCGAGCGGCTCTCGCCCGACCACTGGAACCAGATCGTGCGCGCCGAGGCCGAGTTCGTGCGCCGCAGCGCCGAACAGGCCGCGGAACGCATCGAGGGCGGCTACGCCAGCGCCGCCGCGCTGCGCATGCTGGAAGCCACCAGCACGGCGCTGTCCGCGATGACCGGCGCCCAGACCGACCGCATGACGCGCGACGATGCCTGGCGCCTGCTGTCCATCGGCCGCCACATCGAGCGCCTGGCCTTCCTCTCCGGCGCGCTGGCGGCCGGCTTCAGGATCGGCTCGGTGCACGACATGAGCGGCTTCGAGGCCATGATCGCGCTGTTCGACAGCACCATCACCTTCCATGCGCGCTACCAGCAGCGCCGCGACGTCGCGACCATGGTCGACCTGCTGGTGCTGGACGGCGACAACCCGCGCTCCCTGGCCTGGGTCACGCAGACGCTGCGCGGGCGCATCGCGCGGCTGGCGGGCAGCGCGCCCGGCAAGCTCACCGCCCTCTCGCACGAACTGCCCGACCCGGCCACCTGGACCCTCGAGCACCTGTGCGACCCGGGCGCCGATGCCGGCTACGGCGCCTTGCTGCAGCTGCTCGAAACCTGCGAGACCGCGGCCTACCACGTGTCGGATGCGATCGGCATCCGCTACTTCACGCTGACCTCCGAATCGCTGCGCTCCGTCGGGGCGTAGCCCGGGAGACCGAGGACCATGCTGCTGCACGTCACCCACGAAACCCGCTACGCCTACTCGCCCCCGGTCGAGACGGCCCAGCACCTGGCGCACCTCAAGCCGCTCGGCACCGGTTCGCAGCGCCTGGTGAGCCACGCGCTCACCGTGAGCCCGGAGCCGGCACAGCGCAGCGAGTCGCCCGACATCTACGGCAATGCGCGCGCCTTTTTCGCGCTGGATTCGACCCACGACGGGCTGGTGGTCACGGCCGAAAGCGTGGTCGAGACCGCGCCGCCCGAGCTCTCGCCCGCCGCGGCGCGCGAACTGCCCTGGGAGACCGTGCGAGAGCGCTTCCGCTACGCGAAGAACCAGCCCTTCGACCCCGCGGCCGAGTTCGTCTTCCCCTCGCGCTACGTGCCGCGGCACGACCACTTCGCCGCCTACGCGCGACCCAGCTTCACGCCCGGGCGCCCGATCTTCGACGCGGCCATGGACCTCACGCTGCGCATGCATGCCGACTTCCGCTACGACAGCGGGAGCACCGAGATCAGCACGCCCGCCGTCGAGGCCCTGGCGCAGCGCCACGGCGTGTGCCAGGACTTCGCGCACATCATGATCGCCTGCCTGCGCACCCTGGGCCTGCCGGCGCGCTACGTCAGCGGATACCTTCTGACGCAGCCGCCGCCGGGCCGGCCGCGGCTGACGGGCGCCGATGCCTCTCATGCCTGGGTCTCGGTCTACATCCCCGGCGCCGACGGGCCGGGCGACTGGGCCGAATTCGACCCCACCAACGGCCGCCAGCCCGGCGAGGACTACGTGGCGCTGGCCATCGGCCGCGACTACGCCGACGTCTCGCCGATGCGCGGCGTGCTGCACGGCGGAGCGCGGCATACGCTGGAGGTGCGCGTGACCGTCCAGCCGATGGATGAACGGCCCGCCGAGGCCGCGCAGGCTGCCCAGGAAGCCAAGGCCCCATCGCGGCCACAATCGCCATCCCAAGACAAGGAACCGTCATGAGCATCAACGACAAACTCAAGAGCCTCGGCATCACGCTGCCGCCCGTTGCCACCCCCGCCGCCGCCTACGTGCCCTTCGTGCGCACGGGCAACCTGGTCTTCCTCTCCGGCCACATCGCGAAGAAGGACGGCAAGCCCTGGGTCGGGCAGCTCGGCGGCGCCATCGGCACCGAGGAAGGCAAGCAGGCAGCGCGCGCCATCGCCATCGACCTGCTGGGCACGCTACAGGCGGCCATCGGCGACCTGAACAAGGTCAAGCGCATCGTCAAGGTGATGAGCCTGGTCAACTCCACGCCCACCTTCACCGAGCAGCACGTCGTGACCAACGGCGCCAGCGAATTCTTCGCCGAGGTCTTCGGCCCCGAGAAAGGCGCGCATGCGCGCAGCGCTTTCGGCGTGGCGCAGATTCCCATGGGTGCCTGCGTCGAGATCGAGCTGATCGCCGAAGTCGAATAGCGGACCGTTGGACGACACCGACCGTCACCTGCTGACCCTGCTGCAGGCCAACGCCCGCGCCCCGGCCGCCGACCTGGCGCGCAAGCTCAAGGTGGCGCGCACGACGGTGGTGGCGCGCATCGCCCGCCTGGAGCGCGAGGGCGTGATCGCCGGCTACGGCGTGCGCCTGGGGCACCCGCTGGAGCAGGCCGCGGTCCGCGCCTACTGCGGCTTGAGCGTCGCGCCGAAGATGGGGGCCGCCGTCATCCGCGCGCTGGAGCGGCTGCCCGAGCTGGAAGAACTCTCCGCCGTCAGCGGCGAGTACGACTACATGCTCGCACTGCGCTGCGAAACCAACGAGCAGCTCGATGCGCTGCTCGATCGCATCGGCTTGATCGAAGGCATCGAGCGCACCCACACCTCGGTGGTGCTCAGCCGCAAGGTCGACCGGCGCAGCGCGCTGGCTGCGAGCCCGCAATCGCCCTGACATCACTCCAGTTCGTGCCTCTTCAGATGGCCTGCCTCGCTGCTCAGATCGCCGCCTTTCAAGCGGCTTGCGCGCGATGGCGATAAGGTAGCTTTCGAAGGTCGCATCCGGTAACGGGATGTGTTGGGCGTCTGCCTGGTGGAACAGGCGGTGATCTCCTGCACCGAGATCCTGACCGACGGCATCCGCAACGCCATTCCATCGAACGTGATCATCCAGGGCGACACGCGCAGCTACGACCCCGAGGTGTGGCCCAGCCCAGGTTGGCAGTGAGTTCCGCATCCCCTGACCTGACTGCAGCCACCCTCGCGATAGTCGTAGGTATGCACACGCCGGCCGTCAGGGCCGATCGGGCAATAGTCGTCCACGTCCCCGCGCGATTGCCGGACGTTCTCGATCACCAGGCTGACGCCGTGCGTGTAGCCTTCGCACAGCTGGCCGCCACTCGTGTTGTTGGGCCGGGTGCCGCCCAGCTCGATGGCGACCGGCGGCTGGCGCAGGCCCCGCGCACGCGCCGCGGAGGTGATGATGATCGCGGCCGCGTTGTCCGTTTCCACGCAGCAATCGAGCAAGGACAGCGGATAACAGATCATCCGGCTGGACAGCACCTCATCCACCGTGACGCGCTCCTTGTACAGCGCCTTGGGGTTGTTCGAGGCGTGCTTGCTGTGCGCCACCTTCACCGCGGCGATCTGCGAGCGGGTCGTGCCGTCGTCGTGCATGTGGCGAATGAAGGTGGGGCCGAACACGAACTGCCCGGCAGAGATCGCACCGGCTGCGAGCGCTTTGCCACGAGTTGTTCGCGTTCAAGTTCAAGGTCGAAGAGATGACCGCGTAACCCTTCTTGAGCATGAAGTCATTCAGACCCCCCGGTGAACAAGCCCTGGTTCTTCACGGAGCCTCGCTCTTCAATTTGTGCAGTTGCTCCTCTGCACGCGCGAGTGCCTCGCGCAGTTCCCGGATCTCTTGGTCCAATCGCTCGATCTTCGCTGCGCGGCTCTGCGCCGGGGCGAGATTCTCGCAACGCGCTTGCAGCGCGGCCAGTGCCTCGGCGAGTTGCCGGCGGCGCAGCATCTGACCCTTGGAGTGGGCCAGTTCCATGTCCTGTTCGAGCGTGGCCCTTTCGGCTTTGCATTCTGCGTTGTCCACTGGGCCTGTGGGCTGAGCCATGGCGGGAGGTGCCAGAGCCAGTGCGATGAACAGAAAGCAAGGGTTTGCGCGCATAGGGGTACCGGAGCGAAATGACGTCGAGCATGACACCAACTTCCGCTGTTGGCCGACTGCCGCCGACGGCATCCTACCCTCCAGCGTGACGCTTTAGATCAATGCGCCGTCGACGGCAGGCCTTCGCGGCTCCGGCAATCCACGATGCTGTGGACTTTCCTTGACGTGGGCGCTCGTCAGGTACCTCAGAATCCAGCCTGCCGGACCACGACTGACTGGCGAACGGGTCGAGCAGAAGCTATCCTCTCCCGCCAGCCCATCAGCGCGATTCAATCCTGGAGTGGCCATGCCGAGAATTGAACAGAGGTTGATCGAACCGGGCAGCGACATGGAGCGCGCCCTGGCGGACCTGAGGGGAAGGTTCGTCGCGAAACTGGGGCAGCCGCTTCAATGCGAGTTCCAGAAACTCAAGGATTGGCTACAGGCCTATGTGGGTGCAGGCGGCGAGCTTCTCGGCGGTTGCAACATACGGGCCGCGGCATTGGCGCCCCTGCTGTCCAAAGCCGGCGAGAAGTCCGGCCTGCTCGCCAGCCTGTTGAAGGCGCCGGGCAAGACCATCGAGCAGAAATGGGCCGCGGCCGAGGACGCTTTGAACAACGGCCGGGCGCTCGTCATTGAAGGCCGGGGCACCGAGATCAGCGGAGACAAGAGCAAGTTCGCGAACCTCACGTCCTTCCATGCCTTCGTATTGCTGCAGGTGGTCGAAGACGGGGAAAGGAAAAAGTGGTTCGTCGGCTTCGATCCGGATGTCAGCGCGACGACCGAGACCCGGGAGTTGTGGAACAGCCTGATCAAGGCCGCCTTCGACACCCAGGACGTGGATCTCGGCAAATGGAATGAGAAGGTCAAGGATCTGGACCGCGATAGGTTGCACCGGATCCTGACGACGATGATTCTCGGCACGACGGCCCACGGGTTCGGACCCCTGGTGAGGAGATACGCGATCGACCGCACGAAAGGGCTGGAGCCGCCCTATCGCGGTTGATGGGCGGGTCCGCTACCCGCACCGCTGCCTTGGAAGCCGGGCGCGCGCGACGCGCTCAGGACTCCAGCATCCACCGCCGCCACGTCCGGGCCGGTGCATGGGCTCGGCGGGGCTGCGTCCGGAACTTTTCCGACTTGAAAGCCTCCCAATCAGCCGCTAATCTTTTGCGCGCTGAAATTTAGGAGGTTCTATGTCCCTTGAACTCTTGAGGCAGATCGCAAGCTCCCCTCTCCCTCAATCATTCACGGCGGCAGACGATATCGACGCGGTCCGGGTGCTGCGCCAGGCCGGCCTGGTGCTGGCGCTGGTCGACGACCCGCCCGAGCGGGGCGCAAGGGTCCTCGCGATCACGGAAAAAGGCAATCGCGAACTGCTTCAGTTCCACTACCCGGAGGCCCGCCGGAAGCAAGGCAAGGCCAAGGCCCGCTGGCTCGAAATTGCTGCAGCGCGTGCGCGCGAGGCCATCCTGGCGCCCCGTCGGCGCGATGGCAGATAAGCACTCTTCCCACCCACCGGCATCAGTGAAAGGAGTTGATCATGCCTTCCGGATTTGACCCTGCCGCGACGGGATCGCAGCGACCGCCAGGGGCGAATCGGCGCATGGGCGGACGGCCCGTCATGAGCGAAAAGGAAATCGAGGCCTACCTCGTCGCCCGCGACGCCGTGCGCCGGATCCAGCGAGCGACGCCCCTCCTCGCGTCCGTTCAGCGCGGCGGCCTCGTCCGCCGCTGAGGCGGGCCCCTCGGGGGCTCGGTTCTGCCCCTCTTGTGAGCCACGCGGCGCCGTGGTCGAATCCTCCATCGGCCGGCCCGACCCAGAGGGGCATGAAGGACTTCGACGTATTCATCAGCTATTCGCGGCGCGATGCCACCAGCGTTGCGCTGCTGAAGGCCGTCCTGGTGCGTGTCGGCTTGCGCGTGTGGATGGACGATGCCATCCATGCCGGCGATGAATGGCGCAGCGCCATCACAGGCGCGCTGGGCCGCTCGCGCCTCGTCGTGCTGATGCATTCGCGGAACGCCGAGCAATCGGCCGAGGTCGCCAAGGAGATTGCGGTCGCATCCAGCATGAAGCTTCCGATCGTGCCCGTGCGGCTCGAGGAGGTGGTGCCCTCCGGCGCGCTGCTGTACGAGATGGCCCGCTTGAGCTGGGTGGACTGCTTCCCCGCCAGCGAGGCGCGCATGGAGACCATCGCGCTCGCCTTGGTCGATCTCCTCGAGGCCGATGCCGACCCGGCCGCCTCGCGCCGCTTTGCCGACGCCCTGGGTGCGCATCGCTTCCACGCCGGGCTGCTTCGGCGGTTGGCCGGCAGCAGCTTCGCGGTAGGCATCGGCGTGCTGCTGACCAGCGCGCTGCTGATGGTCCTCTACGACCACGCCACCGGCTTCCTGGTGCAGCAGACTGACGCCGGCATGGCGACGCTGCCGAGCATGGCGCTGCTGTTCGCCGCGGTTACGCTGGGTTCGCCACTCTTGCTGTTCGGCGCGCTCGCGCGCCTCGGCCAGAGCGGAGCGCCGCTTCTGGCGCTGCTCGCGGCGCTCAACCTCCTGCTGATCCTGCTTCTGGCGCGCAGCCTGCTGCAACGCGCGTGGCTCCGATGGTCCATCTGGCGCGTCGGGCGACGCGCGCAAAGCGCATCGTGATCGCATCGCGGCGTCGCCACTGTGTCGCCCTTGTCTTGTGCGGGCTGCTGGCCTGCGGTGGCGCGCTCGCGCAGACCGACTGGCGTGGGTTGCTCCACAGTTCGAAGGCGGCCGACCGCGAAGCGGCCTTGCTGCAGCTCGGCGACGCCGGGCTGGCCGATCCCGCCGACCTGCAGGCCGCCGCCGACCTGCTCTCCGACCCGGCAGCCGCCGTGCGCTGGAACGCCATCGCCGCGCTGCGCAAGGCCGGACCGGCCGCCACGCCGGTGCTGCTCGGTCGGCTGGCAGATGGTGGCATCAGTCCGCACGTGGGCAGCTACTTCAACGGCTGTGGACGGTCCCTGTTCGTGCCTTCCGTGGGTGAAGTCGCCGCGGCCACGCTGGCCGCGGCGCCGGATTCCGATGCCGAATTGCTTTGGCGCCGGTTCGTCGACGGCGACGTCGACGATGGCGTCGCGAGGCTGCTGAGCGCCACGCTTGCGAAGGGCCGATACCCACCGCCGACCGATGTGGTGCGGACTTCGCATCGCCAGCGCGCCGCCGCACGCGACCTGGTGTTCGACCTGGCCGATGTCAAGGATCCGCGGACCATCGAGGCGGTTGCAGCGTCCATCGAGGCGGCCGGCACCGACCGGACCGAGGACTTCGATACCGCCGTCGCTCAGTTGCTGGCACGTGCCGGCACGGCCGGCAGCGGCGCGGCACGAAAAGGGCTGGCGTCCAGTCCATTCCCGGAACGATGGCTGGCGGCCTTCGCCAGCGTCGACGGTGCCGACGACGTGGCATTGCAGGCCTTCAACTCGGCCGCAGCCTCGGGCCGAAGCGCGGCCCGAGCCGCCCTCGCCAGAGCGCTCGCGGAGCTCAGGCTGCAAGGCGGCGGGCCCCAGCCCAAGGCGCCGGCCTGGTTGGGCCAGGTGGCACCAGCAGCGATGCGCGCGTTTCTGTCGCAGCCCGTCGGCCCGGGCTCCGTCGACCTCGAGTGGGTGGCGGCTGCGGCCCAGCGGGTGGCGTTGGTGAAGGCCTGGCGGCCTGATGTGATCGACTTCATGGCGAGGACGATGGCCTCCGGAACCGATCATGGCCCGGCAGACCGGGTTGCCGGCGAACTGGGCGCTCTGGCAACCCAGCTCTCTGCCGTGATGGATGAGGCCGAACGCCAGCAAGCCTGGCGTGCAGTGCGCGCGGCATTGAGGACGTCGGAGGCGCCCGCGGCCAGGCTGGCGGCTGTGGTTGCGGGGCTGCCGCCGCCCAGGGCCGCTGACCGCGGTGCGCTGGCACCCCTGCTGGTGCGTGCCGTGCTGGACGGCCGGCTCGCACCCACGGTGCTGCGTCGACCCGGAGCCGGCGCCTTCGGCGAAGCGTCGACGCCCCCTTCGGCCGACGCGCGGGCCTGGCATGCCGCGTTGCGCGCGGCGGTACCGCCCAGCGCGCCTGGACGCGAGCCGATGCGCGCCCGGCTCCTTGCGGAACTGGGCGCCGACGCCCCTGTGGTCCAGCAAGCGTGGCGCGCCGTCGAGACCTCGCCCCGGGCAACCGCGGCCGAGTCGGCCGAGGCGCTGGGACAACTCGCCGCACGTCCTTCGACGCGCGCATGGGCCGTGGCGCGACTGAAGCAGCGGCTGCTGCAGTCAACCGACCCTGTGGCGGCCAGTCACTACGTGCGTGCCTTGTGGGGCCCGACGCTGGATCCCGGTTCGATGAGCTTCGATCCCGAAGAGAGGCGCAGCCGTGCCACGAGCCTCGACGGCGTGTGGGCCCAGATCTCGGAGTTGCCGACCGCGTCGCCCGCGCGCGCCGCTGCGATCCGGGCGCTGTTTCAAGGCAGCAAGCACGACCTGCCGCCCGACGTCTGGTTGACGCGCGCCGTCACGGTGGTGGGAACGTCGGACGCTGCGACGGACACGGCGGTGCTTGCCTATCTGGCCGACGAAGCGCCCGATGTCTCGGCGCAGACGCTGCCCTGCGACATCCACTGGATGTATTCGGATGGCGCCCCGCGCAGGGCTTCGCTCGATCCAGGCCTGCGCGAGCAACTCGCATCGGCGCTGCGCGCTCCGCTGGCAGCCGGCGGGCCGGGTGCCGATCTTGCCCTGCGCGTCTGGCGCGGCTTCGGCCTGCCGTCCAATTCCGATATCGAAGCGCGCGTGCTGCAGGCCGAGGCCGCAAAGGCCTCTGCCTGCCCATTGGCCGGGTCGCGGGCGACGATGGCGGATCTTGCCGCCACGCTCAGCTTGCGGCCGGACGATGCGGACAGGGCCGTTCGCTTTGCCCAGCTTCTGGACGCGCGTTCCTCCATGGTCGCCTGCGGCGCGGTGGCGGCGATCGGCGACATGGGTGCGGACGCGATCCCAGGCGCGGCGTCGATGCTGCGCTATTGGCTGGGTGGCGCAGCAGACGGCCCGCGCCGCATGGTTCCCGAGCGTGCGACATGCGGCAGAGACGAGCCATTCGCCGCCGCCTTCGCAAAGGGTCTCGCCAAGCTCTCGCCGGCTCAGCGCTCGTCGGTGCTCGATCGGGCCTTGGCTGCCGACCTGCCGAGATCACGCCCGGCGGACACTCGACCGCCGCTGGGGCGTGCCGAGCACGCGAAGCCGGGCTGGGCACCCTGGCCCGACGAAGCCGATGCCTGGTCGATGGAGCATGGCCGGCGACCGGACACAGCCAGGCCCCTGCCCCCCGCGTTGGTGACCGCACTCGACGAAGTCGGCGACGCCGGTCTGCTGACCCGCCTGCGGTCGAGCCCGCCCGGCCCCGGTTGGGTGCTGCTGGCCGAATCGCAATGGCTGCGCCAGGAGCCGGGGCCTCGGCGCCGCGACCTGTCCGCACCCGAAGCGCAGCCCCCACCCCATCCCCGGGCGCGCATCGTGCTGGCCGCACTGGCCCCGCACTGGCCCGCGCTCGAGGCTGCGCAGCGCGCGCGACTGTTGCCGCTCCTGGCCGTCGGCGATGCGCGAGACCCGGCGGTGCGGGCCATGATCGACCGCAGCCTGGACAACCCGGGCGCAGGCGAGCGCGCCGCGGCGCTGCGCGTGGCGCGCTCGCTGTGGCCTGGCGACCCGCGCCTGCCTGCACTCGAGCGCGCCGACCTCGTGGCTCGCTCGCTCGCCACGCGACTCGAGCCGATGCTCAACGACGTCTTCGATTCCTTGCGACCTCCGGCCATGATCTGCACCAGCGGCGGCGGCTACGCGACCCTGCCGGCCTTCCCATGGCCCCCGCCCGAGGGATACAGGCCTCCCGAGCCGCTCAAACTCGAATGGTTCGGCCCCCCCGGCACCACCGCTGGCGCATGGTTCCAGCGTGTTCGCGAGGCCTTGCACGCGCTGAGTGCAGACTACGAGACCGGCCTGTTCAGCGGACCGCCCGGCGGCTTCGCGCTGGTGGCGCGCCTGGAGCGCATCGAGGCCGACGGCAAGCCGTTCCCCGGTCGAGCACGCTGGACCACCGAGGGCCGGCCCAAGCTGAACCTGAGCGAACTGCTTGGCGACCTCTTCCTCGAACAGCCCGGGCGTTTTCGCATCGTCGTGTTCGTCGTCACCGACCAGCCGAACTTCCAGCCCGCACCCGGCGCCAAGCTGCCCAACGTGCGCGAAGGAGCAGCCACCATGCCGCCCGAACTCGCAGCGATGCCGATGGATGGCAAGTCAGTCCTGGCGCTGGTCTATTCCTTCGAGCGCCGCCCGGGCGAGCCCATGCGCGCCTGGGTGGAAGGCAGCCCGAGCACATTGCAGCATCTGGTGGCCTCGGGCATCTGGAAGCGCCTGAATCCGCAGTGATGAACACGGCACACGCCAAGGGCGGGCCATCTGCCTCAGGTAAGTCCCATGACCTGCCGCAAAGAGCGCTTGCCTCCCAACCACTGCCGCGTCCCGCCACGGGCCGTCACATGGCTCGCGCCGAGGAAGGCCCTCAGCGAATGGAAATTCCTTGCCGATCGAACCGTGACCGTGTTCGCCACCCATCCGCTTCCCTGAATCTCGTTCTTGACCTCGACCTTGATTTTCAGCAGTTGACCCGAGAGCTCCGGCGGCACCTGGATGCGCATGCTGCCGGTGTACATCGAGGGCCCCGACCCAGGATCGAGCGACCAGGCGATGGCGAGAACCCCGTCGGACCTGACCAGCCAGGACGTGATCACCGGCGCCCAATGGCTCATGGCTGCCCTGTCGCTATTGAAGCGTCACGAGAATCGGAATGAGGCCACGGCCCGACAGCATGGGCGCCATCGCCTTGCCCAGCACGGCACCGGGCGTCAGGTGCGCATCGATGGCCTTCATGGCATGGCCCGGCTCGGCGGAGGTGGTGAGGAGGTCACCGACCTTGATCGGCGCCGAGAACGCTTCGACTTTGCAGTAGACCCGGCCGATGAGGGCCACGGGCGCTCGTCCGGCGCGATTCGTCGGACCCGTCCGCCCGAGGATCATTCCCGGCCGGAAGCTCCCTGCGCCGGACACGACGCCCGCCACGGCATGGTCGTAGGCGGTGCGGCACAGGTCCAGCGACCCGTCGGCTGCTATCACGAGCACGCTCCCCGGCTCCGCGCACGCGATCGACAGCAGTTCGAAGTCCTCGGCGCAATCAGCCCCGCTTAGGATGACGTCTCCCTTGTTGACGAAGAGGTTGCCGTCGTTGATGACGATGCTCCCGTTGATGTCCGATGCCGGCCTTCCGGTGTCCTTGGGAGCCGGACCTTTGTTGACCACCACGGCCCCGTTGAAGACGCCGGCGAAGGTCGCGCCTTGCGCGAACACCGCGACGTCGTTGTCGCTGTAGGCCGTCAGGCCCTGCCCGAATTTAGAAGTCGCAAGAACGCCGCTCGAGTTGTCGCTCTGCCCCACCGCGCCAAAGCCCTTGGGGCTCCAGCCACTCACGCCGCGCTCGGGGCCGTTGCCCTGCACGCCCACGCCTTTGGCGCTGTTGTTCGCGCCGAACACCCCGGCCGCGCCCGGGCTGACAGACAGCCCGAAAACACCCGCGCCGCCGGCACCGCCGCCGGTGGGCGCACTTCGCGCCTCATTGCTCCCGAAGACGCCGACTTTCCCTGAAGCTGTGGTCGAGCCGAAGACGCCGTCTTGTTGCGGATCCGTGTTGAGGTGTCCGGGCATCTTGTCCTCCGGTCGGTGGGAGGGTGCGGATGCTATGCCTCGGCATGCACCGGGTCTATCTGGCTTAAGTAGTACCCAATGGATAGTGACGCAACGAGGCCTTCGTGCCATGCTGGGCGACCTTGCTCTTGACGGGAGAGCGACGATGCAAAGTGTGATTGACCAGGTTCGAAAGCTGGGCTTGCTCGATACCGGTGCGAGGCTCAGCTGCCGCGCACTTGCGCAGCGGGCCGCCATCGCTCCACCGGCATCCTTGAAGAGAGTGCTTGCGGCACTCAAGCCCGAGGAGCTCACGTTCAGCAAGAACGTCGTGACGCCCGCGGGAACGGCGCTGGGTGGTTCGGTGACCTTCGTCTTTCGCAGCGATGGCACTTACACCTTCAAGAGCCACGCGCACGACAGCGGCCTTCCCGACTACGACTTCACCTTCCGGGCACGGTTCGCGGTACCGGGCGGCGTGACCTTGATGGCCCAGCGTACCGGTCATGTCGAGGGAACAGCTTCCGTCTCCCCGCGCCGCAACGACGACCATCGGGAAGAAGGCTTCTGTGCCTACATCAGGGACAACTGGGACCACGTCCGCCTGGGGACCCTGTCGGTGTCCAAGGACTATGCGCCCACCGGCGTGATCGGCTTCGTGCAAGACGCTGCCAAGTTCTTCCTCGAAATCGGAGCAACGGCCGTGGGCGCCGCGGCTGGCGTGATCCTGGCGCTGGGTTCGGAGGTGGGACAGCTCTTCGGCCAGCTCGGCCTGGGTGGCGTCGTGGGCGTGGTGGGGGGCATCGCCGTACTGGCTTTCGGCGGCTCGATCGTTCTCGCGGTGGCGGCGGGCGTCGCCGTCGGCGCCATGACCAATGCATTGGTCAAGCAACGTACTTTGAGCGAGCAAGAGGCGGCGTTTGCAGCGACGGTCTTCGGTGCATCGCTTCCTCCGCGCGAGCGGATCGTTCTCACGAACCTCGCAGGATTGGGCGGACGCGCTTTCACCATGCCGGGCGTCGACGGCCGCATCTACCTGAACCTCGGGACCGCATACGACGCCCCCGGTCAGTACACCAACGAGCACTACGCCAGGCCGGGACAGGTCTTGATCCACGAGCTCGTTCACGCGTGGCAGATCCATCATTCGGCCTTTCTTCCTGGGACCGTCTGCCGAGGCATCGTGAACCAGGCCGACCACCTCGTCGGGGAGAACGTCTACGCCGTGCCTCCACCGGGCATGCCGTGGTCTCGCTACAACCTCGAGCAGCAAGGCGCCATCGTGGACGAGTGGTTCGCCCGGGGCTGCAGGAACGATGACCCTTACTTCGCCTACGTCAGGGACAACGTGCGGACCGGGCGGTTGTGAACGATCGACATGGAGAGCGCTATGAACCAGGACCCGTTTGCAGAGTTGAAGAAGCGGCAGCGTGAGATGTGGGCCTCGTTTGCGCCGACGGCGATGTTCACCACGCCGGTGGCCGGCCACCTCGTGAAGTTTGCACAGGTCGCCCCGGGCGAGGCCGTGCTCGATGTGGGCACGGGGACGGGCGTGGTGGCCCTCACGGCCGCACGGGCCGGCGCTCGGGTCACGGCGCTGGACCTCACGCCCGCGCTGCTCGAAGAGGCCCGCGCGAACGCGCGCATCGCGGGGCTGGAGGACATCGTGTGGACGGAGGGCGACGCGGAGCAGCTGCCCTATGCCGACGCGTCGTTCGACGTCGTCCTCAGTCAGTTCGGACACATGTTCGCGCCGCGGCCCGAGATCACCATCGCGGAGATGCGCCGCGTGCTGAAGCCCGGCGGCCGAATTGCAGTCGCCACCTGGCCGCCGGAGCACCTGATCGGCTGCATGTTCGCCTTGATAGGCCGGTACTCGCCGCCCCCGCCTGCCGGAGCGTCACCGCCTCCGCAGTGGGGCAACCCCGCGACGGTGAAGGAACGCCTGGGCGCGCACTTCGACCCGCCCTTCTTCGAGCGGGGCATCATGGCCTTTCCCGCGCTCAGCATCGAGCACTACCGGCACTTCATGGAACGCTCCATCGGCCCGATGCAGAAGCTGGTCGAAAGCCTTGCGACGGAGCCTGAGAAGCTTGCCACGCTGCGGGACGAGTTTGCTGCGCTGGTTGCGCCGTACTACTCGGACAATGTCGTTCGTCAGGACTATCTGCTGACGCGTGCGCAGGCGCGCTGAGGCAGATGAAGGACGGAGGGTCTTGAATATCGTCATCGCGATCTCGCCTTCGTGGACATTGCTGTAAGAGCGCGTAGCCCGACGACCTGCTACCGGTCCCGAGGCTGCCGCGAAAAGCGTGCGCCTCAGCTGCTCCTGAGCGCCTGCACGGCCCGCCGCAGCGCACTCAGTTTCATCCACGACAGGTCACTTGCACTTTGATAATATGCAAGCAATCGCATCATCTTGATGGAGTGAAAGATGCCTTCTTTGACCATCCGAAACGTGCCTGACGAAGTGCACCGCGCCATCCGGGTACGTGCCGCCCAGCATGGCCGCAGTATCGAGTCCGAGATGCGCGACATTCTTGAAGCGGCCGTGCGCCCGCAGAACCGGTTGAAGCTCGGGTCGATGCTGGCCGCAGCAGGCCGCAAGGTCGGGCTGACCGAAGAGGATTTTGCGATCCTGGAGGGCGCGGGCGACAAGACGCCGGCCAGGGCAGCGAGGTTTGAATGATCCTGCTCGATACCAACGTGGTTTCGGAGCCGCTGCGCCCTGCGCCTGATGCCCGCGTCATTGCCTGGATTGACGCCCAGCCGCTGGAGACGCTTTACCTGTCCACCATGACCGTGGCAGAACTGCGTGCCGGCGTGACGCTGATGCCCGCCGGGCGGCGGCGCGATAAGCTGCACGACTACATCGAGCGGGATTTGCTACCGTCGTTTGCGGGCCGCGTGTTGCCGATCGATCTGGCGTGCACAGCTGCGTATGCCAAGGTCCTGGCAACGACAAAGCGGGCAGGCAGCGGTATCGAGACGGCGGATGCGCTCATTGCTGCCGTGGCGAGCGCCAACGAATTTATCGTTGCATCACGCGATGCCCACCCGTTCCGGACTGCTGGACTGAAAGTCGTCAACCCCTGGGATATGTAGTCCGGCGGCTGCCGGCACGATCACCACCTCAATAACTGTGATGTGCCCGACACCGTGAACTCGGTGACCGCGATCGACAGACCGCTCCGTGTCGGACGGCTGCCTGTCCTGCGATCTGGCCCGCGGCAAGGGCCTCTTGGGGGCATTGGATCGCGGCAGGTCAACGCTCTACTGCTGCAGGCCGCGCGCGACGGCGCAGTCCATGCCTCAGTGAGTCTGTATGTTCCAACCCTCGCAGAATTCAGCGAGCCTGCTCTGAACGCGCTCTGCTAGTCCTGGCTCGATGAGCACTTTCTCTCGAGCCGAGTTGATATGCATGGCAGTCCAGGCGACATCCCAGACCGTGGGTGCCACCACATAGTGACGCTCCTTCAGAAACATGAGCACCGGCGCAAGGTGCCACACAACGGTTGTCCCTGCATGGACCGGAGCAGGAAAGACCACCGAATGCTTCTCGAACAGCTTTCTCATGTTCTGGCGACTCATGCCGAGCATGTTGGCGACATCTGTCAGATTGACAAAGTCGGGACCTGCCTCGATCAACTGCGCACCGGGCAGGCCCCGCTGTGCGTCCCGAACTGCGCTCAAGATGGCTTCCTCTGCGCTCTGAGCCTCGCGCGTGAATTCGAGGCTCACGTAGCCAGGAAGCCCCAACCCTATGAATGCGTCTGTGCAGTCGGCGCTTGCAAGACTGTTCATGATTTCATCGTCGGTCGGCATGGACCGGCCAAGTTTGAATTTCAGTGTGAACTCGTATTCCATGTTCATTGCTCCGCTGGATCGGGCGTGGCGACTGCCGTGGTTTCGACTTGAGCACTTGGCTTCGCATGCTGCGACGTGCAGCCGTCGACGACCTGACGCAATTGCTTCGCATGATTGGTGGGGCTTTTGGGGGTCCCCCAGATCCCCGCCTTGCACCGGGTGCCACATCGACAGTTGCGGTCGTTGTAGGGGCAGTACAGAAACCCCCCAATGCCCCCCTGGCTTGACGACCCAACCATGGCTTTCAGCGTATCGCAGGGCGGCTTCGACGTCTTTGTTCGGATGCGTATTGCGTGTCATGGCTTCTCCCACGCGCAATATACTTGCACGGTTGTCAATTGACAACTTGTTTGATGGATACGGGGAAACGAGCGTGCGTCGGAAGGCACACCGACGCTGCCTACGGGGGGTACGGGGAAGCTGCAATGAACGACATCACACCAATCAAGCTGGACGGCGCGCGCCCTTGCGTTTCAGTGGGCCGACGTCGCCGGAGCCCTCTTTGCCACGCGTGGCATCACGGAGGGGCTTTGGTTCGTCGGCGTCAACCTTAACTTCGCGGGCGCGACGAACGATTGGGCCAATGACGTGACGGGGCAGCGCAGCTCGGCGCCGACCCCTGGTCGGCATTCAGAGCTTGGTGATCGTTCCGGCCAGCGCTCCGGGCCCGATGGTGTTCGACGCAGCGGCCCTCGTTGGCAAGTCCCTCGGGCAGGCCAGCTCCGCCACGCAAGAAACCGCCGCAATCAAGGCCGCGAAGACTGAAGCCAAGAGCACCAAGCGCAAGGCGGCGGTCAAAGCCCAACCGGTGAAGCGCAAGGGGTGAAGATGGGGCGCGCGATGCGCGCAACCCTCATCGCTCGGCATGTTCCAAGCGCGGATGCCCCGCGCGAAAGTTCGCGCCTTGGACCTCATGCTGGCGCCGATGGGCTCAGGACGGAGAAGCGGCACGGCCAGTTGGGCTGGATGGCCGGGGCAAAGGCGTTCTGGTCTGCTCGATCGTGAGCTCGGCAACGAACTCGGCAAAGGGCCTGATGTTCTTGAACGAGCTGGCCTGTTCCAGCGCCTGCATGTATCGCGAGCGTTGCTCCACCGGGATGATGGTCCAGACATAGCCGCCACCCACGAGCATCGCGTTCATCAGGAAGCGGGCCAGCCGACCGTTGCCGTCCATGTAGGGATGGATGTAGACGAAGAGAAAGTGGCCGAGGAGCGCGCGCACCGCGGGATGCTCCTCCGCCTCGATCAGCTCGTACAGGGCCGGCATGGCGTCGCGCACCACCTCTTTCGAGAGCGACACGTGCATCGCGCCGCGGATGAACACCTGGTCGTTGCGCCAGCCGGCCAGGTCCGCGGGTTCGAGCAGGCCCGCCTGCACGCTCGGGCTGAACAGCGCCAGGTACCACGCGGCCATGGCTTCGCGCAGGCGCCGCGGGCGCGCGGCACCTTGGGCGATCGTTGCAGCGATGAAGGCCTTCACCTGCGCATGCGCTTCGAAGTAGCCCTTGGCCGCCATCGCGTCCCGGTGCCCCCGGTCGTCGCCGTCCGGATCCCAGGCGCCGGCGCGGACCTTGTCGATGAGATCGGCCGTGACGCGGTAGCCCTCGATGGACAGCGAGTGGTAGGCGTCGGCCACATAGCGCGCCTCGATCTCGCGCAGCGTCTTGGCGGCGTCGGCGGGCACAGGCCCGGGGGGCGGGAAAGCGTCGATCACGGCGCCGCGCATCTCGGCCCACATGAGGCGCAGGCGCTGCACGTAGGGGGACTCCACGCGCGTACCGGGGAGCGCGGCCGGCGGCCGGTCGAACGGCGACGCTTCGTGCACGGTGTAGCCCGCGGCGCGCATGGTGCTGGTGATCTGGTTGGCGACATCGTCACGCCCCAAAGCCCGGAACGCGCCCGCCAGACGGCCTGCCACGACGGACTTGCCGCCGGCGAGGAGCCGCTCCAGCAGCGGCGCGGCGTCGTTGACGCATGCCCAGGCAGATCGTGGCAGCCAGACGCTGGTGCGGGAAGAAGCCTTCGGCCACCTCCGCCAGCGCGGCCGCCAGGTCGACTACCCGGATGTCGTTGTTGTCTGGATGAGGCGCACTCGGCAGCACCGTCGACGCACGGTAGAGGTACAGCGAGCAACCGAGTCGGTCCGACCGGGAACGCTATCGCGCTGCCGCGACGCCATGCGTTCTGGCCCGGACTTCTTCGACTGAACAACGCGACTTTCCGGTTCTGTCGCGATGGCTAAACACCTCGGCGTACCATCATCTGTTTGATCTTTCCGATCGCCGCAGCAGGGACCAGCCCCTTGGGGCAAACGTCGACGCAGTTCAGAACGTCCCTGCAGCGGAACAGGCGGTAAGGGTCCTCAAGATTGTCGAGGCGCTCTTCGGTTGCTTGGTCGCGGTTGTCGGCGAGGAACCGGTAGGCCTGCAGCAGACCCGCGGGTCCTACGTACTTGTCGGGATTCCACCAAAAGCTCGGACAAGCGGTCGAACAGCAAGCGCACAGGATGCATTCATAGAGGCCGTTCAGTTCATCGCGTGCCACGGGAGACTGCAGCCGCTCGCGATCGGGCGGTGGATCGTCATTGATGAGGTATGGCTTGATCGAGTGGTATTGCTTGAAGAACTGCGTCATGTCCACGATCAGGTCACGGATCACTGGAAGGCCGGGCAGCGGCTTCAGCACCACCGTTCGCGGAAGCGTACGCATGTTGGTCAAGCATGCGAGTCCGTTCTTGCCATTGATGTTCATTGCATCCGAGCCACAGATGCCTTCGCGACATGAGCGCCGGAAGCTCAGACTCGGGTCGGTGGCCTTCAGCTTGATGAGTGCGTCGAGCAACATCCGTTCCCCATCCCCGACTTCGGTTTCGAAGACCTGCATTCTCGGCCTGACATCAACGTCCGGGTCGTAACGGTAAATGCGGAAGGTATGCATCGCGGTCCTTTCGAATCCCAATCCAGAAGCGAACACTGCAAAAGTCGATGATGCTACGGGCCATCGATTGCACAAGCGGCGCGCGCCAGGTCAAACTTGAGGCTCTACAGCCCGTGACGAAAGTTCTACATGCCTGACAAGAATCCAAACTCTAGAGATCGCTCACCTCAACGTCAAACGGTCTCCGCCGGAAGAGGGGGTGATCGCAAGGTGAAGGCGTCAAGCATCCAAGCAAACCTCGCCTCCGACAACGGGCCGGAGATCACCCCGCCTTTGAGCGACGCAGAGCTGGTACAACTGCGCGTTCGCGTCATCGCGCTGGAGAACATCGTGATTGCTCTTCTCGCACAAGCGCCCGAGCGTCACCTGGAGCTTGCCCGCGAGATGGCGGTCTACATTTCTCCTAGGCAGGGTTTCACGCCTCATCCGATGACCGTGCATGCGGCCGCCGAGATGAACAGTCTTGTGAGACGAGCCGATGCTTTCCGAACCGGTGAGCAAGCGGGGTGGGATGGGGCGAAGACCGAGTGAACCGATCCGCATGCCGGCGATGTTGACGGTCTGCTTTTTGGCTCAGAGTCCATGCAGGGCCAGGACCGCTCCGGGCCCTCAGCGCCAGTTCGGAGGAGTCGCCAGGACTGACCCCTCCCGCTGCAAAGCGGCTATCGATCCGCACCCGCAACGCCCGTCTCGGCTGTTCTGCGGCAGGCGACAGGCGGCCGGATCGGTGTGCTGCCGCATGAAATGCGACGCGTGGCGCCTCCTGCACGTGGATATTTTCCTTGGAGACGGAGGCATGCGGATGATGCCGCTAGGTGATCTTCTCGGTTCCCCAAAAGATGCTACTCAAAGGCTGTAGACGCAAAGCAGGCATCCCCGCACTCTCTTCGCCTATGGGACGAAGAGGAACGACACAACGCGCCGTGCGCGCCACGGTGGCAGCGCATCCTGTGCCAACGGCATTGCTCCACCGCATTACTCAGAGAACGCTGCCGCAAGTCCTCCTGGAACCAGAGGACTTCGCATCTGCCGCTGCGCTGGTCCACGCCGGCCACATTCGCGCTTGGATGCAACTCGTCGCCGTCAGGTGGGGCGGCCTGCCCAGACCCGCCGTCGTGGTGAGCGAGATCACTCCTACGGGACGGGCCCTTCTGTCTCGCGCACCTGTTCCAGGAAACGATGCCGACATGATGTCCGCACAGGGAGCCCCTTCTCCAGCCATCAAGATGGCCCGCGACTTCGACAGCGTGTTCGTGCGATACCTCCACGCTCAGGACCACCGGCTGCGTCCCACCCATCACTTCTTCGACCTAACGGCTACCCCCTGCAGGCTCGACCGTGCCAAGGCCTCCCGCTACGCGTCCTCAAGCCTGCCGGCGGGCGCAGTGGGCGAATGGTTCAAGGCCTCTCGACTGCCGCGGAAAAAAGACCTGCAACTGGCGCTCAGCCTCCATCCCTCCACGCTGTCCCGCGCGCCTGCGGAGAAGCCTATGGCACCGGTGGTCACCGAGCGGATGTTCCGGCAGGCCGACCTGTTCGTCCGCGCCGCAGAGGTGTTTGGAGAAGACGGGCCCAACTGGATGATCAAACCCAACCCGTACCTCGAAGGCAAGGCGCCGGCCGAGTACGCCTCCAATGAGTTCGGCGGCGAAAGGGTTCGCACGATCCTGAATACAATCGCGCAAGCGGGTGAAGTTTGACAGTCGGCCGACGGGCGACCGCCATCAACGTACTGCCTTGGCGCGCTGCGCTGCGCGCCGCCGAGCACAAGGCTTCCCCACGAGCTACGGTTGAACCCCACAGCCATCCAGCTTGAACACGCGCGTGGTCGAGGCCGGGAACTTCGCGAGTTTGTCGGCAGGCCGCTTTGGGCGCGGAAGCAACTCGCCGCCGCAGTTGGGACACTTCCCAGCGAGGCGCCCGTCCGCACAATCGCTGCAGAACGTGCATTCAAAGGAACAGATCCGAGCGTCCGGCGAGTCGGCCGGCAGATCGCGGTCACAGCACTCGCAGCCTGGGCGCATTTGCAGCATGGGATGTCCTCAAGAAACCGGGGTAGCGCAGCTTAGTCGAAGAGGGCCGCATCCATGCCGGCCCGCACGAGTCCCTCTTCCGCCCTCCTCAACCTCACCCAAACCGAATCCCCTGCGCCAACGGCAGCTCCGTCGAAAAGTTGATCGTGTTCGTCGTCCGCCGCATGTACTGCTTCCAGGCATCCGACCCACTCTCCCGATCGCCCCCCGTCTCCTTCTCCCCACCGAAGGCCCCGCCGATCTCCGCTCCGCTCGGCCCGATGTTGACGTTCGCCATCCCGCAGTCCGACCCGGAGGCCGACAGAAAACGTTCCACCTCCCGCAGATCGTTCGAGAAGATGCACGACGACAGCCCCTGCGGCACATCGTTGTGGAGCGCGATGGCCTGCGCCAGGTCCTCGTACGCCATGAGGTACAGCAGCGGCGCAAAGGTCTCCCGCCGCACCACCTCGGTCTGCGAAGGCATCTCCGCGATCGCGGGCCGCACGTAGTACGCATCCGCGAAGCGCTCCGCATGCACCCGATCGCCACCGCACAGCAGCCGCCCGCCCTGCCCCTTCGCATCGTCGATCGCACGCTGCATCGCATCGAAGGCCGCCGCATCGATCAGCGGCCCGACCAAGGTGCCCTCCTCCATCGGATCGCCCACACGCAAGCTTTCATAAGCCGGCAGCAAGCGCGCGAGCAGCGCCTCCCGCACCTCGCGGTGCACGATCAGCCGCCGCAGCGAGGTGCAGCGCTGCCCCGCCGTGCCCACCGCGCTGAAGACGATGGCCCGCACCGCCATGTCCAGATCCGCCGCGGGCGTGACGATCATCGCGTTGTTGCCCCCCAGCTCCAGGATGCGCCGGCCGAAGCGCGCCGCCACCCGCGGCCCGACCTCGCGCCCCATGCGGGTCGAGCCCGTCGCCGACACCAGCGGCACCAGCGGACTGTCGACCAGCGCCTCGGCCTGCGCCCGCCCGCCGATCACGATCTGCGCCAGCCCGGCCGGTGCGCGATCGCCGAAGCGCGCGATGGCACGCTCCAGCGCGCGGAAGGTGGCGAGGCCCGACAGCGGCGCCTTCTCCGAAGGCTTGAAGATCACCGGATCGCCGCACACCAGCGCGATCGCCGCGTTCCACGCGAAAACCGCACTCGGAAAATTGAAGGCCGTGATCACCGCCACCGGCCCCAGCGGATGGTATTGCTCCATGATGCGGTGCCCCGGCCGCTCCGAGACGATGGTGCGCCCATGCAGCTGCCGCGACAGGCCGAGCGCGAACTCGCAGATGTCCACGCCTTCCTGCACCTCGCCCAGGCCCTCCTGCACGATCTTGCCGGCCTCGATCGAGATCACGCGGCCGATCGACGCCTTGGCCTGGCGCAGCTCCTCGCCCCACAGCCGCACCAGCTCGCCCCGCACGGGAGCCGGCACCTCGCGCCAGCGGATGAAGGCGTGCTGTGCGCGGTCGATGGCCTGCAGGACGGCGGCGGGCGGCGTCTCGTGCAACTGCGCGAGCTCGGCGCCGTCGATGGGCGATCGCACGCGCAGGCTGCCGCCCGATCGTTCCTCCGCGCGGATGCCGCAGTCTTCGAACAGGCGGGTGCGTTCATCGTGGTTCATGCGCGTGTCTCCTGGCGCCGGCGATGCCGTGCCGGCGCGGGCCAAGTATGGACCGCCTGGCCACCGGCATGCGCGGGCTGCGGCCCCATCGGCGCCGCGTCCGTGGCCTCGCCCAGCGCCGCATAGCAGCGGCCCACGCGGGTGCCAAGGAAGGCCTCCAGCGGCACCTGCTCCTGCCCGACGAAGCCGCGCGCCGGCAGCCGGCCGTTGCGCAGCAGCTCGAAGACACCGACCACGCCGGCGGCGGTGGCCAGTTCGATCGCGGTGCGGTCCACGCCGCGCAGCCGGCCGCCGTGGATGCGCGCAGTCCGGGTGATCTGCTCGAAACGGCCCTGCCGCTCACCGCTGGCGGCGGCGAACACGATCACCACGTCGTCGCGGGTGTGGGGCACCGCGTGCTCCAGCACCTGCCGCAGCAGCGCGCGGCGCTCGACCAGGCGCAGGTCGTGCAGCAGGAAGTCCATGGCGTCGCGGTGGCCGGGGTAGCGCAGGGTCTTGTAGTCGAGGTTGCGCACGCGGCCGGCGAGGGTCTCGGCCAGGGTGCCCAGGCCGCCGGAGGTGTGGAAGGCCTCGTAGGCCTCTCCCTCCAGCACCAGCGTCTCCAGCCCTTCGAGCGGCTGCACCGACACCGGCTCGCCCTGCACGATGGCGGCGCAGGGGTGGCAGTACTCGTTGATCAGCCCGTCGATGCTCCAGGTGAAGGCGTAGCGCAGCCGGTTGGTTGCATGGCGCGGCAGCGCGCCGACGCGCAGGCGCAGGTCCTGCAGGGTGTCGAAGCGGCCGGCCAGTTGCATGCCGAGCATGCCGATCACGCCGGGGGCCAGGCCGCATTGCGGCATCAGCACGGCGGTGGCCTCGGCCGCGAGCGCGCGGATCGCCTCGGTGGCGGCGCGGTCCTCGGTCAGGTCGAAGTAGTGCAGGCCCTGCGCGGCGGCGACGCGTGCCACCTGCGCCGCGAGGTGAAAGGGCAAGGCATTGATCACGGCCTGGTGGCCTGCCATCAGCGCGGCGAGCGCGGCGGTGTCTTCCACGTCGAGGGCAACGCGCTCGATCCACTTGTCGCCGGGGTCGCCGCGCGGCAGCACGCGGTCGGCCAGGGTCACGGCCAGGCGGTGGTACTCCGCCAGCATGTCGGCCACCGTGCCGCCGACCTTGCCGGCGCCCAGCACCAGCACCTTGCGGATGGGGGTTTTGTCGTCGGGGTTCATCGCAGACCTCCTTCACGGTTCGTTCGAAAGCTCGTCGAAGAACTGTAGGAGCGAGGGCTGGCAGGTTGAAGCAGCCAAAGTGTCCGGAATCCAGCGCTTTGCAGCGACAACGATCAGAGCACGCGTCGAATCGCTGACGTGGCCGGCAACGACCGGCGCATTTCTGCCGCCTGGGAGTCTGCGCGGTTGACGGCTTCCGGCTACCTCTCCCGCTTGCGGCAGAGGGCTGGGGTAAGGGGGCGGCCGCGTCGGCGCCTCGACAGCTCATCGCCCACCAGTCGGGGAGGGGTTGGCGTTGCGATGTCATTCATTTGAATTACCATGGCCTGTGTTCCCACCTTCGGAGGCCGCCCATGGCCGCAAACGCATTGGTACAGACTCGCATCGACGCTGAACTGAAGGAGCGCGCCACCGCCGTGCTCGACAACATCGGCCTCACCGTCTCGGATGTGATGAGGATGGTTCTGACACGTGTGGCCAATGAGGGCGCTTTGCCTGCGGGGCTTGTTGTGGACGCTGCGGCCCATGACGCCTGGTTCCGGGCCAAGGTGCAGGAAGCCTTGGATGATCCGCGTCCCGCCGTCTCGCATGAGAGAGTTGAAGCCCATTTTGCAAAGCGCCGCGCAGCTTCGTTGCTCAAGGCGGGCAAAGGCAAGGCGTGAGGATGGAGTGGTCGCCATTCCCGGCGAACTGACAGACCTGCTGTGAAAGGGCGACAGCCTTGTTTCGGTCGCCCACTTAGAGAAATGCGCCGGGTCCACGGAAGGCTACGCACACGAGCGGCACATTGGGGCTGAAATCAAACCGCTTTCGCTGTCGACGAGCCCCGCACCATCAGCTCCCCCGGGAGCAGGATCTGCCGCGGCGGCGACTCCAGCCCCTTCAACCGCTCGATCAGGCAGGTGGCTGCGGCACGCCCGATCGCATCGGTGGGCTGCGCGATGGTGCTGAGTCCCGGGCCGATCAGCGGTGCCCATTCGGGATCGTCGAAGCCGACGAAGCCCAGCTCGACGCCGAACTGCCAACCCAGGCGCGCCATGGCCGAGGCCACGCGCAAGGTGACGACGGCGTTGCCGGAAAGCACGGCGGCGCGGCGCCCACGCTTGGCGCGCTTGCGCAGGGCCTGCAGTGCGGCGTCGAGTGCGTCGGTATCGTCGCCGCTGCTTTCGAAGACCTCGCCGGCCACGCGCGGCTGGTGGGCCGCGATGCAGTCGCCGAAGGCCGCCGTACGCTCGCGCCGCGAGCTCACGCCCCGCAGCGGCTCGGTGATGTAGAGCAGTTCGCGGTAGCCGCCCTCCACCAGGTGCCCGCACGCCGCCTTCATCGCGGCGCGGTTGTCCAGCGAGACGAAGTCGGTGTGCATGTCGGGGTGGCGCCGGTCGACCAGAACCGCGGGCTTGCCGTGCAGCGCGTCGGGGTCCACGAGGCCGGTGCCGCGGCCCAAAGTGTTGAGGATGAAGCCGTCCACCTGGTAGCCGGCCAGCGCGTCGATGGCCTCGTGCTCGCGCTCGGCGTCGTTGCCGAGGTTGAACAGCATCACCAGGTAGCCGGCCTCCTGGCAGGCCTTTTCGGCGCCGCGCAGCACGGCCACCGAATAGGGGTTGGTGATGTCGGCCACGATCAGGCCGATGAGGCGCGAGCGGCCGTGGCTGAGCGCCTGCGCCATCGGGCTGGGGGTGTAGGCCAGCTTGGCGACGGCCGCCTCGACCCGCGCCGCGATGTCGGCGCTGAGCAGGCGCTCGCGGTGGTTCAGGAAGCGCGAGACCGTGGCCTTGGAAACGCCGGCCTCGCGCGCGACGTCGGCAATGGTGGCGCGGGCTGCCTTCTTCACGCGAAGGCCGTGTCGTAGACCGCCAGGGGGCGCTCGCCGGCGAGCGCCTTCAGCAGGTTGGTGGTGGCCAGCTCGGCCATGGCGTGACGCGTCTCGTGGGTGGCCGAGCCGATGTGCGGCAGCGGGGTCACGCGCGGGTGGGTGCGCAGCTGCGAATCCATGGGCAGGGGCTCGGTGGCGAAGACGTCCAGCCCGGCAGCGCGCAGGGTGCCGCGGTCGAGGGCGTCGAGCAGCGCGGATTCCTGCACGGTGGCGCCGCGGCCGCCGTTGATGAAGATGGCGCCGGGCTTCATGCGGCCGAAGACGCGGGCATCGACCATGCCGCGCGTGCTGTCCGACAGCGGCAGCATCGCGACCACGATGTCGGCGCGCGCCAGCAGTTCGTCGAGCGGGGTGTGCTGCGCCCTGCCCTGCAGTTCGGGCGCCTGCCGCGCCAGGTCGACCGGGCGCCGCGCGTGGTAGAGCACCGGCATGCCGAAGCCCAGGGCCGCGCGCCGCGCGATGGCCTGGCCGATGCGGCCGAAGCCGAGCAGGCCCAGCGTCTTGCCGTGCACGTCGAAGCCGAACAGCTCTTCGCCGATGTTTTTCGTCCAGCGGCCCTCGCGCACGAGGTTGGCAAGCTCGACCACGCGCCGGCTGGTGGCCATCAGCAGCGCGAAGACGGTGTCGGCCACGGTTTCGTCGAGCACGCCGGGCGTGTGGCACAGCAGGATGCCGCGCGCATGCAGCGCGGGCAGCGCATAGTTGTCGACGCCGACGGAGACGCTGGAGATCACTTCGAGCTGCGGCGCGCGCGCGAGCAGCGCATCGTCGACCGGGAAGCTGGAGCCGATCAGGCCCTGGGCCTCGGGCAGCGCGGCCTCGAAGGCAGGCAGTTGCGCCGCGATGCGCGGATTGGCCACCGTGACCTCGTGCTCGGCCTGCAGGCGCGCCAGTTGGTCATCGGGCAGCTCGCGGAAGACCAGGACCTTCTTGCGCATCACAACCCCGCTTCGTTCAACTCGGCCCGCGTCGGCAGGCCTTCCGTGTCGCCCAGCACCTGCACGGCACGGGCGCCGATCCAGGCCGCGCGCCGCACGGCCTCGGGCACGCTGCGGCCCTCGAGCAGTGCGCTGACCACGCCGACCGCGAAGCCGTCGCCGGCGCCGACGGTGTCGATCACCTTCGCCACCGGGAAGCCAGGGACGCGGCCGGTGCCGGCGGTGTCGCTGTCGTAGTAGGCGCCCTCGGCGCCGAGCTTGACCACGACCAGCTTCGCACCCCGCTCGCGGTAGAAGCGGGCCACGCCCTCGGGCGTGTTCTCGCCGGTGAGCAGCAGGCCCTCTTCGATGCCGGGCAGCACCCAGTCGGCGCGCGCGGCGAGCTCGTTGATCCAGTGGCGCATGGTCTCGGTGGAAGACCACAGCGTCGGGCGCAGGTTGGGGTCGAAGGAGATGCTGCGGCCGGCCGCGCGCATGACGTCCATGGTCTTGAGGGCAGCCTGCAGGCTGGTGTCGGAAATGGCCGCGAACACGCCGGTGGCGTGCAGGTGGCGTGCGCAGCGCAGCCAGGGCTCGTCGACGTCGGCCGGGCCCATGTGGCTGGCGGCCGAGCCCTTGCGGTGGTACTCCACCGGCGGATCGCTGCCGTCGGTGACGCGGCCCTTGAACTGGAAGCCGGTGCGCTGCGAGGGGTCGCTGATCACGTGCGAGCAGTCGATGCCCTCGCCCTGCATGGCGGCCAGCAGCGCGCGGCCCATCGAATCGGTGCCGAGCCGGCTGGCCCAGCCGACCTTCAGGCCCAGGCGCGCAAGACCGATCGCGACGTTGGTCTCGGCGCCGGCGGTGCGCTTGTGGAAAACGGTGGCGTTCTCGATCGGGCCGGGTTCATCGGCCACGAGCAGCAGCATGGCTTCGCCGAACAGCGCGACATCGAAGGTGGTGTCAGTCATGAAAAGCCTGGCAGGGCACGGATCTGCGCGACCTGGTCGCGGGTGACGGCGAGCAGGTCGTCGCCGGCCAGAGGATATTCGATGGCGTGCGGCACGTCGCCCGGCAAGGCGCGCAGCACGGCGCGCCAGGGCGCGACGGATTCGGCCAGCGGCACGGCGACCCACTTGGCGGGCAGCCGCTGCACGCCCTTGCAGTGCACGTAGCGCACGCGCGAGGCCAGCGCCTCGGCCGCGCGCAGCGGGCATTCGCCCAGCCAGTGCCAGTTGCCCATGTCGAAGGTCATGCCGAGGTCCAGGCCGGCCTGCTGCTGCGCGTCGAAGAAGCGCAGCAGCGCGTCGAGGGTGCCGGCCTGCACGGTCTGGTCGTTCTCGATGAGCAACTCCACCGGCTGGGCTTCGAGCAGGGCCTTGAGCTTCGCCAGGGAGAACTGGGAGGGCGGTCCGAAACCGCCGATGGACATCTTGAGCCGGTGGGCCCGCAAGGCCGACGCAGCGGCCAGGCCCCGCGCGAGCGCGCCTTCGTCGAGGCTGCCGTCGGCGGCCCAGAGGCCTTCGGGACTGGAGTACACCGCGGCCAGGCCTGCGAGGGCCGCGAGTTCGGCCGCCGGCTCGCGCAGCAATTCGCCGCGCACTTCCACGCTGTCGGCGCCCGCTTCGAGCGCCAGCCGCGCGCACCACAACTGGCCATGCCGGCCCACCTCGGCCGCACCGAAGGACGACAGAGAGATCAGGACAGGGGGCATGGTGTCAGTGGGCTTGGTGGGAGCTGAGGATCTGGCCGAGGAATTGCCTCGTCTTCTCGTGCTTGGGTTGGGCGAAGAACTCGCCCGGCGGGGCCTGCTCGACGATCTTGCCGTCGGCCATGAAGATCACGCGGTCGGCCACGCTGCGCGCGAAGCCCATCTCGTGCGTGACGCACAGCATGGTCATGCCGTCCTCGGCCAGCCCGATCATGGTGTCGAGCACTTCCTTGACCATCTCGGGGTCGAGGGCGGAGGTCGGCTCGTCGAACAGCATGATCTTCGGGCTCATGCACAGGGCGCGGGCGATCGCCACGCGCTGCTGCTGCCCGCCGGAGAGCTGGCTCGGGTACTTGTGGGCCTGCTCGGGGATGCGCACGCGCGAGAGGTATTTCATCGCGACCTGCTCGGCCTCTTCCTTCGACATGCCGCGCGAGCGCATGGGCGCCAGCGTGCAGTTCTGCAGGATGGTGAGGTGCGGAAACAGGTTGAACTGCTGGAACACCATGCCGACTTCGGCGCGCACCGCGTCGACGTTCTTGCCGCCGGCCGTGAGCTCGATGCCGTCGACGACGATCTTGCCCTTCTGCACCGTCTCCAGGCGGTTGATGCAGCGGATCAGCGTGGACTTGCCCGAGCCCGAGGGGCCGCAGATGACGATGCGCTCGCCGGTGCGCACGGACAGGTCGATGTCGGTCAGCACCTGGAAGGTGCCGTACCACTTGTTCACCGCCTCCATCCGGATGATGGAGTCGGCCCCGGCGTGGGTGGCGATGGGGTCGGTCATGGAGCGGTGCTCAGTTCAACTTCGGCAGATCCGTTTGCAGCCACTTGTTGTAGAGCTTGTTCAGCTCGCCGTTGGCGGTGTTCTTGGCCACGAATTCGTTGACGTTCTTCAAGAGCTCGTCCTGGCCCGGGCGCATGGCGATGGCCATGGCCTGCTGCACCAGGGTGAACTTGTTCTCGAAGGTGTTGGCCGGCACGCGCTTGGCGATCTGCGCGGCCACGGTGACGGAGCAGCCGATGGCATCGACCTGGCCCGAGATCAGGGCCTGCATGGCCGAGGCGTCGTCGTCGAAGCGGCGGATCTCGGTGCCTTCCGGCGCGGCCTTGGTCACGGCCACGTCCTGCGTGCTGGCACGGGCCACGCCCACGCGCACGCCCTTGAGGTCGGCCGCACCCTTGATGTTGGCGCCGGTCTTGCCGTAGAGCACGATGGTGGCGGCCGCATAGGGCTGCGAGAACTGCACCTGCTTGGCACGCTCGGGCGTGACCGCCAGCGAGGCCACCAGCAGGTCGACCTTGTTGGTCAGCAGGAAGGGAATGCGGTTCGGGCCGGTGACGGGCACGATGTTGGCCTTCACGCCCCAGTCCTTGGCCAGCAGCTTGGCCACGTCGGCGTCGTAGCCGTCGGGCTGGTTCTTGGCGTCGGTGGTGCCGTAGGGCGGGAAGTCGACCAGCATGCCGATCGTGACTTCGCCCTTCTTCTTGATGTCGGCCATGGTCTGGGCCGAGGCGAGCGGTGCGAAGGCGGTGAGCGCGGCGCCCAGGCCGAGGGCGGCGAGGGCGGCACGGCGGGTGGTGAAGAGGGTCATGTCAGGGTCTCCTTGGATGGGGCGGGAACGGGAAGGCGGAACGACGAAAAAGGCGAAGAGGGATCAGCGCGCGAGAGCACGGGCGCGCTTGCGCTCCATGTGGCCGGCCAGCAGCGACAGCGGCCAGCAGATGGCGAAGTAGATGGCCGCGACAGTGGTGAACACGTACAGCGGCTGGAAGGTCGCGTTGTTGATGATCTGCCCGGCCCGCGTGATCTCGGTGAAGCCGATGATGGCGGCCAGCGAGGTGCCCTTGATGATCTGCACCACGTAGCCCACGGTGGGCGGCAGCGCGATCTTGAAGGCCTGCGGCAGCACCACGTCGCGCATGCGGCTGGTGTAGCTCAGGTTGAGCGCATGCGCCGCCTCGGTCTGGCCGCGCGGAATGGCCTCGATGCAGCCGCGCCAGATCTCGCCGAGGAAGGCCGCGCTGTTGAGCACCAGCGCGATGCCGGCGGCGATCCACGGGTTGATGTCGAAGCCGATCACCGGCGCGCCGAAGAAGATCAGGAACAGTTGCAGCAGAAGCGGCGTGCCCTGGAACACCTGGATGAAGGCGGTGGACAGCGCGCGCGCCACGCCGTTCTCGGAGGTGCGCGCCAGCGCGATGATCAAACCGAGAATGGCGCCGCCGATGAAGGCGATGAGGGACAGCGCGAGCGTCCACCTGGCCGCCTCGAGAATGAAGAGGAAATCGGGAAAACCGAAGGTACGCATGATCGAAAGGCCCTCTTCAGCGGCGGTCCGGGTAATTGAGCGTGCGCCGGTAGATCAGCTTGAACAGCGCCGAGAACGCGAGCGCCAGCGCCAGGTAGATGCCGGCCACCACGATGTAGATCTCGAAGCTGCGGAAGGTCTGCGACTGCAGGTTGGCGGCGACCGAGGTCAGGTCGTCGGCGGAGATGACCGACACCACCGCCGAACTCAGCATCAGCAGGATGAACTGGCTGGTCAGCGCCGGGTAGATGGCCTTGAGTGCCGGCTTGATGATGACGAAGCGGAAGATCTCCCAGCCCTTGAGGTTGAGCGCCCTGCCCGCCTCGATCTGCCCCTTGGGGATGGACTCGATGCCGGCGCGGATGATCTCGGTGGCGTAAGCGCCGAGGTTCACCACCATCGCGGTGAGCGCGGCCGTGTAGGGCGACCAGCGCAGGCCGATGGCCGGCAGCGCGAAGAAAAAGAAGAACAACTGCACCAGGAAGGGCGTGTTGCGGATCACCTCGATGTAGGCATTGACGATGAAGCGCAGCCAGCCGGGCCCCGAGGTCTTTCCCCAGGCGCAGAAAATGGCGACCACCAGGCCCAGCAGCGTGGCGACGAGCGAGAGCTGGATGGTGATCCAGGTGCCCTTCAGCAGCAGCGGCCAGGCGGCGAAAACGGCGTCGAACTGGAATTGGTAGTTCACGGGAAAGATTCGGTTCGTATGGGTGCACGCCGGGGCAGATGTGCACCAGAAGGCTCCCACCAGGGGTGTAGGGAGTCTATATGAAACCGGTTTCAGACACCATATCAGGGATTCCCCTAGGCGGGGCAGAAGCCGGCACCCCATCGCCCGTCACCAAGGCAGAAAGGTGCCGTGTCTACACTGGCGCCATGCAGCAGATCACTCCAGGCTTGGACGCTGCGGCGCAGGCGGCGGGCGGGGCACCGAGGGTGCGGCACCTGCGTGCGACGCTCCTGTGGCCCTTGCGGCTGATGCCGACGCCGAGCGCGCCGCACGACCGGCGCAGTCCGTGGGAACTGCTGAAGGAAGCCGGCGCCGACTCTCCGTGGCGCGAGGTGGTGGACGAATACACCGGCAGCAGCGAAGCCTTCCACGAGCGCCACTACAACGAGTTCGTGAGCTTCCTGCCCTACGTGCAGCGTTTCCTCTACGGAGAGGGACGGCGCGGCCGCGAGGCGGGCGGCCACGGCGGCGAATCGCCGATGCATGTTTTCCGGCGGCACGACATCGCCGCCGTGCGCGTGGTCGCCAGGCCCGGCGATGCACCGCTGACGCTGCAGGTGGTGCACACCGACCTTTATTTTTTCTTCGACGTCGACGTGGTGATGCTCAACATGGAAGTCGGCGCCGACGACCTGGGCCTGCCGCAGGCGCAGGAGACGCTCTACCGCTTCGGCCGCGCCTATCCCGGCGGATGGGACGCGAAGGGCGCGGCGCTGCACTGCATGAGCAGCGTGGAGTGGCTGGATGCGAAGGGCCAGGTGCTCGCCAGTTCCGACGCGCAGCAGAGCGATCTCTTCCTTGCGCACGTGGCCGAGCACCGCGCGCCGCGCATCGCCGCGCACTGGGCCTGGCTGATGCAGCCGCTGGTGAGCGACCATTCGGGCGAGCCCGGCCTACTGCGCTTTCGCCAGCTCGAGTACTACCGCATGCCCTTGATGGCCTACCTCGCGCTCGACGATCCGCGCAAGCTCTCGCGCCTGGACTTCATGCGACTGACGCTGGTCACCGGCGCCGCCGAGCCGGCCGTCGGCCGCGGCGGCCCCCTGCCCTTCGCCGAGGACCACATGATGGACTTCGAGCAGCGCTACTGCTACGACCGCTTCTGGGTCGATGCCGGCAGCGCGCCGAACACGCGCTACCTGTGCAGCGGCCGCTCGCTGGTCGTGGTCGGCACGGCCGACTCCGAGTTCTTCTGCTGCCGCGACCGCGGTGTGCTGGCGCAGTTCCGGCACCAGCATTTCCTGGTGTTCCTGATCGCGCATTTCCAGAAGGCGGCGCTCCTGATGTTCTCCGACCGGCTGGTGGAGGCCCTGCGGCGGCTGGACGTGCACGACGTGGCCAGCGTCAAGCGCTTCAAGCGCGCCATTCGCGCGAGCTTCGAGGGCTTCCTGCGTTTCACGCACCGCTACTGGTTCCATGAGATCTCGGAGCAGGCGCAGGTTCGCGCGCTGTACCGCCTGTGCACCAGCCACCTGGCGCTGGACCCGCTGTACGAGGAGGTGAAGGAACGCATCGCCGACATGAACACGTACCTGGACGCCGACAGCCTGCGCCGCCAGGCCAACACGGTGGTGCGGCTCACGGTGGTCACGCTGTTCGGCCTGATCGGCACCATCACCACCGGCTTCCTCGGCATGAACCTGCTGGCCGAGGCCGATTCGCCGCTGTGGAAGAAGCTGGCGTGGTTCGGCGTGGTGGGCGCCTTCACCACCTGGCTGACCTTTTACACGCTGATCAAATCGAAACGGCTGTCGGACTTCATCGATGCGCTGTCGGACGAGCGGCAGAGCTTCAAGAGCCGGCTGGGGGTGCTGGCGCGGGTGTGGAAGCCGGGGGCGGATTGAGGGGCTTGGGGGGCGTCAAGCGTCCAAGTCACCTGCCCTGAAGGGAGTTCACTTTGTCACAAGACGACCCTGCGCTCCGCCCGACGATCATCGGGCTGCGCAGTGACCGGTTCAGTCTTTCCGGACGCCTTTAGTTCCAGTTGGCGGCCAGCACAACGTTCAAAGTCGTCTGGTAGTCAGGAGATACTGTGGTCTGGCCCGACGAAGGGGGTGCGAACGCAGCCATGGCAGCGATCAGGGCATCGACCTGGTTGTTCAGCAACGCCGTGCCGTCCGAGAGCTTGAACCGTTCGACCTGGTGGGCGCTGCCTGAGTACCAATCGCCGAGCGTGAGCTTGTCGTTGGTGCCGATGATGCTCATCTCGAGGTCGCTGCCCAGCCGGCGGAGCCAGAGCTGATCGGCGCGGATGTCTCCACCGAAATGGACCACGTCGGTGTTGCCGGCGGTGGTGTCATAGTCGTACAGGGTGTCCTGGCCGGAGCCTCGGCCGAACACGTAGGTGTCATTGCCAGCGCCACCGTAGAGGGCGTCGCTGCCTGCACCGCCATCGAGCGTGTCATTGCCGGTTTCGCCATAGAGCACGTCGGCGCCGTCCTGGCCATGCAAGGTGTCGTCGCCACTTCCACCGCTGAGGGTGTCATTGCCCAGGCCGCCCGTGATCGTGTCGTTGCCGCTTGTGCCGTTCAGGCTGTCGTTGCCATCCGTGCCGGCATACAGCTTGCCCAGCAGCGCCGCGATGTCCCAATTCGTGCCGTCTTCGAACCGCACTTGCTGCAGCGTGTTGTAGTTGTTGACCGGGTTGGTGCCGTAGAAGAAGCCGGAGAAGGTGATCTTGTCGCTGGTTCCGGCGATCGAGAACTCCAGCGTATGCCCGCCTACCTCGTCGTCGTAGACCTGCTTGATGACGACATCGCCGGGCGCCACGCCCGCCTTGAAGCGCAGCGTGTTGAGCTTGCCTGCCGTGGAGTCGAAGGTCGCACGAATCTTGTCTTGTCCGTCACCGCGGCCGAACAGGTAGATGTTGTTGCCGTTACCACCGTACAGCGTGTCATTGCCGGCTCCGCCATCCAGCGTGTCGTTGCCGGTGCCGCCGTTGAGCGTGTCGCTGCCATCGCCTCCAAAGAGCCTGTCATTGCCGTCGCCGCCGGAAAGGCTGTCGTTGCCCCAGTCGCCTTCGAGCGTGTCATTGTCGGCGCCGCCATCGAACGCGTCGTTGCCCCCGCCACCCTTCAGCAGATCATCCCCTGCCGCGCCATTGAAGCTGTTGCCGTTGGCGTCCCCTAGGTAGGTGTCCGGCTTGGCGGTGCCGCTGGTGGTCGCTCCTGCGTAGATGTTCAAGGTCGCGAGTTCGGTCCTCAGCGCCGAATTTGCTGGTAAGGCTTCGACCCAGCCGCGCAGGGTGTCCAGCCCGGTGAAGCCCACCGCCTGCAGGGTGGGCTGGGCGAAGCGGTTGAGTTCCACCAGATCGAGGACGGCCTCGCGTTCATTGGCGGCTTTCTTCTGATCGAGCAAGGCGGCCAGTGCCGTGGTGTCGAAGCGGATGCCGTTCCCATCGATCGTCAGTTGGATGGCATCGAGGTAGGGCTTGAGCCGCGTCTGCAGCACCAGGGCGCTGTAGACGCTCTCCTTCAAGGCGTCATAGCTTTGCTGCAGAAGCGTGAGCTGGGCAGCCGGCGGCGCGATGCCGTAGCCGACGCGGGTCACAAGAGTGACGGAATCGGTGGTGCTCGTCCTGGTGGTGCCGGCAGTCATGGCCGTGCCATTGGTGCCGGTGCTGTAGAAGCGCTCGCCGTTGAAGACCTCCAGTACGGCCACGAGGTTGCGGTACTGGGCTTCAGTCATGCCGGCGGGCAAGCCGCTGATCTTGACGTTGCCGTCCAGGGTGGTTTCCAGGCTTTGCCAGAAGTCGGAGCCCTGGGCCCAATCGGTGATGAGGCCATCGAGCAGGGCGCGCTGGGCGTCCCGGGTGCCGGCGCTGCTGAAGGCGGCCAGGCTCACGCCGAGCGCGGGGCTCAGGCTGACGGCCTCGGCCAAGTCGCGGGCGCGGCCGGAGCCTTGCATGTTGGGCAGAGCACGGGCCTGCTCGGTCAGCGGCACGGGGACGGTGAACTCGCGGTAGAAGGCGTTCGATTCGAGGTCGATGGCGCCGACGGTGCGGTTGACCTGCACGCCATCGACCTCGTGCGTGAAGCTGGCGCTCTGGGCGATCAGGTTGCCGTTGACCGTCGTGCCGGCCTGGGCACCTCCGGTGGCGTTGGTCGCACTGCCGTTCACGCCGATGCGGCTGATCTGAAGCTCGGCCAGCCGGAAGAGTTCGTCCGTGGTGCAGATGGCGTTCTGATCGAGGTCGCGCCAGACCATGACCTGGTTCCACAAGAGGTCGGCTTCGGTGAGTTGTCCGTCGGCGTTGGAATCCAGATCGCCGAGCGCATCGAAGCCATTGACCGCGTTCCTACCGTCGCGCTTGAGCGTGTCGATGCCGAAGAGTTCGCGGCCTGAGTCGATCGAGCCGTTGCCGTTGAGGTCGCGGACGAGGATCCCGTCGTCGGCGCCGATCCAACCTGTGCCGGTGCGAATGGTGTCAGCGTTGTGGTCGAAGAGGATGGAGCCGGAGGCGCGCTTGAGTTCGAGGCCATCGCCATCCAAGTCCAGCATCAGGGGGTCGACCGGCTGGCGCCAAGCGCGCGCGGTATCGAAAAACTGGTCCACGAGTCGATCAATGTCCGACCAGGGCAGGCCTGTGAGGGGATCGACCATGCCGACACCAGGCAGGCGCGTGTTTTTGAACGCTTCTCCAAGTGCACCGATGGCACGGCTGATCTGCTCCCAATTGGCCATCCCGGGCGCGTTGTCCATCCACTCCCGGGCGCGGTCGCTGATGCTGGGATCAGGCGAGAAGGCGTGGCCGCCCATCTCCTTCGAGAGGCGAACGCTTTCCCAGAAGCCATCCCAGCCTGTGCCGCCCGTGTCACGAAGCCTTTCCCAACGCTCTTCGGCGGCGTGCTCGCCTTGGGTCTCCTTGATGAGGTCGAAAGGAGTTTTGAGGGTCCAATTGTCGATGCCCAGGTCGTTGTCCTTGAAGGCTTTTTCGTGAAAATCGCGAGTCTCCTTAAAACTGACATCTCGATCGACTGGCCCGCCTGATTCTCTAGCGATTTTTTTCAAGGAATCAAGATAGCCTTGCGCCATGTCTTCTTTAATTTCATCGAATTTTTCTCTGTCAAGATTTTTGCAAGCCTCCTTTCCGAGCCCCATTAGCGCCGAGCCATTTAAATATTGAAGCGCAGAAGCGCCAGTCAGAGTATCTCCTCGTGCCACTCCCGCTGCCCAACCTGCATACTTGTACCCCCGATCGTTCAATGCATCGTACATTCCATTAATATTTCCAGAATCCAGCATCAGTTGATATTGATCCAGTTGGTTGGCATCCAATTTTTCTGGCATTAACTTTTCCTCTCTGTTGATTGATTTCAGTTATTTTTGACTTTAAATTCGAACAAAAGCTTCTTGACGGAAGTTTGAATTTCTTGCCAGTGAGCCAACATCCCACGTCGGTATCCGACTTTTAGCTTGACCCGAAGAAAAGGATCGAGGTAAAAAAACTGCTCGCATGGCGCCGCAGCGTGATTGCGATTGCTGCATTCAATATATGTTTCAACTCTTCCGTTGTTGTTGTATCCAACAAACAGGTCGCGATCACGGATGTCGCTTTGGTATCCCTTTTTGGGGTGGAAGTTTCGCAGTGACTCGTCAACGCCGACGGGCGTATATACATCCAGTCCAAATTGCTTGCTTGGCAGCTTCTCGTATTGAAAGTCCTTTTCGCGATTCATCCAGGAAACACTTCGCTCCAAGAACTCCCCATCACCAAAAAATGACCCCGCCGTGATCGAAACGTTTAACCAAGGCGTGTTAGAGATCCTGTATTTGCGTTGATCGGCTTCTTGCTCTTTATATGGAATCACCATGAAGTCAGGATAACGCACCCTGAATCCCAGACTAGTAAAGCCCAATCGATGGGTGCGCTCAGGCTTCGGCCCTTTCCGCTTTTCACCAAACCCAGGATCGCCTTCGTACTCGACGTTCTCCACAAATCCCGCTGGAAAAGTCACCGGCATTCCACCCAGATTTCCAATGACCGGTTTGTCCACCGGCTTCAGCGACACTCCCGGAGGAAACAGTGGGTGCTCCTGCTGCAATTCCGACGAGGGATCCACAGGGGGGACCTGAACGTGCAGTTGGTACGCGATGAGGCTTGCAAAGCCCACCAGTACTGCTACGACGAGCCCGAGTGCAATCCACGCCGCGGCAGTCGAGCGGCGGTTCATTGGCGCTGCGGCGCCACCACATTTAGGGGTGCTGTTCTCAGATTGCATGGCGCTAGGTCCTCGACTTGCATCCGCGCCAGACGCTGCGTCTGCGCAGGCCCCGATTAGTGAGGCTTGTTTGAATTACGGGAAAAATCACCGATGAACACGGCGAAGCCAGTCCCGATGACTGGGGTTGATCTGGATTGTGCAAAGCAGCGTTGTACATAATTTCTCTGAAGATCTTTTATTGCACCAACAGATCAAAAGCAGTCGTTGACCCGTTGCTTCGCCGTGGCGAAGGCCGCCACGCTATCCACATTGCTCCGCTGTTTTGCAGCGTCGCCAGAATTCATCAGATTTGTCGCCCCTTCCCCTGCCGGGCCCCGGCCTACGCGATGACTTCCAGACCTGTAACGCTGTCGACTTCACCCTTGAAGCTCTGGGACGAGGCTGCGATTTACCGTAGTGCCGGCCTGGGGAGCCACCGGCGGTGTCGGTCGCACTGCCGTTCACGCCGATGCGTGTTGACCGGGTTGATGCCGTAGAACCATTGGCGCGCTTGAGTTCGAGCCCATCACCGTTCATTCATGCCGGCCGGGACTCCGCAAGCACCAAGTTGCGGACTTTCGCAGGGCGGTCTGCCGGCGTCAGCAGCGCGCACCCGGCGGACGAAGGAATCGGTAGAGGCCGGCTCGCGCGCGATTGTGCCGATCCGCTCCCCTTGCGAGTTCGTCGGTCCGTCAATTCGCCAGCGGCCCGCCCGTGCGCGGCAGCCAGACCTCGATGTTGCTCTTCGTCTCGCTGCCGCCCAGCGGCCGCAGCTTGATGACCCAGGGCTGGCCGGTCGGCGACGCGGCGGTCTGGACCAGCGCCTGGGCGCAGGCGCGCATCTTCTCGTCGCGGATGATGACGGTGGGCTCCGGATGTCCCACCGGCGGCGAGCGGCCGGCGCGGCGCGAGGTGCTCAGCACATCCTCGATCGGTGGCACGGAGGCGCCCAGGCTGCGCCAGGGGCCGCGCCAGCTGCGCGCCTTGTCGCGCAGCGCCGGACCGTAGAGCTGGATGTAGACCACCGAGCCTTCACACACGTCGGCGGCCGGCCGCGGCGGCTCGACGCCGCTGGCGGGGGCCAGGTCGGCGCCCGGCGGCGCAGGCGGATAGGCCGGCGGTGCCCCAGCCTGCGGCGGCCCCGTGGCCACCTGCAGATCGCCGGGGCCGCCCCGCAGATCCTGCACCCGGTCGCGCAGCCACACCACGGCCGGCCACGGCGCGGGCAAGGTGCCGCTGCAGTTCTGCTTGGAGCCGACCTGGCCGGTGTAGTCGCGTGCCCAGTAGCGCGGCGCACAGGGCGGCGCCTGCGCGGGCTGGAGGCAGTCGATGCCGTTGCCCGCGTCGAGCAGGCGCACGCAGGCCGGCGCGCGCTGGGCCGGCGGCTCGTCGGTGCAGGCCTGCTTGGCGTCGTCGACGATGCGCACCGAGAGGCGGAACTTGGCCATGAAGTTGTCGCGTCCGTCGCGGCACAGCAGGTCGCCGGTGCGCAGCAGCTCGGCCGCGAGCTGCGCCGGCGCATCGCCGCTGGGGCTGCCGGTGTGAAGGCGGGCCCAGCGCTCGGTCAGTTCCTTGAACGAACTGTTCTCGGCCCGCTCGGCCTCGGCCCGCTGGGCGCGCCAGCTGTCGATGCCCTGCCAGGCCGCGACGCCGAAGGTGGCGGCGGTGCCGATGCCGACCGAGGCGGTGACCGCGCCCGCCCTGAGAACGCGCGCCTGCAGGCGGCTCATCGAGCCCACGGCGGCGGCGGCGGCGCTGTCCTTGTCTTCTTCCGCCTCGCCGCCGGTCCTGGCCCGCACGATCGCCTGCGGCTGGCCGTCGTCGGGCATGAAGAGGCCGGGCGCGCCCCTCGCGACCTCCTCCAGCATCTCCGCTTCGAGGCGCGCGCCGATCTCGGCGCCCAGGCGGAAGTAGCTCTCCCACTGCGCCTCGTCGAAGAACTGGTCGGTGGTGGGCTGCTGCGGAAACAGCGGGTTGGCCGCCTTGAAGTTGACCAGGTCCACCGGCAGCGCGGCCGAGACATTGGGCTTGACCAGCACGATCTGTCCGGTGGCGCCGCTGGTGTAGCGCACCTGCGCCAGCGCCAGGCAGGCCTGGCTGTTGGGCGAAGCCAGGTCGTTGAGCGAGCCGAAGGCGCCCAGGTGGGGCCAGTCGGCGCCGGGGCGCGGCTTCATGAAGGTGATCTCGGCGTTGAGATCGATGCGAGCGCGGCGGATCAGGATCTCCAGGTCGCAGAAGCGGTAGTCCGGATCGGCGCCGCAATCGGCCATGACGATGAGCGCGGCCTCCTGGCGCAGCAGCGCGTAGGCCCCGGTGTTCTCGAAGTGGCCGCCGTCGCTCAGATACCAGTTGGCCGAGCTGCTGCCGGGAAAGACGCCGAAGCATTCGAGCAGCATGAAGCGCGTCTTCATCAAGAGCGGGCTGCCGTGCACGGCCGCGCCGCGCTGCACGATGCCGGCCTCGGCACTGTTCCACCAGTAGCCCAGGCGCAGGCCCGCGAACACCGACAGCGCGGCGATGCCGCGCTTGGTCATGCGCCCGAGGCCAGGGGCGAAGGCGGCCCCGGAGATCGCGGTCCAGGCCCCGAGCGTGAGCGCGCCTTCGCCATGCGCCTGCGCCCAGGCGGCGCCGCCGGCCTGCATCAGGCCCATGGGACCGATGATGAGCGGCTGGCTGCGGCGGTCCCGGTTGAACAGGCGCTGCTTGGTGTCGTGTGTCTGGTTGATGCAGACGTTGACCAGGTGCACCGGCCCGCCGTGCAGGTGGGGCGCGTAGCGCAGCTGGGAGATGTCGTCGTGCGCATCGACCTCGCCCACCGGCACCTGCGGCGGCTCCAGGCCCGAGACCTGGTCGGTCGGGCTGGCGCCCAGGCGCCGTGCGTTGGCCGCGCCCAGGTAGCCGCGCACGATGCGCGCCTTGTAGAACATGTGGAGCGATGAGACATTCAGGAAGGCGAAGTTGCGCCCCGTCACCAGCGCGTAGCTGAAGACGATGACGAAGATGGTGCCCAGCCAGACCCAGCCGCGCGAGAAGTCCAGCCCGGCGGGGGTGAACACCGGCAACAGCGTCGCCGAATAGACCACTCCCACCCACCAGGCCGCGAGGCAGAAGGCCAGCAGCAGGCCCAGCAGGCTGGCCAGCGAGAGCAGCACCGACTTGCCGATGCCGGGCGCCTCGATCTTCTGCGACAGCAGCATCGGCAGCACGCCGCGCAGCCCCGCGGCCACGACCAGCAGGATGGCGCCGTAGGTGGCCCGGACCTCCTGGGCCTCGGCGGCGATCCACCAGCCGGCGCGGTCGAGCAGGCCCAGCATCACGATCATGAGCACGGTGTTGAGCACCGAGGCCAGTGCGTCCGTCAGCTCGTTGCGCAGTTCCGCCGGCGAGCGCTTGCGGCGGCGCCACAGCACCCACAGCAGCGCCACCACCCAGCACAGCGCGAAGCCGACGAAGGCCGGTGTCAGCCAGAGCTGACCGCTGTAGTCGCGCACCAGCCGCGGGCCGATCCAGCAGGCGCCGGCGGCCAGTGCGCACCACATGCCCACCTGCATCAGCATGGAGCCGGTGGATTTGCGGTCGCGCACCGACCAGTAGGCACAAGCCAGCACGATCGAGGCAAGAAAGGGTCCGACCAGCGTGAACCACAGCGTCGGCCACTGCGTGGCCCACTGCACCAGCAGGCGCAGCGAATGCACGCTGGCCAGGTCGGTCACGCCGGTCACGGCGTCGGGCGGCACGCTGTTGAGGTCGACGGCGCGGAACACCGCATCCCACAGCAGCAGGTTGATGGCGGCCAGCACCATGCCGATCAGGCTGGCGGCGATGGCGATCTCGATGTGGGTGCCCAGCAGGTTGCGCAGGCAGAGCGCGGTGGCGAACAGGGTGTCGCGCAGGCCGCCGGGGATCAGGTAGCGGCCGTTGCTGCGCAGCCACCAGCCGAAGCGGGCGCGGTCGACGTCGGCGAAGGCGCGCTCGATCTCGCGCACCTCGTCGGCCGACCCGGCGTTGGTGCACAGCCGCCCCAGCGTGGCGCCGATGTAGCCGCCGCCCGAGACGGTGGAGACGAGGTCGAACTTCAGCAACTGCCGGTGCGCGGCCAGCGACTTCATCAGCCCCAGGCAGAAGGTCGCGCTGCGGATGCCGCCGCCCGACAGTGCCAGGCCCCAGGGCCGGTGCCCGTCGTCGGCGCCGGAGAGCGCCTGCCGGCGCGCGGTGACCAGCTTCTGGATCGCTTCGTCCATGCAGCTCCTTGTCTTTCCATGTGAAATATTTCACGGTGGAACGGGCGCCACAATGCCGCAAACGGTCTATGCCGGATCGATGCCGGAGGCGGGTAAGCTCGCCGGGCCGCACCCCTGCCCCGCCCCCATGACCCTCGCCGCCTTCTGCAAAAGCCTGTCCCTGGCCGCCACCTTCGGCCTGCTCGCCGGCTGCGCCGGCACCGCCAGCGGGGCCTGCGAGACGCCGTACGCCAGCTCGCCACAGATGGGCAAGGGCTGCGTGTTCGAGAACATGCCCAACCCGCAGGCCCTGCCCTCGGCCGGCGCGTGGAAGATCTGGTCGCGCTTCCTCGTGGCCACCAAGACGGGCACGGTGCCGGTCGATCCCATCCCCGTGCGCCCGGTCAGGCCGGCGCAACTGGAGGCGTTGGATGTTGAGGCGAACCACATCATCCGGCTTGGCCATTCGTCGCACCTGCTGAAGCTGCGCGGCAAGTACTGGCTGATCGACCCGGTGTTCGGCTCGCGCGCCTCGCCCTTCAGCTTCATCGGGCCCAAGCGCTTCCACGCGCCGCCGCTCACGCTGGAGGAGTTGCCGCCGATCGAGGGGATGATCCTCTCGCACGACCACTACGACCATCTCGACGTGCCGACCATCGAGTACCTGGCGCAGCGGGTGCAGCGCTACTTCGTGCCGCTGGGCGTGGCGGCGCGCATGGTGGAGATGGGCGTGCCGCGGGAGCGGGTGACGGAGTTCGACTGGTGGCAGGCGGCCGAGCATGAGGGCGTGCGCCTCACGGCCGCGCCGGCGCAGCATTTTTCCGGCCGCACGCTGAACGACCGCAACCGCACACTGTGGGCCTCCTGGATCGTCGAGAGCGGACCGCAGCGCATCTACTACAGCGGCGACTCGGGCTACTTCGGCGGCTTCCGCCAGATCGGCGAGCGCTTCGGCGGCTTCGACCTCGCGCTGATGGAGAACGGCGCCTACGATGCCTATTGGCCCTCCGTGCACATGACGCCCGAGGAGAGCGTGCGCGCCTTCGAGGACCTGCGCGGCAAGGTGCTGTACGTGGTGCACAACAGCACCTTCGACCTGGCCTTCCACACCTGGCAGGACCCGCTGGTGCGCATCGCGAAGCTGGCCGAGGCGAAGAAGATCGAACTGGCGACGCCGGAGATCGGCGAGGTGCTGACCATCGGCCGGCCGCGCACCAACAAGCTGTGGTGGGAAGGGCTGAAGTAGGCCGCCCGCTTAAATCGCGTCGGTGCCGGGCACCCGCGGCCGCGGCGGCGTGTCGATGTGGCGCAGCGAGCCGTACTTGCGCGCATACACCCAGGTGAACTCGGCGCCCAGCAGGAAGATCTGCGCCGAGTAGTAGACCCACACCAGCACCACGACGAGCGAGCCCGCGGCACCGTACCCCGAGGCCACGCTGCTCTTGCCGATGTAGAGCCCGATCAGGTGCTTGCCGACGGTGAAGAGCAGGGCCGTCACCGCCGCGCCCACCCACACGTCGCGCCACTGCACCCGCGCGCGCGGCATGATCTTGTAGATCATCGCGAAGCCCACCGTCACCATGGCGAAGCTGAAGACGAAGTTGACCGTCTGCGCCAGTGTGGCCCAGGCACCGAAGACCGGCGCCCACCACTTGCTCAGCGCCGCCAGCGCGGCACTGGCCACCAGCGACACCATCAGCAGGAAGCCGATGCCCAAGATCATGCTGAAGGACAGGAGGCGCACGCGCAGCAGGTTGAACAGGCCCGGACTGGCCTGGCGCTGCGGCACGCGCCAGATGCGGTCCAGCGCGTCCTGCAGCTCGCCGAAGACGGTGGTCGCGCCCAGGACCAGGAGGGCCAGGCCGACCAGGGTGGCGATGATGCCCTCGCGCGGCTTGTTGACGGACTCCAGCATGCCCTGCACCGCCCGCGCGCCCTGTTCGCCCATCAGGCCTGACAGCTGGGTCAGGATCTCGCCGCGTGCGGCCTCCTGGCCGAAGACCAGGCCGGCGACGGAGATGACGATCAGCAGCAGCGGCGCCACCGAGAACACGGTGTAGTAGGCCAGTGCGGCACCCATGCTGGGGGCGTAGTCGGCCTTCCACGACAGGACGGCCTGCTTGAGGAGATCGAAGAGTGCGCGCGGCTGCATGCCGGGAGTGTCGCAGCGTGGCGCGCGGGGACGTGTCGGCGCGCTCCCCGACTTGCGGCGCCACGGAACCGCGCTGCCACCATAATCGTGCGCGATGCAATTGGCCCCCTCCCCCGCGGCGCCCGCCGAGCGACCGCAGCCCCGCTCGACCGGCGACCTCTTCGTGTCTTTCACCTGGCTGGCGCTGCAGGGCTTCGGCGGCGTCCTGGCCGTGGTGCAGCGCGAGGTGGTCGAGAAGAAGCGCTGGCTGACGGCCGACGAGTTCCTCGAGGACTGGGCCGTGGCCCAGGTCCTGCCGGGCCCGAACGTGATCAACCTCGCGCTGATGATCGGCGACCGCTACTTCGGCCTGCGCGGCGCGGTGGCGGCGGTGGCGGGCATGTTGACGGTGCCGCTGTTCGTGATCCTCGTGCTGGCCCTGCTGTACGCCCACTTCGCCGGCAACCCGCAGGTGGCAGGCGCGCTGCGCGGCATGGGCGCGGTGGCCGGCGGGCTGATCGCGGCGACGGGCATCAAGCTGGCCCCGGCGCTGCGCCGGCACCCGTTGGGCTTCGGCGTGTGCGTCGGCATCGCGGGGATCGTGTTCGCCGCCATCGCGCTGCTGCGCGTCCCGCTCGGATGGGTGTTGCTGGTGGTCGGCGGCGCGGCCTGCGTCTGGACCTGGCGGAGGCTGGGCGCATGAGCATCTCGCTGCAATGGCAGGACTGGCTGGGCCTCTTCGGGCAGTATCTGCTGCTCTCGCTGCTTTCCATCAGCGGCGCCATCACCACCGTGCCCGACATGCACCGCTACCTGGTCGACCGGCATGGCTGGCTGACGGACGCGCAGTTCAGCTCCTCGGTCGCGATCGCCCAGGCGGCGCCGGGGCCGAACGTGCTCTTCGTCGCGCTGATGGGCTGGAACGTGGGCATCAATGCCGGCGGCGGCGTCGGCGCCGGGCCGCAGGCCTGGGCGCTGGGGCTGTTCGGTCTGGCGGTCACGATGATCGGCATCATGCTGCCGAGCACCACCCTCACCTACCTCGCCACGCGCTGGGGCCACCGCAACCGCGAGCGGCGGGGCGTGCGTGCCTTCAAGCAGGGCATGGCGCCCGTCGTGGTCGGCCTGCTGGTCGCCACCGGCTGGGTGCTGTCCACCGGCACCCATGGCGGCGACGCGCCCGCCTGGCATCTGTGGCTGCTGACCGGCGTGGCGGCCTTGATCGTCTGGCGCACCCGCATCCACCTGCTGTGGCTGCTGGGGGCCGGCGCGCTGCTGGGCGCCGGCGGCTTCGTGTGAACCTCTGAATCCTCTTCAAGGAGAGCCTCATGCAACTTCGACCGCTCGGCCGCTCCGGCCTCCACGTATCGCCGCTGGCCTTCGGCGGCAACGTCTTCGGCTGGACCGTGGACGAAAAGCTGTCCTTCCGCCTGCTCGATGCCTGGCTGGACGCCGGCTTCAACTTCGTGGACACCGCGGACGTCTATTCGTACTGGGTGCCCGGCCACAGCGGCGGCGAGTCGGAGACGATCATCGGCAAGTGGCTGCGCCAGAGCGGCAAACGCAATCACGTGGTGCTGGCGACCAAGGTGGGCAAGCCGATGGGCGAGAAGAAGAAGGGCCTGTCGCCGGCCTACATCCGCGAGGCCGTGGACGCGTCGCTGCGCCGTCTGCAGACGGATCACATCGACCTCTACCAATCGCATGACGACGACGCGGACACGCCCTTGGCCGACACCCTCGGCGCTTTCGCGGACCTGATCAAGGCCGGCAAGGTACGCGCCATCGGCGCCTCGAACTACACCGCGCCGCGGCTGGCGCAGGCCCTGGACGTCGCCGAGCGCGCAGGCCTGCCGCGCTACGAAAGCCTGCAGCCGCTCTACAACCTGTACGACCGCGCGGTGTACGAAGAGGCGCTGGAGCCGCTGTGCGCGGCGCGGGGCGTGGGCGTGATCAACTTCTACGCCCTCGCCGCCGGCTTCCTGACCGGCAAGTACCGCAGCGAGGCCGATGCGGCCAAGAGCGCGCGCGGCGCGAGCACCACGAAGAAGTACCTGAACCCGCGCGGCCTGCGCATCCTGGCGGCGCTCGACGAGGTCGCGAAGGCGCATGGCGCCACGCCGGGCCAGGTGGCACTGGCCTGGCAGATCGCGCGGCCTTCCGTCACGGCACCGATCGCCAGTGCCACCTCCGTGCAGCAACTCGACGAGCTGGCGGCCGCGGCGCGCCTCACGCTCGATGCGGAGGCTGTTGCGCTGCTCGACGAGGCGAGCGCCGAGCCGGGATCGACTCGGCAGTAGGCTCGCTCCGACATGCATTGACGGCAGCCGCCGCCTGTCCCGTCCGGGGGAGCGCACCGAGACTGGGGTCCGTTTCGTAGACGGAGAAGAACCATGTCCTTTGTGCTTTACATGATTGGCTTCGCAATCTTTCTCGCCGGACTGGCGTGGGGCGCGTCGGTGGCCGGGGTGCCCCCGCTGTACATCGGGATCGGCGCGCTGATCCTGCTGGGCATCGGCATCTTCAGTGCGGTGGGACGCACGCGCAGCAAGGACCCTTCGTAGCGCGCATCGTGTGCATGGCCTCTTGAAATCCGCGGGAGCCGCTCCTAATTCCTCCAGCGGATGCGCCGGAGGCGTCTTCGGCGCTCCGTTCGTTTCAACCGAATGGAGGTTTTCGCCATGTATCGATCCCTGTTCCCGCGTGACTTGTTCGCGGAGATGGATCGCCTGCAACGCGAAATGCAGCAGGCGCTCGATCTGTCTCCGAGCATCCGAGGCCTGGGCCGGGGCGGTTTCCCGGCCCTGAACATCGGCGGTACGCCGCAGGCCGTGGAGATCTACGCTTTCGCGCCGGGCCTGGACCCGAAGACCCTGGACATCCAGCTCGACCGCGGTCTTCTGAGCATTGCCGGGGAGCGCCCTTCTGCCCTTCCCTCGTCCGAATCGGGCTCGGCCGTCCACATCAACGAGCGCTTCACCGGCAAGTTCCGGCGCATGCTGACGCTGCCCGACGACGCCGACCCGGAGGCGATCTCTGCGGACTACCGCGATGGCGTCGTGCACATCACGGTGCAGCGGCGCGCCTCCGCGCAGCCCCGCCGAATCAACGTGCAGTAAGAAAGGAGCAGTGACATGAACGAAGTCGACACTGCCCGTTCCAGCACGCCGTCCGTGCGCAGGAACGAGGCCCGCTATGACGACGCGGCGCTGACGCCGCCCGTGGACGTGGTGGAGGACGCCACCGGCATCACGCTCTACGCCGACCTGCCCGGCGTCTCCAAGGACAAGCTGCACCTGCAGGTGGAATCGGACACGTTGACCATCGAGGCCGAATCGGCGCTGAACGTGCCGGAGGGACTGCAGTCCAGCCACACGGAAGTGGGCCTGGCGCGCTTTCACCGCGTTTTCACCCTGAGCAAGGAACTGGACACGGAGAAGGTGACGGCCGAGCTGAACCACGGCGTGCTGACGCTGCGCATCCCCAAGCTGGCGCGTGCGCAGCCGCGGCGCGTCGAGGTCAAGGTCGCCTGACGAGGGCGGGGTCGCCCGGTCGGGCGGACAGCAGGACGATGCGCCTGCCCTGCCTTCGGGCGGCCGCGGCCCCGCGCCACCGGGGGAACGGGCGAATCAGGCGCACGTGCGCTGGCGCATCGCCTCGTAGAGGCACACCCCGCTCGCCACCGAGACATTGAGGCTCTCGACGGCTCCGGCCATCGGGATGCGCACCAGTTCGTCGCAGGTCTTGCGCGTGAGCTGGCGCATGCCCTCCCCTTCGGCGCCCAGCACCAGCGCGAGCGGGCGCTTCAGGTCGCTCTGGTAGAGCGTGCCCGGCGCGTCGTCGCTGGTGCCCACGCACCAGATGTTGCGTTCCTTCAACTCGTTGAGGGTGCGGGCCAGGTTGGTCACCATGAAATAGGGCACGGTCTCGGCTGCGCCGCTGGCGACCTTGGCGACCGTGGCATTGATGCCGGCCGCATGGTCCTTCGGTGCGACCACTGCATGCGCGCCCGCGCCGTCTGCCACGCGCAGGCACGCGCCCAGATTGTGCGGATCGGTGACGCCGTCGAGCACGAGCAGCAGGGGCACGGTGCCGGCGGCTTCCAGGCCTTCGAGCAACTCGTCGAGCGAGCGGGTCTGTGCGATCGGCTGCACGCGTGCGGCCACGCCCTGGTGGCCATGGCTGCCGCTGAGCTTGGAAAGGCGCAGCCCGTCGGCCTCGATCAGGCGGACGCCGGCTTCTTGCGCACGGGCAACGAACTGGCGCATGCGGGCGTCGCGCCGGCTGGCGTCGAAGAGCACTTCGATCACCGAAGCGGGCGCGGTCTTGAGGCGCACGCCAACGGCATGGAAGCCGAAGATCACTTTGGGGGAAGACATCGCGGGATTATCAAGCCCCGCCAGGCGCGAGGGCGTGGGCAGAAGGACTGCCGAGGCCGCGACTGCTGCCTTGTCGCGCCTCGCGTCCTCAGTCCACCTTGATGTAGTCCGCCGAGATGGAAAGCGGCACGCCCGGGCGTGTGATGGCGACAGAACCAGCGGCGTCGTCGAGAACGGGCCTTGTTTGCCGCTGCACCTCACCCGCCGGCGGCGTGGCCTCCGGGGCGATGATGGCCAGGCTGCCATCGCGGTACTGGATGTCATAGTTGCCCGAGGCCAGCCCCGAGACCGTCAGACCGTAGTGGCCGGGCAGCGACGCGCCCTGCGCGCTGCCGCCGTACGCCAGCGTGCCACCGAGCACCGAAGGGTCGTCCCCGGGAACGAAGCCGAGATAGCGCACGCCGTTGCCTCCCGCATAGGCCCGGCCGTTCCAGGGCTGGATGGCGTCGTTGGCAGAGACCATGAGGCCGGCAGGCGTGATGCTCGCGGTGGCCGTGGCATTGGCATCGAGCATGTAGTTGCCGGCGTCGGCACCGGCGAGCCTGCCGGTCACCGACACCGTCTTGTCGGTGCCGGCGTTCCTGTCGGCGAAGCTGCCTTTGGTGATGAGGTCCACGCTGTCGCCCACGATCGCGCCGGCCAGCGAGCCGCTGGTGGCCGCCATCGTGGTGCCGTCATAGACCTTGGCCGTCACTGTCAGGGGCGTCAGAAAGCTGCGCAGCAGTGGCGCGGTAGATCCCTCGTAAATGCGCCACACGCTGGTGCTGCCGCCCTGCGTCGCCAAGTCCCACGCGGCGAAAGAAGAGGCTTTCGTCATCGCAGCGCTGGAAAGGCCGAGCCCGATGTCGTTACGGCTGCCACTGGTTTGGCCGGTCGTGTCCACGTTCCAATAGGCGGGGCCCACAACCTGCGTGCCGTTCAAATGCCCCATCAGACCACCGACTTCAAACGTTCCGGAGACGCGGCCCGCAGCATAGACGTTGCCGACGATGCCATGATTACTAGTGCCAATCAGGCCGCCAATGAAGCTGTTGCCGGAGACGCTTCCTGTCGCGTAGGCGTTCATCGTGCTGCCGCTCGAATTCCGCCCGATCAAGCCGCCAACGTTCGTGTCGCCCGATACGCTGCCCGTGGCATAGGCGTTGCTGATGTTGCCCCCCCCTTCACTGCCGACCAAACCACCGACTGTGTCTTTGCCCGACACGCTGCCTGTTGCATAAGCATCCCTGACGGTGCCTTGCTGCTGTCCGACCAATCCGCCGACCAGTCGGTTGCCTGCCACATCGCCCGTGTTGTAAGCATGGCTGATGATGCTGCCTGCCTGTTGCCAGCCGACCAGGCCACCATCGACATTGGCACCCGAGATGCTGCCTCCGACCAGCCCGATGTTGCGCAATATGCTGCCGGCCTCGGTTTGGGAGAACAGGCCTGCGTTGTCACCTGGCTGACTGATGCTCAGCCCCTGGGCTACATGACCCAGGCCATCCAGAGTGCCGGAAAAAGAGCCTATGGGGCTGAACGCCACCGCACCGGCATTGATGTCGTTGGCGAGTGCATAGTGCCCACCGAGATTGGCGTCGATGCCCTGCAACGCAGCGACGTCCTTGACGAGTGTGTACGGTGTCCCGTTGATGCTCAGGCTGTTGCCATTCCCGGTGAAGTCCACCCGCCCCGTGAAGCCGCTGCCGCTCAGTGCCGCGTTCACGTTGCTGCCCGCCGCCGGCGTGGCCGCCGCGTCGCCGTTGGTGCCCCCGTAGTTCAGCGCCAGCCCCGCCGTGCCGCCGGCGGTCATCACGGCGTTGATGTCGATGTTGTTGGCTGCATTCAGCGTCAGGGTGTTCGCGTTCCAACTCACCGGTGCATTGACGTGGATGTCGCCCGGCTCGGTGCCGCCGGCGGCCGTCTGCAGGGTGACGCTCGTGCTGGCCAGGTTCGTCGAGAGCGTGCTCGCCCCGATGCCGCTGGCGCTCTGCGCCGCATTGCCCGCATCGATGGTGAAGTCCGTCGGATCGACCAGCCAGGTGCCCGTCTTGCCATGAGCGGCAAGCGTGCTGACCCGCGCCCCATCGGCCACCTGCACCTGCCGGGCCGAGGTCTCGATGAAGCCGCCGTTGCCGCCCGCCGGGGCGCTCGCATCCAGCGTGCCATCGACTTCCACCCGTCCGCCCTGCTTCTGGTCGGCCAGCAGCAGGATGCGGCCGTTGCGGCTGTCCACCGTGCGCGCCTGCAAGGTGCCGGTGTTGCTCACCACCGCCGAGGCCAGCGCGCTGGCGCCCTGCGCATTGAGCATGATCGATCCGCCATCGGCTTGAACGAAGCCGCCGTTGCTCACCAGCGTGGCCAGCTCGCCGGCATCCACGCCGAGCTGGAGATGCCCATCCGCCCCCGCTGCCAGCGTCACCTGGCGGCCCGCAGCCAAGGCCACATCGCCGCCCGGTGCCAGCAACTGCCCCTGGTTGCTCACGCGCGTGCCCAAGAGCGCGATGCGCCCGCCCGGCGCGACGCTGATGCGGCCCTGGTTCACCACCGAGGCGCCCTCGCCCTCGCCCGCGCCCTGCGTGAAGCGGTCGCGGCCGGCAAGAAAGTCCGCATCGCTGATGCCTAGCGTGGAGGCCAGGAGCCCGCCGGCATCGACCTGCGCGCTGCGCCCGAAGAGCACGCCCGACGGGTTGACCAGGTACACCTGACCATTGGCGCTGAGGCGCCCGAAGATCTGGCTGGCGCTACCGCCGGTGACGCGATTGAGCG